>JBDSHC010000052.1:0-55325 GCA_039918675.1 Devosia sp.
CGTCGATGATCTTGAGTTCGGGCTCGTCCATGCCGCCATAGAGATGATTGAGGAACATCTCCTTGGTGAGGGTGGTGCCCTTGCGGAGCGAGAGCAGCTCCAGCATCTGGTATTCCTTGCCGGTCAGATGCACCCGGGCCTGCTGGACTTCGACCGTCTTGGTGTCGAGGTTGACCGTGAGGTCGCCGGTCTGGATGACCGACTGTGCGTGGCCTTTCGACCGGCGGACGATGGCGTGGATACGGGCGACCAGCTCGTCCTTGTGGAAGGGCTTGGTCATATAGTCGTCGGCACCGAAGCCGAGCCCACGAACCTTATCCTCAATGCCGGCAAGGCCGGAAAGGATGAGAATGGGGGTCTGTACCTTGGCAACGCGGAGTGTGCGAAGCACCTCATAGCCCGACATGTCGGGAAGGTTCAGATCGAGAAGGATAATGTCGTAGTCATAGAGCTTCCCGAGATCGACGCCTTCTTCGCCGAGATCGGTTGTGTACACATTGAAACTCTCAGATTTGAGCATCAATTCGATGCTCTGCGCTGTCGCGCTGTCGTCTTCGATCAAGAGCACACGCATGCGGCCGTTTCCTCTTAAAGTCGTTCCTGCTGGAACCGGGGAAGTAGCGTGGTCGCTATTCACCCCTAACCGAACCCTACTGGATATGACTCAAACCTAAGCGCCATTAGTTAACAAAGTTTAATTCTGATCCGCAATATGCAAACTAACTACTATCGTAAGTTAACTAAGCCATTGAATTCATGTGTTAAAATAGGGCAACCAAACTTAAGATATTAGGTTAAGAAAGGGTTGTAATCGACTCTCGCGACTCAGGCTTCCGGGGTTTTGGGCTGTGGAAAACCGCCTCGCCTAGAAACGGGCGCAGGACGCGGGTCAGCGCCATGGTTAACGCTTTTTGTTTAACGTTCGGTTACCGTTTGTAGAACGGCGATTCGGGACAGTCCATGCGGGCGCTAACGGCGGATATCGAGGCGATTGACGAGGTCGAGGTGTTCGGCCGGGTCAGGACCGTGCAGGGCCTCCTGATCGAAGTGATCGGGCCGGTGCGCGAACTGCGCGTCGGCGGCCGGGTAATGATCGAGACCACAAATGGCCAAACTTTGGCGTCGGAGATCATCGGATTTCGCGACGGACATGCGCTGTGTCTGCCATTTGGGCCGCTGACCGGGGTAAGGCTCGGCTGCAAGGCCGTGTTCAAGCGCAGCGACGGCGCCGTCTATCCCAATGAGAGCTGGTTGGGCCGGGTGATCAATGCCGATGGCGAGCCGATCGACGGCAAGGGCCCGCTGCAGCGGGGCGCTGAGGCCTATCCGCTTAAGCAGTCGCCGCTGCCGGCGCATCAGCGGGCGAGAGTCGGCGCACCCATGGATATGGGCGTTCGTACGCTCAACACCTTCACCACCATGTGCGAGGGACAGCGCATGGGCATCTTCGCCGGCTCGGGTGTCGGCAAATCGGTGTTGATGTCGATGCTGGTGCGCAATGCCAGCGCCGACGTTGCGATCGTCGGGCTGATCGGCGAGCGCGGCCGCGAGGTGCAGGAGTTCGTCACCGAGTATCTCGGCGAAATTGGACTGAGGCGCGCGATTGTCGTGGTCGCGACGTCGGACGAGGCGGCGCTGATGCGCCGGCAGGCGGCGTATCTGACGCTGGCGCTGGCGGAGTATTTCCGCGACCAGGGCAAGCGCGTGCTGTGCATGATGGACAGCCTGACACGCTTTGCGATGGCGCAGCGCGAGATCGGCCTCGCGATTGGGGAACCGCCGACGGCCAAGGGCTATCCGCCCACAGTGTTCACCGAATTGCCGCGTCTGCTCGAAAGAGCGGGGCCGGGGCTCGTAAACTCAGGCTCTGTTACGGGACTATTTACCGTTTTAGTTGAAGGTGACGATCACAATGAACCCATTGCTGATGCCGTGCGCGGTATTATCGATGGGCACATTGTGATGGAGCGTGGCATTGCCGAACGGGGGCGTTACCCGGCAGTCAATGTGCTCAGATCCATCTCGCGTACAATGCCAGGATGCGTACCGGTTCCGGTGCGGCCAGTCCTGCAGAAGGCGCGAGAATTCATGTCGGTGTTTGCCGATATGGAGGAACTGATCCGGCTCGGGGCCTACCGCAAGGGATCGGACCCGCAAGTCGACCGCGCCATCGCTCTGAACCCCGCGCTGGAGGCTTTTTTGAGCCAGCAGAGGGAAGAGCGCACCTCGATCGCTGACGGCTATATTATGCTCGAAGCGATCCTGGCGAAGATAGGACCTGCCCCATGAGTTCGGGCGGGGGAATGACTTGAGTGTGTAAGGAGTACAAGTCATGAAGTCGCGGAGCGAGAGCCTTATTCGGCTCAAGAAATTCCAGGTGGACGAGAAGCGTCGCCAGGTCGCGCAGATCGAAATGATGGTCGCCGATTTCGAGCGCATGGCCGCCGAACTCGACCAGCAGATCGAGATCGAGCAGCACAAGACCGGCATCTCGGACGTTGCCCATTTTGCTTATTCCACCTTTGCCAAAGCGGCGATCGCGCGGCGCGACAATTTGCTGGCTTCGGCCACGGATATGCGCGACCAGCTCGAGGCGGCGCAGGACGCGCTAGCCGAGGCGGTGGAAGACCTCAAGAAGGTCGAATTGCTCGATCAGCGCGAGCATGGCCGCGAAGTTGCCGCCGAGAACAAGGCTGAGCAGGAAGAGTACGACGAGATCGGCCGTCTGCGGCACATGCGGCAGTAGACGATCCGCAGCGATGGGTTTGATGAGGGCGCCGGTGGCGCCCTTTCTGTTTTGCTCAGTATGTCTTCATCGCGAGATGCGGCATGCCGCCATCCTGGAACTCGTCACCGAAGGCGACGAAGCCGAGCTTTTCATAGAGCGCGAGCTTGTCGGTCTGGGCAGTGAGATAGAATTTCGTTTCACCGCGAGATTTGGCGAGATCCATGGCGTGGTGCATCAATCGGCTCGCGACGCCCTTGCCGCGCGCAGTGGCTGAGACGGCGACGCGGCCAATCTTGACGTGTTCGTCGAGGAACAGGATGCGCAGGACGCCGACGAGGTCGCCATCGAGCAGCGCCACGACATGGGTCGCGGTGAGATCGTAGCTGTCGAATTCTTCGTCCGCGGGCACGTGCTGCTCGGTGATGAAGACCTCGCGGCGCAGAGCGAGGCCGAGATTGCCGAGTTCGGAAAACAGCGGAACGGTGAGGATCGTGACTTCGGACATGATGCCGGTAAAGCATAGTCCGCCGCGTTTGAAAATCCATGCTAGGATCGCGGCATGTTCCTGAGCATCTTCGACATCTTCAAGGTGAGTGTCGGACCGTCCTCGTCGCATACGATGGGGCCGATGCTCGCTGCCGGACGGTTCGTGACGCTGGCGTCGCAGGCGCCCTTGCCGGCTGGCCGGCTGACAATGGGTTGCCGGCTCTATGGGTCGCTTGCCTATACCGGCGAGGGTCATGGGACGATCCGGGCGGTGCTTTGCGGCCTCACGGGGATGCGGCCTGAGAGCTATGACCGCGACGCGGCGGGCGCGGCGCTGGATGAGCTGGCGGATCATGGAACAGTGCGGTTGCCAAATGGGCGGGTCGTCGGCCTCGATCCCGCGAGCTCGGTGAGCCTCGAAAAGGGGCAGAGATTGCCTGCCCATCCCAATGGAATGTCATTCTTTTTGGCGATGGATAGCGGCGAGGTGCTGAGCGCGAGTTACTATTCGATTGGCGGCGGATTTGTGCTGACAGAAGCGGAGATGGCGGAGGGGCCGGCGAAACCGCAGGAGCAGGATGTGCCCTATTCGTTCGCGACGGCTGCGGAGATGCTGGCGATGGGGGAGCGATCGGGTTTCAGCATTGCGCAGATGAAGCGGGCCAATGAGATGGCGCGTGGACCGGACGATCTCGACGGGCGGATCATGGCGGTGTGGGAGGTGATGGATCGCTGTATCGACCGGGGACTGCGCAATGATGGCATCCTGCCGGGCGGGCTCAATGTGAAGCGGCGGGCGAAGGGGCTCAATGAGAAGCTGACGGCGCGCGCCGGCGCGAACGATGCGCCGCTGCATTCGGCGGTCGATTGGCTGCAGGCCTATGCCATGGCGGTCAATGAGGAGAATGCGGCTGGCGGGCAGGTGGTGACGGCGCCGACCAACGGCGCGGCCGGCGTGATCCCGGCGGTGATCCGGTATTATCTCGATCTGGTGCCGGGGGCTTCGCGAGCGCGGGTGCCGGAGATGCTGCTGACAGCTGCGGCGATTGGTGGGCTGATCAAGTCCAATGCATCGATATCGGGGGCTGAGGTTGGGTGCCAGGGCGAGGTCGGGTCGGCATCGGCGATGGCGGCAGCCGCGCTGTGTGCCGTGCTTGGTGGCAACAATGCGCAGATCGAGAATGCTGCGGAGATTGCGCTCGAGCATCATCTGGGGATGACGTGCGATCCGATCCGCGGGCTGGTGCAGGTGCCGTGCATCGAGCGCAACGGCATGGGCGCGGTGAAGGCGGTAGCGGCGGCGTCGCTTGCCTCGCTGGGCGACGGGCAGCACATCGTGCCGCTCGATGCCGCGATCGAGACGATGCGGCAGACGGGCCGCGACATGGATGAGCGGTACAAGGAAACGAGTCTGGGCGGGCTGAGCGTCAGCCTGCCCGAATGCTAGGCGATGAAGCCTTTGACGAAGAGGAACAGCACGCCAAGCGACAGGGCGGCGACCGCCAGATAGAGCGGCGAAATCAGCACGCGGGCGAGGACGCGAGGAATCGACACACGGCGACGCTCGCGCCGTAGCGGCGGCGCTTGATCTTCCGTCAGATTGTCGTTGATGCCGATGGGTTCGGGGTAGGGCAGCGGACGTCGCGATTCTGGCACGACTGGGGGTGCTGCTGGTTGGCGCGGAAACGGGGCCGGCCCGGCTTTCGGGCGATCCGCAACGCGCGCGGCCGCTGCCATGAGTTCAGCAGCTTCGCCGCGGTACACCTCTGCGGTGTTCTTCGTCTTGCCGTCCACCCCTAACGCCCCGTCTACAGTCCGCCCGCCTCATTTGAATCACTGAAGAGGAGCTTAGTAAATCCACTGAATGGGAAGCATTTGCTCCCAATCCACTGTTCTTACCTATTGCAGGGGGCGATTTATTGGGATGCGCCCGTTGGGTCCGGGGACGCTCCATTGCACATGGCCGGACTGGCGAACGAGCTTCTGGATGAAGCCGAGCTTATCGATGACGGCTGGGCTAAGGACGAAGGGGTAGGCGTCGTGCTGGCCCACGGCGCGGTTGAGGTTGTTGATCAGCGAGGCCAGCGGCACCCAGTGCTCAATGAGATCCTCGATGCTGCCGAGACGATAGGGATCGAAGTCGATCTGGGTCTTCAACTCGCCGATCAGGTCCACCTTGGGGTTGAGTCTGATGCCGAAGGCGGAGGCCATTTCAGTTGTATCGACGATGTGGAGGTAATGGGCCCAGGTCTCGGCCCAATCCTCCCAGGGGTGGGACGCGGCATAGGCCGAGATGTGAGTCGCCTGCCATCCAGCAGGTGCGCCGGAATCATAGTGCCGCTGGAGGGCCGCGGCGTAGTCGTCGCGTTCGTCGCCGAACAGCGTTCGAAACTCGTCGAGTGCCGGCTGATTGCCGATCAGGATGTCCCAGAAATGGTGGCCGATTTCGTGGCGGAAATGGCCGAGCAGGGTGCGATAGGGTTCCTTGAGCAGCGTGCGGCGATGTTCGCGCGCTGCGTCATCGGCTTCGGCGAGAGCGAGGGTAATGAGACCGCCTTCATGTCCGGTCATCACCGGGCTGGGGGTGATAGCCTCGGCGAGGAACTGGAAGCTCAGGCCGTGCACCGGATCCTCATTACGAGTCGCCAGCGGCAGGCGGAAGCGCAGGAGTGAATAGAACAGGCGTTTCTTGGCGCGCTCGATGATCTGCCAGCGCTCGAGATTGGCGGGGTCTGCGATGTCGGGGACGAGGGCGTTATGCCGGCAGGCGCGGCAATAGGGATCGCCGCCGGGCTCATATTCGACCAGCCAATTGCAGGCGCCGTGTTGCGCATTGGCGCAATAGACGAAGCGCATCTCGGGCAGGGCCGGGGCGTGGAAATGGCCGCCCTGCGGCTCGAGCGACAGCAGCATGTTGCGGCCGTGCCAGTACCCCAAAGCATGGCCACAATGCTCGCAGACAGTGTTTTCGAAATATAGGACATTGCTGCAATGGTCGCAGCGGAAGAGTTTCATGGGTGACCCCGTTGACGCTGACCGACAATGCCCCACGGCGGGGGGAGTTCCAACTGCCGAGCTGTTTGGGGTTTCGTTAGGAGAAAACGCCTAGGCTCTGCAAATCTTCGGGAGCGGCTGATGGCGTTCGCAGCAACGAGATTCGAGCGAGTTTCGCCGTCCATCGCACGGCTGGTGCTGGCTGCTTATGCGGCGATTGCGCTGATCGTGCTGTGCTTCTCGTTTCCTATGGTTGGCACGGAGAAGGCGCCGGACAAGCAGGGTGACCTCGAAACCTACCAGCAGGTGGTCGATGCGCTGAAGGATGGCGTGCCGTATTACGAGGCGCTGCACACCGAATTGGTTTCGGCTGGGTATGGCACGCATTCGGTGTTCAATTGGCGGCCGCCGTTTTTCTTGACGGCGCTGGCCTTATCGCCATCGACGATGGTTTCGCAGGCGGTGCTGGTGGCGATCGCGGCGGCGGCTTTGACCCTGGCGTTGGGGCTCCAGTGGAGCGGACCGGCGATGCGGGTGGGCCTCGCGCTCCTGCTGGTGCTGAGCCTCGTGTCGGTGATCGTGCCGGGAGCGCAGAACATGTGCGAGCTCTATGCCGGGGCGCTGATCCTGCTGTCGGTCGCTGCTTACGGGCGAGGCTGGCACTGGATGGGGTTTGGCGCGGCAACGCTGGCGCTGCTGTTCCGGGAACTGAGCATTGCCTATGTGGTGCTCTGCGTGTGGTTCGCACTGCGTGAGCGGCGCTGGACTGAAGTCGGCGCGTGGGGCGTCGTGCTGCTGGCTTTCACGGGCTATTTCGCGTGGCACGCGCAACTGGCGATGAGCATGGTCGGGCCGCTGGATAAGGCTTACCCCGAGGGCTGGGTGCAGTTTGGCGGGCTGTCGTTCGATCTGATCACGGCGAACTTCAACGGCGCGTTCCTGCTGATGCCGTTCTGGGTGACCGGGCTGCTGCTGCCGCTGGCCGTACTTGGGCTATTGGCCTGGCCAGCGAAGGCGGGGCAGTTGGTGCTGGCGACGGTGCTCACTTATCTCGCGATGTTCGCCATCGTCGGCAAGCCGATGAACATTTATTGGGGCGCGATTTATACGCCGCTCTTGGCACTCGGCGTGGTGTGGGCGGCGCCGGCACTGCGCGATCTGGTTCTTGTGGCGCTGCCGGGGAAGCGGGTTGCGGCCTAGACCGAGCCGATGGTCCTGAGCCGCACGCGCGGGTGCACCTCGTTCTGACTCATCACGACAGTCTGCGGCCGGAAGCGTTCGACGATCGAGCGCACATGCGGGCGAATTCCCGGTGATGTGATGAGCACGGGAAGCTCGCCCATCTGTGCGGCGTTCTCGAACCCTTGCTGAATCGACAGGATGAATTGCTGAAGACGCGATGGCGCCATCGCCAGATGACGCTCGGGGCCGTCGCCGACCATGGCCTCGGCGAAATCGCGCTCCCATTGGGGGGAAAGGGTGAGCAGCGGAAGATTACCGTCCGGGCCGAGGTTCGAGGCGCAGATCTGGCGGGCGAGACGCGAGCGAACGTGCTCGGCGATCATCTGCGCAGTACGGCCGGAGCCGGCGACTTCGGCGATGCCTTCTAGGATGGTGGGCAGATCGCGGATCGAGATGCGTTCGGTGAGCAGCGCCTGGAGAACGCGCAGTATTCCCGAGACCGAAATCTGGTTGGGAACGATGTCTTCGACGAGCTTCTGCTGATCCTTGCTGAGATTGGTCAGCATGGACTGCACGTTGGCGTAGCTCAGGAGATCGGAGACGTTGGCCTTCAGTACTTCGGTGAGGTGTGTCGAGATCACCGTCGAGGGATCGATTATAGAATAGCCTTTTATTTCGGCTTCGTCGCGGAGCGCCGGTTCGATCCAGGTCGCGGGGAGGCCGAAGGTGGGCTCGGTCGTGTGGTGGCCGGGCAGGGTGATCTCCTTGCCCATAGGGTCCATGACCATCAGCTGGTTGGCGAAGATACGACCCTTGCCGGCGTCGACCTCCTTGATCTTGACCATGTAATCGTTCGGCTCGAGCTGCATATTGTCGAGGATACGGACTGGCGGCATGACGAAGCCGAGTTCGGTGGCGAGCTGGCGACGGAGCGCCTTGATCTGCTCGGTGAGGCGATCGGTGCCGTTCTCGTCTTCTTTGACGAGCGAGAGCAGTCCGTAGCCGAGTTCTAGCTTGAGCTCATCGATCTTGAGGCTGTCGCTGATGGGAGCTTCTTCGCCAGCCCTTGGACCGGTCGGCTTGCTTGCGACGAGCGCGTCCATTGCGGCCTTCGCAAGGTTGCCTGCCTTCTGTCGTGTCGAGCGGATCGCCAGGTACGAGATGCCAGCGGCGAGACCGAGGAAGGGCAGGATGGGCATGCCCGGCAGGAACGCCATGAAGCCGATGACGGCGGCCGACATGCCAAGCGCCTTGGGGTAGCCGGTGAACTGCGCCACCAGCGCCTTGTCGGCGGAGCCGATGACGCCGGCCTTGGAGACGAGCAGGCCTGCGGCGGTCGAAACGATCAGGGCGGGGATCTGGCTGACCAGGCCGTCGCCGACGGTCAGCAAGGTGTAGACGTTGCCGGCCTGCTGGAAGTCGAGGCCTTCCTGCATGATGCCGATGATCATGCCGGCGATGATGTTGATGAAGGTGATGAGGAGGCCGGCGATTGCGTCGCCGCGCACGAATTTGCTGGCGCCGTCCATGTTGCCGAAGAAGGCGCTTTCGGCGCTGAGCGTTTCGCGACGCGACCGGGCGGTGGCTTCGTCGATGAGACCGGCGCTGAGATCGGCGTCGATCGCCATCTGCTTGCCGGGCATGGCGTCGAGGTTGAAGCGCGCCGCGACTTCGGCGATGCGGCCCGAGCCCTTGGTGATGACGATGAAGTTGACGATGATCAGGATGGCGAAGACGACGACGCCGATGACGAAGTTGCCGCGCATCACGAAGCTGCCAAAGGCCTGGATGACGTGACCGGCAGCGTCGGGACCGGTGTGACCATTCGACAGGATGAGGCGGGTGGTCGCGAGGTTGAGCGCGAGCCGCAGCATGGCGGCGATCAGCAGCACAGTGGGAAAGGACGAGAATTCGAGCGGCGTCTGAATGAACAGCGCCGTCATCAGGATCAGCACGGAAAAGACGATCGAGACGGCGAGCAGCACATCGAGCAGCACCGCCGGCAGCGGCAGGATGAGCACGACGATGATGCCCATAATGCCAGCGGCGAGGCCGACGTCGGTCGAGCGCAGTGCTTTATTGGCGGCCGCCCAGGTGGGCAGCTTGAAGAAGGCGGCGCCGGTAGGCTGCTGGAACTCCCCCGACACTATGCGACGCTCCTACGCTGGTCGCCCGGTCCCGGCACGTGCGTGCCTTCGTCGGAATACTGGTTGAGTTTGTTGCGCAGGGTGCGGATCGAGATGCCGAGGATGTTGGCGGCGTGGGTGCGGTTGCCGAGGACGTGGTCGAGAGTTTCGAGGATCAGATCGCGTTCGACGTCGGCAACGGTGCGCCCGACCATGGAGCGCGAGATGCTTTCGGCGACCTGCGCCGCCTGCGTTGCGAGATTGGCGGTGCGCACGACATCGGTCAGGCCGGCCCCGTCGGGCATGACGATGGCTTCGGCGCTGATGGTGTCGCCCTGCGAGAGCAGTACGGCGCGATGCAGCGTGTTTTCGAGTTCGCGCACATTGCCCGGCCATGGCGCGCGCAACAGCGCGTCGCGGGCGTCGGGGGTGAGCGCGCGCGGCGGCAGGCCGTTAGCTTGCGCGTATTTGGCAACGAAGTGATCGGAGAGAGCCGCAATGTCGCCCGGGCGCTCGCGCAAAGGCGGGAGCTTCAGGTTCACGACGTTGAGGCGGAACAAAAGATCCTCACGGAAGCTGCCCTCACGGACGGCCTCCGTGAGGTTGCGGTTGGAGGTCGCAATAATTCGGATATCGACGGGGACAGGGCGCTGGCCGCCGACGCGATCGATGACACGCTCCTGGATGGCGCGCAGAAGCTTCGCCTGAAGCCGCACGTCCATCTCGGAGATTTCGTCGAGCAGCAATGTGCCGCCACTAGCCTCCTCGAACTTGCCGATGCGGCGCGCGACTGCACCGGTGAAGGCACCCTTTTCGTGACCGAACAATTCGCTCTCGAGAAGGTTCTCGGGGATGGCGGCGCAGTTGACGGAGATGAAGGCGCGGCTGGCGCGTTTCGATTTCGAGTGGAGGTACTTGGCCATCACCTCTTTGCCGGTGCCGCTCTCGCCGGTGATGAGAATGGAAGCATCGGAGGGGGCGATCTGGTCGGCAAGCTGGACGAGGCGCGCCATACTGTGGTCGCGGAAGAGGAAGTCGGAGCTCTCGCGCGCAACGGCCGCGATGACGGCGGCGATCAACTCGGCGTCGGGCGGCAGCGGGATGTATTCCTTGGCACCGGCGCGGATGGCGTTGACGGCCGCAGCGGCGTTGGTTTCGGTGCCGCAGGCGACGACGGGAATGAAGATACGCTCGCCTTCGAGGGCTGCGATGAGCCCGGGAATGTCGATCATCACATCGACGAACAGCAGATCGGCACCGCGACCATTGCGCAGCGACGCCATCGCGATCTCGATGGACGAGGCGTGGGCGACTTTGGCGCCGCCCTGCATAGCGAGTTTGGTGGCTTCGGAGAGCTGGCCCTCGAGGGCACCGACGATGAGTAAGCGCATGATCTATGTTCCTTTTCGCGTGGCCGGACCGGAAAACCGGCTTCCACTTTTCCTGGCCACGCTCAGCTCGCCTTCACGATTTCAGTCATGGTGACGCCGAGACGGTTCTCGACGACGACGATTTCGCCGCGCGCGACGAGGCGCTCGTTGACGAAGATTTCGACGGCTTCACCGACCTGACGGTCGAGTTCTACAACGGTGCCGACATCCATTTTGAGGAGGTTGGCGACCGGGATGCGGGTGCGGCCAAGGACCACCGAGATGCGGACGGGGACGTCGAAGACGGCTTCGAGATCGGAGGCCGACCGTTCGACCGATTGAGCAGGACCATCGCGTTCGGGCGCGTCCATTTCCTCGAGGCCAAGGCCACCCTCGGTACCGGGCTCGTTGATCACGGGGTTTCTCCTTCAGAAGAGATGGCAGGCGGGCCGCGGCGGGCGCTGAGGAAGTGCTGGATACGGGCGTCGATCTCGGCTTCGAGCTTGGCTTCGTCGCGGACGATGCCGCCATCGCTCCACTCGATGCGGGCGTCGCCCATCGCCATTTCGGGATCACCAAGGACGACCAGGCGGCCACTGAACCCGGAGGTTGCGATGCGGGCACTGGCGATGTCGCGTGTTGCGTCGGCCAGTTCGGGGTGGCAGCGGATGACGAGGTGGGGCACGGCGTTCAGCGAGGTGAGGCAGTCGGCGATCAGTGCCTCGATCTCGGCGGTCGGCTGCTCGGACAGCAGATGGCGGGCGAGCTTGCGGCCCACCGAAGCGGCAAGATCCACGGCTTCTGTGATGGTGGCGTGTCGGTTGTCGTCGAGCGCAGCGTGAAGGGCGGCCGTGTGATCGGCGAGGCGCTCGGCGGCCTCGGCAATGCGCTGCGCGGCGCGCACCGTGGCCGACCGCTCGCCTTCGTTGATCCCCTCGCGGCGACCCTCGGTGCGGGCATTGTCGATCAGCGCTGCGAGGGCGCTCTCGGTCACGACAGAGTTGCGCTCCTGGCGATGACCAAGATCGAGATCGAAGCGGAATTTGGCGGGGGCGGGGCTATTCATCATCCGACCATCTGCTCGTCGGCCTTGCCCTTGGCGATGACGATCTCACCGCGCGCGGCCATGTCCTTGGCCGTCGAGACCATGCGGCTTTGCGCTTCGTCGACATCCTTGAGACGAACGGGGCCCATGGCCTCCATGTCGTCCTTCATGATCTTGGCGGAGCGCGCCGACATATTGGCGAAGAAGAAGTCCTTGACCTGATCGTTGGCGCCCTTGAGTGCCAGCGCGAGGTCCTTCTTATCCATCTTAGAGAGGAGCGCCTGGACGGCGGTCGCTTCGAGGCGCGACAGATCTTCGAAGGTGAACATCAGCGCCTTGATGCGATCGGCGCCGTCGCGGTCGGCCTCTTCGAGCGACGTAATGAAGCGCGCTTCGGTCTGGCGATCGAAGGAGTTGAAGATTTCGGCCATCTGCTCGTGGCTGTCACGGCGCTTCGAGTGGCTGAGAGTCGACATGAATTCGGTGCGCAGCGTCGTCTCGATCTTTTCGAGGATTTCCTTCTGCACCGGATCGAGGGCAAGCATACGCTTGACGACGTCCATCGCGAGGTCCTCGGGGAGCGCGCCGAGCACCTTGCTCGCGTGCTCGGTGTCGATCTTGGAGAGCACCACGGCGATCGTTTGGGGGTATTCGTTCTTGAGATAGGAGGCGAGGATATCCTCCTGCACGTTCGAGAGCTTCTCCCACATATTGCGGCCGGCGGGGCCACGGATTTCCTCCATGATCGCATCGACGCGATCGGGCGGCAGGAACGACATCAAGAGACGCTGCGTCGAGTCGGAGTTGCCGGAGACATTGCCGTTCGCCGAGATCGAGGTGACGAATTCGGCAAACAGCGCGTCGAGCATTTCCTGCGTGATGGGGCCCATGCGAACCATGGTGCGCGACAGCACCTTGATCTCCATCTCGTCGAGTTCTTCGAGAATGGGACGGCCGAAATCGGGACCGAGAGAGAGCAGCAGAACGGCCGCCTTTTCGTCGCCCGTCAGGTCGCGCTGCGTCGCGTCCCCGCCAATGACGAGCTGGCGTACCATTGCGTTCTGAACGGGTGGGGCTGTGATCTGGGCGGCCATTGTCTAACTCACACTGCGCTCGAGAGCCAGTCGCGCACGATCAGCGCGGCCTGCTTGGGATTTTCTTGAACCAGATTGCCGACGGTCTTCATCGTCTGCGCCTGGGCGGCGCCCTGCGAGCGGGCGTCCTGCATCCAGGCGGGGACCGGCGGTGGCGGAGGTGGCGGTTCCGCATGTGCTTCCTGTGCGTGCGAGAGAGCCTGTCCACCGCCCCCGCCCATCATGGGGCCACCGATCTCGGCGCTGACGGGGAGGGCCAGCGCATGCTGCTCGGGCGCGAGGACGCGCTTCAGCAGCGGGCGCATGACGAAGAAGACCAAAGCCAGCGCGATAATCAGGGTGACCACCATCTCGGCGGCGTTGATGAGATCGTCGCGAGTGAAGTCGAAGAGACCGGGGCCGGCGGTGCCGACGGCGGTGGGCGTGGGACCTGAGGCGAACTGCAGATTTGCGATGGTGATCTGATCGCCACGCGTCTGGTCGAAGCCGATGGCCGACTGGACCAGCGCCTTGATCTGATCGAGCGTCGCCTGATCGCGTGGAGCATAGACTGCATTGCCGGATGCGTCGGTGGCGTAGGTGCCATCGACGACGACTGCGATCGAGAGCTTCTTGACCGCGCCCGGATCGGTCATGGCGGTCTGGTTGGTCTCCGAGATCTCGTAATTGGTAACCTCCTCGGTGGTCGAGCCCTGTTCGGTCTGGCTCGTGCCGGTCGAGGTGTCACTCGAGGCGCCGGGAAGCTGGGTCGAGGCGCTGACCTGACCATCGGCGCCGGGGGCGTTCGAGGAGTTTGCCATCGACTTGGTTTGGGTCGAGCGGACGACCTGCGAGTTGGGATCGAAGGTCTTCTCGGTCTTGGTGAGCCGGGTCAGATCGAGTTCGGCACTGACCTGTACGCGGGCGCGGCCGTCGCCGACGACATTGGCGAGAAGATCCTCGATGCGCGTCTTGAGTCGGTTCTCGACGCCGACCGTGCGTTCCTCGGCTTCGCCGGCCAGAACGCTCGCTTCGTCGTCGGCGCCGACGCCGGCGGCCAGCAAATTGCCGGTGTCGTCGACGATCGAGACGTGATTGGTCGCAAGGCCCTCGATGGCGGAGGACACGAGGTGCTGAATGGCGCGCACTTCGCCCGTTGAGAGCTCGCCGCGGACGGAAAGAACGATAGAGGCTGTCGGGTCTTTCTTGTCGCGCGAGAAGAGGGCGCGCTCGGGCAGAACCAGGTGGACGCGAGCCGATTTGATGCGGGCGAGGGAAGTGATGGTGCGGGCTAGCTCGCCTTCGAGCGCCCGGACATTGTTGATGTTCTGGACGAAGCTGGTGGCGCCCAGGGCATTCTGCTGGTCGAAGATTTCGTAGCCGACCTGGCCGCGCGTCGGCAGGCCGTTTTCGGCCAGCGACATACGGATTGTCGTGATCTGGTCACGCGGCACGAGGATAGTGTCGCCGTCGCCCCGGATTTCGTTGGCGATGTTCTGCTTGCCGAGTTCTGCGACGATTGCCGCCGAATCCTCGAAGCTCAGACCGGTGTAAAGAGGGGCCATCTGCGGGGTCGAGGCGCGCATGATGAGGAAGGCGAAGAAGCCGAGCATCAGCGCGGCGACCACGGCCATGGCTGCAACTCGCTGCAGACCCAGGCGATTAAAGAGTTGGGTTAGACCGTTCACGAACCGACCTGCTGTTGCCCCCGGTCCGAGTAGAACGTGCTACCCGAACCATAGGCAAAAATTACCTAGCTGATGGTAAAGAAGGTCTTAACAAGTCGTTGCCGAATGCGAGGAACGGCAGAAATTGCCGAAGGAAATGAAGATGCTGCAGGTTTTGGGGCGGTTAACGTCCATCAATGTCCGCAAAGTCCTGTGGACGGCCGACGAAATGGGCATCGACTTTGAGCGCGAGGACTGGGGGCAGCCGATCCGCGACCCCAATGTGCCGGAATTTCTGGCGCTGAACCCCAACGCGCAGGTGCCGGTCGTGGTCGACGATGGATTCGTGCTGTGGGAAAGCAACGCAGTGATGCGCTATCTGGCCAACAAGGTGGGGAGCGATCTGCTGCCGAGGGACGCCAGGGAGCAGGCCATGGTCGACCAGTGGCTCACTTGGCAGGCGACCGAACTCAATCCGAGCTGGGGTTACGCGGTGGCGGCCCTGCTGCGGAAACGGCCGGAATCCAACGATGGCGGTAAGCTCATTGCCTCGATCGCGGCCTGGAACGGCAAGATGAAGATGCTGGATCAGCAGATCGAGCGGGCGGGCGGCTTCGTGGCCAATGGCCGCTTCAGCGTGGCAGACATCGCCCTGTCGCTGGCGACGCATCGCTGGATGATGACACCGTTCGACAAGCCGCCGATGCCGGCAGTCGAAGCGCATTATGCCAAAATGCAATCGCGCCCGGCAGGCAAAGCCTATCTGGGCGCGACGACTCCTTGATGGCGTCTTCTTTGCGATCTGTCCGAACGGTCCCCAAAGGTCCCGCTCTGCCAACCGCTGGGAGCGATCAGCCTTCGCGGTAGTGCTGGATCCAGGTGGTCCGAAGACCAGCAAGACCATGCTTGTCGATGGCCGCCTGCCAGTTGAGGAATTCGTCGACGCTCAATGTATAGCGAGCGCAGGCCTCTTCCAGAGACAGGAGCCCGCCACGAACGGCGGCGACGACTTCTGCCTTGCGGCGGATTACCCAGCGACGCGTGGTGCTGGGAGGAAGATCGGCGATCGTCAACGGACTTCCATCCGGACCGATCACGTACTTCACGCGTGGACGCATTTGCACGGTCATTCTACTCACTGACTCAAACCTGACCTTGGTTGAGCCTAGCGGATCGCGCTTAAAATTTGCCTAAGCTAGTGTCTACAAGCGGTTAAAATTCCGGGACGTGACATTCAGGAATCACCCACGAATCCTTGGGACTCAGGGGTTTGCGCGCAAACGCCGTTTCGCGCCTCGAGGCGGAATCGTGGCGCAAGCGTGACAGGGTTAATGGCGGGTTATCAGGTGGTGGGCGTGGCGGGCGCGCTCTTGACCGAGGTGACGCCTGACAGATTGACGCGTGTAGTGCCGATGAGGAGCACGGGCTCGCTGCCGGTGAAGTCAATGCCGCTAACGGTGCCGCTAGACTCCGTCGAGATGGGCACGTTCTTGCCCTCGGTGTTGGTGCCAACCATCGTGATGGAATAGGTGCCCGGTGCGGCGGTCGCGCCAGTCGAGGTTTTGCCGTTCCATTCGAACGTGCCGGCGCCGGCCTGGAGCTGACCCTGCTCGGTGTAGACGACCTGACCCTTGGCGTCCTTGATGGTGACGTTGAGATTGGCGGCGTCCTTGGTCGAGAAGTTCCAGACGGCCTTGCCGTTGACGAGCTCGGAGCGCGTGCCGGCGGCCGTGACGGTCTTGCCGATATAGTTGACCGCGTTGGTCTGCACGGAATTGGTGTTGGCCTGGACCAGCGCCGAGAGGAAATCATTGGTCTTGAGCTGCTGTTCCACGCCGGAGAACTGCACCAGCTGTTGCGTGAAGGCGTTGGTATCGAGCGGATCGAGCGGGTTCTGGTTCTTGAGCTGCGCGGTCAGCAGCGACAGGAAGGTATCGAAATTGTCCGCGATGCCGGCGCGCGACCCGCTGGTCGATGCGTTTGAAGTCGTTGAGACGCCACTGACGGACATGATGCGCTCCTATACGAACAGGTTGACGCCGCCCGCTGATGCGGTGCCGCGATAAAGGGTGACGGTGGGCAGAGCTTCTTCGGTCTCGTCGGACGAGAAGCGCGCGCTGGCGTAGGGATTGGACTGGGGGCGCTGATCGCCGCCGGTCATGCCGGCGAAGGGGTTCTGGCGCAGCGAGAATTCGAGGCTGGTCTTGGAGCTGTCGAGGCCGGCCTGAGCCAGAGCCCGCTCCAGTGAACGCTGGTCGCGCTGGAAGAGGTCGAGCGTTTCGGCGCGGTCGACGATGAGGCGTGCATTGACGGCGCCGGTCTCGGCGACATGCATCTTCACGTCGACGCGGCCAAGCTCCGGCGGGTCGAGGCGGATGGTGAAGCGCGACGCGCCCTGACTGATCTGATGCACCATCTCGAAGGCGACCTGACCCATATTGATCGGGTTCGCTACCGGCTGATAGGCGGCGGGCAGGACGCGGGCGATCGGTGCCTGAATGGCAGGCGCGGTCGTCGGGACCGGGGTTGGCGTGCTCGTGGCGACGTCGGCTTTCACCGCATCGGCGATGTCGCGGACGAGCTTGGCCTCGGGCTTTGGCGCGGCGTCGGCAACGACGGTGTCGGCAGGTGTTGCCGCCGTCACTTTGATGATGGGACGTGGGGCGGTGTCGTCGGTGGCGATAGGCGCCGACGTCGCATCGATGTCGAGCTTTGCGGATTTGGACGTCGGCGCGATTATCGCGGCCGGGACCTTGAGATCGGTGGTCGTCGCGATCTGCGGGGTGGTCCGCGCCGGCGTAGCGATCGGCTTGTTGTCGATCAGGCTTTGGACGAGCTTATCGAGCGCGGCACTATCCGGATCGGTGGCAGCGCCAGTGATCTGGGCCTGCAGCGACGTATTGGCGTCGATCGAGACCAGCTTGGTCGCGACGGCGTCGAGCTTCTTTGCGAGATCGGGCGAGGAGGCTGCGAGCTCAGTGCTGAGCTGGCTCAGTTGCGCGCTGAGGCGAACGAGCGTCGGCGGCACGGCGGAGGTGACGGGCTGGACGGCGGGGGTTTCATCGGACGCTGCGGTTGGCGTTGTGCCGGGCGCGGGCGCGGCCGAGACACCGAGATTGGTCAGGATCTGGAACAGCTGATCCTGCGCGTCGGCGGAGGGCTGCGGATTGACCGGGGCTGTGTGCGGTTTGTCGTCGGCAGGCGTCACTGGCTGTGCGGGCGCGCCACCCAGCAAGGCGCGTACGATCTTGGCGATCGTCAGTGCGTCCTGGCTCGGCGCTGGTGCGGTGATCTGTGCCGCGATCTGCGGATTCGCGGCAGCGCCATCGAGCTTGGCCGCCAGCGCTTCGAGGTTCTGCGCGAGCGCAGGGGAGGTGGCGGCGAGCTGTTGGCTCAGGGCGTGCAGCTTGTCCTGGAGCGCCGTGATCGCGTCGGTGCTTGGCACCGCGGGTGCGGGCATCTCAGTGCTCGCGCTCGCGGTATCGGTCGTGGGCTCCTGCGGCTGTATCAGGCCGAGGCTGGTGAGGAGCTGCAGGATCTGCTCGGTGGGGAGCGGATCGGCTTTGGTGATGGCCGGGGCGCCGACTGGCGATTGAGCCGCAGCGGTGCTGCTGACGATGGTCGTGGTCGGCGCATCGACGGCTTTGGTCAGCGCCTCGATACTGGCGTTGAGCGATCGCAGTTGGTCGGGAGTTGGGGCTGCGCCATCGGCGAGTTGCGACTTCAGTGCGTCGAGCTGTGCACTGAGGTCGGCGACGAGATCGGGGGTGGCAGGCTCGGGTGCGGTGCCGGTCTGGGTCTTCGACGAGATGGCCAGATCGACGAGGCCGGGCAGGGACAGGCCAGCGCCGGTCTCGGTCGATGCGGTGGTGCTCGTTGCCTGAGCGCCGCCCGACAGCAATTGGTCGACCAGCGCAGCGAGGAAGCCCAGCGGGCTATCGGCAGCAGGCGCATCAGCGGCCGGCCCCCCGGTGGGCGTGGTGCCCGCGGCGGTCTGGCTGGTGTAGCTGATGGTCAGGTTCGACGACATTTGGTCTCGGGCAGAATAATCCAAAGCAGGCAATGCAAGCCCGATGCCAGTTCGAAAATGCAGCAAGATCAATGTGTTCGGTTGGCGGGTGGCATGTATGGCCCGGCAGGAGCTGCGCAGTGGCGGCAATTCTTGCCGCGTCGCGGGATTGCGACTATAGAGCCGGCGTTCACCGCGGCCTTGAACCGCAGATGGATGGAGAGAATGGATCTGAACTCGCTTGATTTGCCCAAGCGCCCTCAGGACACGCGCGTTGTCGTCGCGATGTCGGGTGGCGTCGATAGCTCGGTGGTGGCCGGGCTGCTGGCCCGCCAGGGCTATGATGTGGTGGGCGTGACCCTACAGCTTTACGACCATGGCGAAGCGACGCACCGCAAGGGCGCCTGCTGCGCGGGTCAGGATATACATGACGCAAGGCGCGTGGCTGCAGCGCTCAGTATCCCGCATTACGTGCTCGACTATGAGGAGCGCTTCAAGAAGTCGGTGATGGAGCCGTTCGCCAATGCCTATCGGCAGGGCGAGACGCCGGTGCCGTGCATTGCATGCAACCAGAGCGTGAAGTTCGTCGATCTGATGGAGGTCGCGAAGGACCTTGGGGCCGATGTGCTGGCGACGGGTCATTATGTGCAGTCGCGGATCGAGAATGGCAAGCGGAGGCTCTATCGGCCGGTGGATGACTCGCGCGACCAGAGCTATTTCCTGTTCGCAACAACGGAGCAGCAGCTCGACTTCCTGCGGTTTCCGCTGGGCGGCATGACCAAGCCCGCGGTTCGCGAATTGGCGCGTGAGTTCGGGCTCGAGATTGCCGGTAAGCATGACAGCCAGGACATCTGCTTCGTGCCGCAGGGCAAGTATGCCGACGTCATCCGCAAGATGCATCCCGAGACATTCAGGTCCGGTGAGATTGTCCATCTCGATGGGCGCGTGCTGGGGAGTCACGAGGGCATCGTCAATTACACGGTGGGCCAGCGGAAGGGGCTCGGCATCGCGTCGGATGCACCGCTCTATGTGATAAGGCTCGATCATAAGAGCGGGCGGGTGATCGTCGGGCCTAAGGAGGCGCTGATGACCAAGACCGTTCGGCTGCGCGATGTGAACTGGCTCGGCGATGTGGCGCTGAATGCGGCGGCTGGCGGCAATGGGTTGCCGGTCGAGGTCAAGGTGCGCTCGACGCGTCCACCGCAGCAGGGCGCGGTGCAGGTGATTGATGGCGAGGTGTTCGTCACGCTGTTCGAGGGCGAGTATGGCATCTCGCCGGGACAGGCCTGCGTGTTCTACGCCGATGACAGCGAGACAAGCGAAGTGCTGGGTGGCGGGTTCATCGCGGAAGCCGTGCCGCAGGCGCTAGTGGCTTAGGGCTGGCTCGAACTTCCCATAGCCGATGAGCTGAGTGCTGCATCCCGCGCGTCGCGCAGATCCTGATAATTGCCGACGCCACCAAGGATCGCGCCTGTGATCATGACGATGGCGAGGAGGCCGAGGGCCAAGAGCAGGGTACGAGGGCCGGTGAGGGTGAACGGGCCAATGGGCTTTTGATCGGTCATGGTCTCCCTTAGACCCAAGGATTGTGGCGGCACAAGCGTCTGATCGACGAGCCGTCACTGCCGGACCAGCTCCGGCGGCTTCGCTTTCGCCATTGCGCCCGCTTCGGCCGCAGCGGAGGCCCAGGCCGCCCCTGGGATGACGGCTCTACTCCTCCGCGCTCTGGCCGAGCGAGCGCAAGAACGCTCGGTCGTCCAACCGCCCTTCCCAAAATAATCGCAAAGGGCACCCAAGGACTATTCGCGGCCCGGCGTCTTACCTGCAAAGATGCCAACAAAGGTTTCTTCTGGTGAATGGGTCTCTGGTTTTGACACCGCAAAGTACAGCACTTCCCGAACGGTCGGCGGTGACCGTTTATGACAACAGTCTGGTCGATCGGGCCAAGACTGGCGACAGGCTGGCATTCAGTCAGCTTCTCGAAAAACACTACGATTTCATCTTCCGCACGGCCTGCAAATGGACGGGGAAGAAGTCGGATGCCGAGGATATCGCGCAGGAGGTGTGCATCAAGCTCGCCACTGCCATCCAGAGCTTCGATGGCCGCTCGGCGTTTACGAGCTGGCTCTATCGCGTGACCCTCAACATGGTCCGCGACATGCAGCGCTCCACAACTCGCCGCGGCAAGAATGTCGATGCTTTCGCACTGGTGCATCCCGAAGACGATCCGGGTGGCCAGGAGGAAACAACGACGGCCCATGAGATCTGGGCAAGGGTTGGCGGGCTACCCGAAAAGCAGCGCGAAGCGATCATGCTGGTCTACGCGGAAGAATTGAACCACGCGGAAGCCGGCGAGATCATGGGGTGCAAGGAGGCCACTGTCTCTTGGCACATACACGAAGCCAAAAAGACCCTGCGGGG
This sequence comes from Devosia sp., assembly GCA_039918675.1. Classification (GTDB taxonomy): domain Bacteria; phylum Pseudomonadota; class Alphaproteobacteria; order Rhizobiales; family Devosiaceae; genus Devosia_A. The sequence continues at coordinate 21,102 of JBDSHC010000052.1, forward strand.
CCTTTTGTGATGAAGGACGAGAACATGACCGACGAAGCCCTCTATTCCCTTAAGTCGCTGCATGCCGTGCAGCCGTCGCCGGAAGCCAAGAAGCTGGCGTTCAACGCGGCGATGGTGGCATTCGAGGCGGCGCAGCAGACCAGCAAGCCCAAGGCTGCCAACGCTAGCTGGCTGAGCCGTTGGAAGATCGGCGCCGGGCTCGGCGTTCCGATCGGCACGGCTATTGCCGCTCTCGTCCTGCTGCCGCTCAGCACACAGCTTTACACCGCGACGTCGAACCATGTGGACGGCCTGCCGCCCAAGGGCGATGTGACGGTTGCGACCAAGGACACCTCTGTCGAGCTGCCGGCCCAGAAGGAAAAGGTTATCACCGGTGCCGATAGTTCGACCGCCAATACATCGACGCTGAAGCTCGAGCCTGCCAAGCCTGTCTCGCCCAGCGATGACGAGGCCGCGCGCGGTCGCGCCGACCTCGGTCTTGCCGGCACGGTGACGACCGAAGAAATGCCGCCGGTAGAGATGGACCAACTGGCGACGATCGCCCCGTCGACGACGGTGACGCGCGACGCCAAGATGGCCGCCCCGGTCGGTGAAAGCTATGCCGACATGACTGTGGCGCCCGAGCCGATGGTTGCCGGTGTCATGGGTGGCAACGGCCCGATCGTCATCGCGCAGCAGCCTAGCGGCGACAACTTCCTGAAGTTCGATGAGAACCGTTTGAAGATCACCAAGGAAGAGCCGGTCTCGACCTTCTCGATCGACGTCGACACGGCTTCGTACACTTATGTGCGCAGCCTGCTCGAGGACGGCTATCTGCCCGAACCCGAGGCGGTTCGTCTCGAGGAGATGATCAACTACTTCCCCTATGACTATGAGGCCCCGACGAGCCTCGATACGCCGTTCTCGTCGACGATGACGGTGATCCCGACGCCGTGGAACCCGAAGACCGAACTCGTCGAGATCGGCATCAAGGGATACGTGCCGCCGGTGAGCGAGCGACAGGCGCAGAATCTGACATTTCTGATCGATACGTCGGGCTCGATGGATGAAGACAACAAGCTGCCGCTGCTGAAGCGCTCGTTCAGCCTGCTCGTCGACTCGCTGCAGCCCAACGATACGGTGTCGATCGTGGTCTATGCGGGCTCGGCCGGTATCGTACTCGAGCCGACGAAGGCATCGGACAAGACACGGATCTTGGGTGCGCTCGAGAATCTTGCGGCAGGCGGCTCGACTGCCGGCGCCGAAGGCATCGCGCTTGCCTATCGGCTCGCCGAGCAGAGCAAGCTCGACAATGGCGTGAACCGGGTGATCCTTGCGACCGATGGCGACTTCAATGTCGGCATAGACGATCCCGATCAGCTCAAGACCTACATCAAGACGCAGCGCGACAAGGGGATTTTCCTCAGCGTGCTGGGCTTTGGTCGCGGCAATCTCGACGACGCGCTGATGCAGACCCTGGCCCAGAATGGCAATGGCAATGCGGCCTATATCGACAGCTTCCGCGAGGCCCAGAAGGTGCTGGTGGAAGAGGGCAATTCGAACATGGTCACCATCGCCAAGGATGTGAAGATCCAGGTCGAGTTCAACCCGGCTGTCGTCGCGGAGTATCGCCTGATCGGCTACGAGACCCGTGCGCTCAACCGCGAAGACTTCAACAATGATGCGGTCGATGCCGGCGAGATCGGTGCGGGCCACACTGTAACGGCGCTCTATGAGATCACGCCGGTTGGGTCCGAACTGAACGATCCGCTGCGTTATGGCACGGCCACGACGAATGAAGCAGCGGCCGGCGACGAGATCGGTTTCCTCAAGATGCGCTACAAGGCACCGCTCGGCGATGTCAGCAAGCTCATCGAAATGCCGATCGGCAAGGATCTGGTGGTGAGCGATATCAGCCAGGCGAGCAACGATCAGCGGTTCGCCGCCTCGGTCGCCGCGTTCGGGCAGAAGCTCAAAGGCTCGGCCTATGGCGAGACCATGAGTTGGGACCAGATCGCCGAACTCGCGAACAACGCCAAGGGCGCCGACTCGAACGGCTACCGTGCCGAGTTCGTGCAGATGGTTCATCTCGCTGCGCTGCTCAACCCCGATCATTCGGGTGGCGGCAAGAGCAAGACGGACGATCCGAGCCTGCCGCAGAATCGCGACCTCGGCGCGCCGCGTCCGACGAACTAATCCCCGCGCCGCACCTCCCTGTGCGTTTCTACGAAAAGCCCGGCCTAGCGCCGGGCTTTTTGTCGCTTATGTCAAAGTGATTGGCGTGAACGGCGATGAGAACATATAGTGAACAAATGCAACTCACCCTGCAACGCAAGCTTGCGATTCTCGCCGACGCGGCAAAGTACGATGCGTCATGTGCGTCATGTGCGTCATGTGCGTCGAGCGGCACCGAGCGCCGCGACAGCACTAAGGGCGGTATCGGCTCAACGGAGGGGGCGATCTGCCACTCCTATGCGCCGGATGGCCGCTGCATCTCCCTGCTCAAGATCCTGCTGACCAATTTCTGCGTCTATGACTGCGCCTATTGCATCAATCGCTCATCGTCGAATGTCGCGCGGGCGCGTTTTGGGACCGACGAGCTCATCACGCTGACGCTCGATTTTTACCGACGCAATTACATCGAGGGTCTGTTCCTGTCGTCGGGGATCATCCGGTCTCCGGACTACACGATGGAAGAGATGGTGCGGGTGGTCAAAAGCCTGCGCGTCGATCATGGCTTTCGCGGCTATATCCATCTGAAGGTGATCCCGAACGCGTCGCCAGAGTTGCTCGTGGAGGCGGCCGCGTATGCCGATCGGCTGTCGACGAATATCGAGCTGCCGACCGATCTGAGCCTTGCGACGCTGGCACCGGAGAAAGCGCCGAGCGCGATCCGTACGGCGATGGCGCAGATTGAGCACAAGCGCGAAGAGTCGCGACCGGATGGCAAGCTTGCCAGTGGCAAGAGGAAGCCGACGGTGCTGGCTCCCGCGGGGCAATCGACGCAGATGATCGTCGGGGCGGACGCCACGGACGATTCCGGCATCCTCAAGCGGAGCGCCGCACTCTATGCGGGCTACGGGTTGAAGCGCGTCTATTATTCGGCGTTTTCGCCGATCCCGGACGCGAGCAAGAAGCTGCCTCCCTCGCCGCCACCACTGATGCGCGAGCATCGGCTGTATCAGGCCGATTGGCTGATGCGGTTCTATGGTTTTCGTGCCGATGAGATTGCGGTCGATGGCGGGTTTCTCGATCTCAAGATCGATCCAAAACTGGCCTGGGCGCTGAACCATCGGGAGCTGTTTCCACTAGACGTCAACCGCGCCGATCGCGAGCTACTGTTGCGTGTGCCGGGCCTCGGGATTTCGAGCGTCGATGCCATCATCGCCGCGCGTCGGCATCATCGGTTGCGACTGGATGAGGTGGGGCGGCTTTGTGCATCGGCAAAGAAGGTGCGGCCGTTCATCGTCACGGCCGATTGGACGCCGGGGGCGACGCTCGACGATCAGCAATTGCGGGCGAAGATGACGCCGCAGCCCCAGCAGTTGAGCCTGTTCTGATGAAGCGCGTGCGGCTGCGATCGCTCAACGATTTCGACGAATGGCGCGTTGCAGCACGGGCCTTGCTGATTGTGGGGACGCATCCAGAAGATGTGATCTGGGAGGATCCCGCCGCCTCGGTGGATTTGTTCGCCGAAGCGGAGGACCGACCTGCTGACATCGCGACGCGGGCCGTGGGCGTGGTGCCACCACGTTTCATTGAACTCGCAGAGGCGGCGGTGTGCCATCGCGAGCCGGTGCGCTTCGGTTTGCTCTATCGGCTGCTGTTCCGGCTGCAGAAGGATCGTGATCTGATCGATGGGCGGTCCGACCCCGATATTTCCAAGCTCCATCGGCTGGCGAGCGAAGTGCGCCGCGACAGCCACAAGATGAAGGCGTTCGTGCGCTTCCGCGAAGACGATAATCGGTTCGCTGCGTGGTTCGAGCCGGATCACTACACGCTGGAGCGGACGGCACCATTTTTTGCGCGGCGGTTCGCCAGCATGCAATGGGCGATCCTCACGCCCTATCGGTCGGCAGCGTGGGACGGCACGACGCTGGTTTTCGGCGATGGTACGCGGCAGCAGAATGCGCCGCGGGGCGATACGATGGAGGAGGTGTGGAAGACCTATTTCGCATCGATCTTCAATCCGGCGCGGCTCAAGGTGGCGATGATGAAATCGGAGATGCCAGTCAAATACTGGCGCAACCTCCCTGAGGCGGCGCTCATTCCCTCGCTGATCCAGGGCGCCAAGCAGGCGGAGGAAGAGATGATCGCGCGAGCGGCCAGCGAACCACCGGCGCGGCACATGCGGGCCGAGGCGCGCAATGCGACGCCGGATGAGGTCGTTTCGATCACGTCGCTCGCCGATGTGCGGGCGGCAGCGCAGGGCTGCACGCGGTGTCCGCTCTACGAGTATGCGACGCAGGCGGTATTCGGGGAGGGGCCGCAGAACGCCGAGGTGATGTTCGTGGGCGAGCAGCCGGGCGATCAGGAAGATCTTTCTGGCAAGCCATTCGTAGGGCCAGCGGGACAAGTGTTCAATACGGCGCTGGAGAAGGTCGGGATCGACCGCGGGCGCGTCTATGTGACCAATGCCGTGAAGCATTTCAAGTTCGAGCCGCGCGGCAAGAAGCGCATCCATCAGCGGCCTAATGCGGGTGAGATCCAGGCTTGCAGGTTCTGGGTCAATCTCGAGCGCGAATTCGTGCGGCCGAAGCTGATCGTGGCGCTGGGGGCGACGGCGGTTCAGAGCCTTATGGGCAAGGCGGCGCCGGTGAATTCGCTGCGGGGCAAGAAACTGGAGCTGCCGGATGGAGGCGCGTTGATCGTCACGGTGCATCCATCCTATCTGCTGCGACTGCCCGACCGCGACAAGGGGGCCGAGGAACTGCAGCGGTTCGAGGCCGATCTGCGGGCCGTCAAGGCGTTCATCGACCGGCGCGGCGATGAGGTGCGGCAGGGCGTGCCGAAGGCTGCTTGACAGTGCCGGAGCCTAAACCTAAGAAGGCCGCGCCTTGGCGGCAACGCCCCCGGTTTCGGGGCGGGGTAGCTCAGCTGGTTAGAGCACGGGAATCATAATCCTGGGGTCGGGGGTTCGAGTCCCTCCCCCGCTACCAAGGCTTCGTCCGACATTGCAGGTCTCGGCGCGCAAGGATTGCGGCAGTGACGCTGTCAGGACAGCGTTCTAGAAGCAGCCGCTCGGAATGATCAGATCACTTGCTCGTCCGGCCCAAACAGATGGGCATGCGAAGAATCGACGGTGATGCTCACGGCGTCGCCAGGGTTGATCTGGAGGTTTCCCTCACCTTCGGTGATCAGCAGACCGGCCGGCGTGTCGACGTACGCCAGGGTCGAGTTGCCGAGTTGCTCGACAATGTTGATCTTGCCATCGAACGCCGAGCCAGCCGCGCCCGCTGCGCCGAGGCGTAGATGTTCGGGGCGAACACCGACATCGACCGTTCCGTTCGCCGGCAGCTTGCCGCCGCGCGACGTTACTTCGGCGGTTCTGCCGCCGGGCAGGGCGACGGAAACGGTGTTGCCGGCCTGGCCGGAGGCGGTCGCGGCGAAGAAGTTCATCGCGGGAGAGCCGATGAAGGAAGCCACGAATTTATTGGCCGGACGATTGTAGAGCTCGAGCGGCGTGCCCTGCTGCGAGATCACGCCCTTGTCGAGCACGACGATCTTGTCGGCGAGGGTCATCGCCTCCACCTGATCGTGGGTGACATAGATCATGGTCGTCTTGACCTGCTGATGCAGTCTCGCGAGCTCGATGCGCATCTGCGAGCGGAGGGCGGCATCGAGGTTCGAGAGCGGCTCGTCGAACAGGAACACCTTGGGATCGCGCACCAGAGCGCGGCCGATGGCGACGCGCTGACGCTGACCGCCCGAGAGTTGTGCGGGCCGGCGGTCGAGCAGTTGATCGAGCTGCAGCATGCGGGACACCGCACCAACTTTCTCGTCCTGCACCTGCTTTGAGGCATGGGCGAGCGACAGGGAGAAGGCAATGTTCTGGCGGACGGTGAGATGGGGGTAGAGTGCGTAGTTCTGGAACACCATCGCAGCACCACGTTTGGCGGGCGGCATGTCGGTGACGTCGGTACCGGCAATGAAGCAGCGTCCGTCGGTGATCTCCTCAAGACCGGCGATCATACGCAACAAGGTCGACTTGCCGCAGCCGGACGGACCCAGAAGCGCGGTGAACGATCCTTCCTCGACGCTGAGCGACAGATGGGAGATGACCTCTACCGGGCCATAGCGCTTGCTAACGTCCTTGAGTTCAACGTGTGCCATGTTCCGTTACCCTTTGATGCCCGCAGAAAGCGTGATCGCCTGGGTCACTCGCTTCTGGAAAATGATGTAGGCCAGAGCCACCGGCAGGCCCGCAAGAACGGCGCCTGCCATCAAACGCCCGTAAAACACGCCGAACGCATCCTGCACAGCGGTGATGCCAACGGTGACGGTCATCATCCGCTCGGTTTGCGCCGCAAGGAATGGCCAGAGGAACGCGTTCCAAGCGCCGATGAAGGTGATGATTGCCAGAGCAGTGGTGACCCCCCAGTTCATGGGGAGATACACCCTGAACAGCAGCTGGAACGGGTTGGCTCCATCCATCACGGCGGCTTCGCGGAACTCGCGTGGTAGCGAGTCGAAGAACTGTTTGTAGACGATCACCGTCACTGGCGTGATCAGCATGGGGAGGATCGTGCCGGCATGCGTGTTGAGCAGCTTGACCCCGGCGATGATGATGAAGTGATTTACGATGAGCGCCTGCGCCGGAACCATGAAACTGGCGAGGATGATCCACCAGAGCAGACGACGGCCAGGGAAGTGCAACTGCGAGATCGCGTACCCTGCGCAGGCTGCCATGAAGACGGCGATGATCGTCACTGATACGGCAACGATCGTCGAGTTCAGATACCAGATCGGTAGGCTCGAATGCTGGATGACGTAGAGGTAGCCATCCAGCGTCGGGTTTTCAGGCAAGAGGCCGAAGTTCTTCACGGTCTCGTCGTCGTGCCGGAAGCTGGTCACCAACGCCCAGTAGAGCGGGAAGAACCAGAGGAGGGCGCAAATGATCGACAGGGCGGTCAACAGGATATGACCGACATTGAGGCCGCGTCGCGCTCCAGCCATCGGCGAGATGTTCGTTGCCATTGAGGTCATTGACGGTTTCCCCGGATACGGAGGAGCTGGAACTGCAGGATCGAGAAGGCCACGACGATGACGAACAGCGCCACGGCAATGGCTGAGGCATAGCCACCGGAGTTCTTCTGGAATGCCTGCTCGTAGATGTACTGCACGAGGACCATGGTGGCCTGCGTGCGCCCGCCCACGGCGAACAGATAGACCTGGTCGAAAATCTTCAGCTGCAGGATCAGCTGGATCGTCAGGCAGAGCACCGTCACCGGCCAGATGAGGGGCCAGGTTATGCGGCTGAACACCTGCCAGCGCGTCCCGCCGTCGAGAGCGGCGGCCTCATAGAGTTCCTTGGGAATGTTGCGTAACCCCGCAAGGAAAAGCAGGATGGAAAATCCGTTGGTCCACCAGATGGTGATCAGCGCCGCGAAGGGCATGAACCACGGAATGGTGCGCCACACGTTGATGGGTCTGCCGACGATTGGCGTAATCACCTGTTGCAGGATGCCGAACTGCACGTTCAGCAGCCAGTCCCAGATGAGGTAGACCACCGTGACCGGCAGCACGAACGGCAGGAAAAAGAGCGAGAGAATGACGCTCTGCAACCAGCCCTTGAGGCGGCTGACCATGAGCGCGATGCCCAAAGCGACCGCGGTCCCGGGGACCACTGTCAGCAGCACGAAATAGGCAGTGTTCCAGACGGCGGCGCCGAAAATCTTGTCGGCGAACATCCGTGTATAATTGGTGAGCCCGACCCACACGCCGGCGCCGATCAAGGGCGCATTGGTGAAGCTGAGCTGCACCATCTGGATCGTCGGGTAGATGAACATCCAACCGTAGATGGCGACAAACGGCGCTACAAGCACGGCCGCGACTAGGACTTCGCTGGTCCGGTATTTAGACATGCCACCCCCGGCTGGTAAGAAAGCTGGCCGGTCCGTTGGGACCGGCCAGTGCAATTCTTGACCGCTTTACGGGAGGGCGTCGAGCGTTGCCTTCATCTCGGCAACAGCGCTGGCCGCATCGGTCTCGCCGTTGATGGCCGGCGTGAACGCGTTACCCGCGGCGTCGAACAGCGGCGATGCAACGCCGGCGTTCTTCGACTTGGGATCGAACACGAGGTTCGCGGTCAGCGGGGCGTAGGTCGCCTGCGGCTGCATGGCCTTGTATTCGGCGCTTTCAACCACGGCCTGGTTGGCAGGAATGTGGCCGGCGGTGGCCCAGTAGAGGGCATGCGCTTCCATCCACTTGATCACTTCGAGGACGGCGGCGTGCTTCTCGGGCGTGGCCGGCTTGCCCTGATTGTTCGGGATCGCGAAGGAGTGCGAGTCCGCATAGGTACAGGCATGGGCGAAGAACACCGGGAGCTCGATGGCGCCCCAGTTAAAAAGCTTACCCTGCTTTTCGAGATCGGCCATGGTGGGGACTTCCCACACGCCGTTGATCATCATCGGGGCATCGCCCGAGGTGAAGAGCGCGACGGTGGACGGGTAGTCAGTGTAAGACGGGTTGTAGCCATCCTTCACCCAGTCGGCGATGACCTGCACGGCGTTCGCAAGCTTGGCCGGGCTGTCGCCGGGGAACCAGGCACCGTCGGTGCCGATAGCGCCATCCTGCTGGCAGAGCAGCGAGTAGATGGTGCGGAAGGCGAAGCTACCGTCGGCGGTAACGGTTGAGATGCCCCATTTGGAGCCGCCATCCTTGAGCTTCTTCAGAGCGGCTTTGAAGTTGTCGATGCCGTTAAGACCAGTCGGCAGGCCGTCGGCGCCAATGAGGCCGGCAGCAGCAAGCTTGTCCTTGTTGTAGTACAGCACGATCGGGTGCTGATCGAACGGCACCGCATACTGCTTGCCGTCGACTTGAACTGCGTCAAACGTGGCCGCCGCGAAGGAAGCAGCAGACAGGCCCATTGTCTTCATGTCGTCGGCAGTGATTTCCGACAGCACGCTCTGGCTGACCGCCAGCGGGATGCGCGAGGCGTGATAGGTCATGATGTCGGGGCCTTCGCCGACGGCGGCCGAGGTCTGCACCTTGGTGTAGAACGGGGTGCCCCAATCCAGCGTCGTGCCCTGGATCTCGATCGCATCCTTGTGCTCGGCGTTGAAGTCTTCGATCAGCTTCTTCATACGGACGCCGTCGCCGCCGCCCAGGAAGTCCCACCAGACGACATTCTCGGTCGCCAATGCACCGCCGACGGCCACGGTCATCAGGGCCGTGCTCAGCAGCGCAGTCTTCAAGAGTTTCCGGATCAAATTATCCTCCCAATTGTGAATAGCGGCCGCCACGTTTCGGGTCGGCCGACAGGCGGGGGGCCATCCTCATGCCCGGAACCCGCTCAATCAGGACCATAAGCACATCGAATATTACGATCAATACCGCAATTGTAGATCGAATAAGTCCGGTGCACTCAGCGAGTGCTTCAGCCCAGCCGATACGGAAAAAATTTCCGTCTGCGTCTCGCCAGCAGTCGGCAGGTGTAGGGAAGTAATCGCCTGTGATCTCTGCAATTACTGGCAATTAATGAGCTTGAGGTCGTAACTGCAAGGTGGGTCGTGACTTCTTTCGCGCAAGCTCTGCGCGGATACCGGAAGCCGTCGGCCGATAAATCCGCCTTGACGGCGAGCGCCGCGATCGGCTCCAGTATGTCCGATATCCCGATGTACATCACAAAGTCGGGTTTGGCGGTGCTTTCTGCAGAAGCTCGGCGGGAGTCTCCGCCCTGCCCGCCTAACTCAGCAGGCGCAACCTCCCGGGCGCGACACCGGGATAGGCAGGATTGGATGGTGCCCCTCCCGGCGCCATCCAACCCCTGCTAATTTCAAACCCAGCATGGTGAGGGAAGACATGGGCACTTCAGATGGCGTTCTGCATCCGCGGCCGCGGTTGACACGTGAGCACTGGGTCGATCTCAACGGCGTCTGGCAGTTCGTCTATGACGACCACAATGAGGGCGTCGCGGGGCGCTGGCAGGACGATCCGATCAGATTCGACAGAGAGATCGTCGTGCCGTTCCCGCCCGAATCCGAAATGTCGGGGATAGGCGACACCGGCTTTCACCCAATCCTGTGGTATCGCCGGACGTTTACCGCCCGGGCAGAGCCGGGCAGCCGGTTGCTTCTGCAATTCGGCGCTGTCGACTATCGCGCAGAGGTCTGGGTGAATGGCAACCTCGTTGCGAGCCATGAAGGCGGGCACACACCTTTCAGCGCCGACATCACCGCCCATTTGAACGCGACTGGCGAGCAGATCGTGGTGGTTCGCGCCGAGGATATTCCCACCGACATCACCCAACCGCGCGGCAAGCAAGACTGGCAGGAGAAGCCGCACGCCATCTGGTACAACCGCACGTCGGGTATCTGGCAGGCGGTGTGGCTCGAGCCAGTGCCGGATACGCACATCGTCGAGCTGCAGCTCACACCAAATCTCGTCGACGGCTCGGTTAAGGTCGAGGCCGGCCTGAACCAGAGCTATTCGGGTGCACTGCATGTTCGCCTAGTGCGGAGGGGCGAGGTGCTGGCCGAGCAAAGCGTGCGCGTCGCTGGGAATTCAGTCGAAACCACGATCGCAATTCCTGCAGCGCAGAACGGCGTCCACCGCAGCGACCTCTACTGGACGCCCGACAATCCGAATCTGATCGATGTCACGGTGACCTTGCTAGGCCCCGATGCCGGGCCGGTCGACGCAGTCGAATCTTATTTTGGTTTGCGGAGCGTCGGCATTGCAAACGGGCGGTTCCTCTTGAACGACCGGCCGGTTTTTGTGCGGTCGGTTCTGGAGCAGGGCTATTGGCCGAAATCGCATCTCGCGGCGCCGAGTGCCGACGCCTTGCGGCAAGAGGTGGAGCTGATCAAGTCGCTTGGCTTCAACGCCGTGCGCATTCATCAGAAGATCGAGGATCCGCGCTTCCTATACTGGACCGATCATCTGGGTCTGATGGTCTGGGGCGAGATTGCCAATGCGTATGAGTTCAACCCGCTGGCCGTCGACCGGCTGACGCGCGAATGGTTGAGCGCGGTGAAGCGCGATCGCAGCCATCCCTCGATCGTCACATGGGTGCCGATCAATGAGAGCTGGGGAGTGTCCGACATTGCGCTACGCACGGATCAGCAGGATTTTGCGACGTCGCTCTACTATTTGACCAAGGCGATCGACCCGACGCGGCCGGTGATTTCCAATGAGGGATGGGAACACACGATCTCCGATATCTGGGGCATTCACGACTACACTCAGTTCAAGGACCATCTCACCGAGCGCTATGGCACCGCGGAGGCGATTGCGCGGACGCTCACGGAGATGCGGCCGACGCGCAAACGGCTGCTGCTTCGCCCCGACGATGTTCGCGGCCAGCCGGTGATGCTGACCGAGTTCGGCGGACTTTCGATCCAGCCGAAATCGGGTGAAGCGTGGTTCGGTTATGCCACCGCACAAAGTGACGATGAGTATCTCGCGATGATGGGGTCGCTGTTCGACGCCATCTATGAGAGCACGGACCTTGCCGGCTTCTGCTACACACAGATCACCGATACGCTACAGGAAACCAACGGCCTGTTCGACGAGAACCGCAAGTCCAAGCTGCCGGTCGATCGCCTTCGAGACATCATCATGCGACCAAGCCGCGCCGTGCCCAGCGAGTCGCTGGATATCGCCCGGCAGAAGGCACTCGGGATCAGCTTCGGTCAGGTGGTCTAGCATCTGGCACGCGCTGCCGTTCGAGTTTGGGTGACGAAGGCGCTTGCCGCGAGCGGCCGGCCTGTGCACACCAGTGGTGGCGCCACTGACGAGCGCCCTCGGGATCTACCAATGGACCTTCGCACTGGACTTAACCCATACGGGCTCACCTATCATCTGGGCATTCAGGCCGCGGGCACGCCTCGGGCCAACCCGAATGCGGCCGGGCTCGAAGGCTTCATTGCGCTGGGGGTGGAACTTGGCGCGCGGACGCTCGAATTGTGGGAGGGCTGGACCGCTCGCATGAGCGACGACGAATTGCGGGCGCTTGGGGCGCGGCTGCGCGATCTTGGCATGGAGCCGATCGGCAGCGCCGGGCTGCAGAGCGCCGACTTCGCCAATTCGATTCGTATCGCCAAAGGCGTGGGTCAACGGGTCATCCGCTTTGCGCTGACGCCGATCCTTTGCGGCGACCGGAACGCTGCGGGCGACACTTGGCACCGGCTGGTCGAAAGCTGCTGGACGAAGCTCGCCGAGCTAGCGCCCATGGCGGCGGAGCATCGGCTCACCATTGCCATCGAGAACCATCAGGATTTCACCAGTCGCGAGCTGGTGGAGTTCTGCGTCCAGAGCGGAGCCAATGTCGGGATCGTCTTCGATACGGCCAACACATTTCCGGTGGCGGAATCGCCGCTCGACTTCACACGGGTAATTGCACCCTATGTGCGCTACATGCACCTCAAGGACTATCGCGTGCAGTTCACCGCCGAGGGGTATCGGCTGGTGCGCTGCGCGTCCGGCGATGGGGCCGTGCCGTTTGTTGAAATGATCGACATTCTGAGCCGGCATCACGATAGCCTGCCGGCCGCAATCGAGATTGGCGCGCTCGAGGCGCGACATGTGCGGCTGTTCACACCGGAGTGGTGGAATGGCTATGCGCCCATGGAGGCTTCGGGTCTTGCGGCCGCATTGCTTGCGGCGCGGCGCAACGGCCTGCCGGAGGATGCGGACTATCGCACGCCGTGGGAAAAGCAGGGCGATGGCGAGCTTGCTACGTTCGAGCTTGGGCAGGTGCGGAAGAGCGCAGGGAATTTAAGGGCGTTGGGGCTAATGCAAGCCGGAGGAAAGTAACGATGGAGCAGGAACTCAAGGGCACGACGGCATTCGTCACCGGCTCGGGCCGGGGGCTGGGCCGCGTGATGGCGCGTCGCCTCGCGCAGATGGGCGCCGATGTCATTGTGCACGATCTTACCTGGGACTCGAACGCCAGATTTGGTGAAGCGCGCGACCTCAGCGATGTGGTCAGCGAGTTCGAAGCGCTAGGCGTGCGCTCGATGGGGGTTGTCGGAAACATCGGCGACCGCGATGCGATCGCCGCGATGAAGGCCACCATCGACGCGAAGTTCGGCGAGGTCGATATCCTCGTCAATTGCGCGGGTGGCGATATCGGCGCGTCGGGCAACAAGCCGGTGCCGAACAATCTGCTCGGAATTCCCTATGAAGATATCGTTGCGCTCACCACCAACAATCTGGTCGGGACGATGCTGATGTGTCAGGCGTTCGTGGAGCCGATGCGGCAACGCGGGCAGGGGGTAGTGGTCAACATCGCGTCGAGCGCGGCTCATGTCGGGGTGCCCGACGGTTCTGTCTACGCCGTGCTGAAGGCTGGCGTTGTGCATTATACGAGATGTCTGGCGCGCGAGGTGTTGGACCATGGCGTGCGCGTCAATTGTGTCAGCCCGGGCCCGACAAAGACGGCGCGCTTTCAGGCGACGCGGGTGGTCGATCCGGTGATGATGGATTCGTCGGGCAAGTCGTTCAACCGCTATGCGGAGCCGGATGAGATCGCCGACGGCGTGGCGTTCCTTTGCAGCCCGCGCGCGAAGTTCGTGCATGGCCAGGTGCTGCGGGTGGATGGCGGCGGGCTGTTGTTCACGAGCTGAGAGCGGCGGGCGGTGAAGTTTCATTCCAGATTTCGCCGCTATCGCGCGAGACTTAAGCCCTAGCCGCGCCATCTATGCTGTATAGAGGGGCGTCGACTATTCCATGACGGCTCGGCCCGAGGGGATTTTGCGCCAGCTTCTGATTTGCCTGTCGATTGTGTCGATCTGCCTGTTTGGCGGACTTGCTGTCACGCAGGCAATGGAGGGCGTGGCGGAGACCATTGCGCAGCAAACCGCGGAGATCGAGGCGGCGCTCAGGGACAAGAAACCGGTAGAGGCCGAGGTGCTGGCCCGGGATGCGCTGGCATTTGCGGAGAGTATGGGCCCCGAGACGCTGGAGGTTGCCAACCTCAGTAGGCTGTTCGGCGATGCGCTGTTCTATCAGAGCCGTATCGTCGAGGCCGAGCCCTACTACCGCAAAGCGCTGACGCTGCGGGAAAAGCTGCTCGATCCCAACAGTCTCGACATTGCGATCTCGGCGAACGATCTCGGCATTATCCTTAAGCGGCAGAACAAATTCGTCGAGGCGGAGCCGTACTACCGACAGGTGATTGCGATTCGCGAGGCGGCACAGGGGCACGATCATGCGGACACGGCGCGCGCGGTGTTCTGGCTGTCACGCAACCTCGATGCAAACGCCCAGTATGCCGAGGCGGCGGCTGCGATGGCCGACGCGGTTGCGCGTGCAACGGTTGCACTTGGACCGAACGATCCCACAACAGTCGAGTGGCTGGGTGAGTACGCGGCGATGCTTCACGATTCAGGCGACTATGCTGCTGCGCTGCCGGCCTATCTCGACGCCATCACCATGGGCGAGGCGGTGCTCGATATCGACAGTGTGCCGCTGTCGAACATGCGACAGGGGCTGGCCAATCTCTACATGACCAGCGAGCGGCCGGTGGATGCGGTGCCGCTCTATCGCGCCGCGCTTGCTGCTCGCGAAGCGTCGCTGGGTGCCGATGACGCCTCCACAGTGAGTTCGATGGATCGGCTGGCGCGCGCGTTGTGGGCAGTGGAGGACGTTGCGGAAGCCGAGGGCTTGTTCCGGCGTGTATTGGCCGCGCGGGAGAAGTCGGACGGCGCAAGGTCCCCCGCCGTGGCCGATATGTTGCGATGGATGGGTCGGGCGGCGACTGCGCAAGACCGGCTTGCGGAGGCCGAGATCGTGCTGAAGCGCGCCCTGGATATTTCCCAGGGTAGCGGTCCCGAAGATGTTCTCACGGGCTTCGACCTGATTGCATTGGGACAGCTCTATTCCGGCCAGCAGCGCTTCGTCGAAGCCCGGCCGCTGCTGCAGCGGGCGGTCGCGATTTTCGAGAGTGCCGAGGATGGGCGGCGT
The DNA here is from genome assembly GCA_039918675.1 of Devosia sp. Taxonomy (GTDB): domain Bacteria; phylum Pseudomonadota; class Alphaproteobacteria; order Rhizobiales; family Devosiaceae; genus Devosia_A. The sequence continues at coordinate 36,210 of JBDSHC010000052.1, forward strand.
CTCGCGGCGGTCGGCCGCATGGCGCTGTCGTTCCTCGAATACGCGACGGGTAATTCGGGCGAGGCCGAGCGGCTGGCGCGGGCATCGCTTGAGGACATGTCGGCCATCGAAGGGGCAGACAGCCGGGACGCGGCAGACATCATGCTGTCGCTCGGCAGCTATCGCACCGATGCTGGCGACCTTGCCGAAGCCGAGCGGCTCGTGAGCGCGGCGCGCGAGATCTATCGGTTTAAGGCGCCGGATAGCCGGTCGCTGGTGCGTTCGACCAGCGAGCTAGGGCGTATCCGGCAGAAGCAGGGTCGATTGGATGATGCTCTCGTGCTTCACCGCGAGGCACTCGCGACCCTCACCGCGCGTTACGGCGAGAACAATTCCGAGACGCAGTCTTCATTGTCCGACATCGCCAGCACGCTGTTTGCGCTCGGCGACTATGCGGGAGCGGCGAGTTATTTCGAGCAATCGACTGCGATCATCGAGCGTCTCGCCGCCGTCGATTCCGAAGCGGCGTTTATGTCGCGTACTGGCGATATCGAGGATCAGGCGATTGCGCGGGGCGCGGTGTTCGACTTCCTGGTCAAGGCCTATTACCGCCAGTCGGAGGGGAATGGCGAGGACGTCGGCAGCTTGGCGCAGAAGGCGTTCATCGTCGCGCAGCGGGTTATCGAATCAGAGGCGGCTGGGGCGCTGGCACAAATGGCGTCCCGGCAGTCGGCCGGTGATGGCGAACTGGCCGGGCTGGTTCGCGAACGGCAGGACCTGGTGGCTCAGTGGCAGCGCGAGGACAGCGCGTTGACACTGGCCCTTGCGACGTCAGCGGCTGACCAAGACGCCGCGAAGATCGAAGTGCTACGGGCTGCACTGGCGTCGTCCGACGGGCGGATCGTCGAGATCGACAGTAAGCTGTCGACGGCCTATCCCGATTTCGCACAATTGCAAAGGCCGCACCCGCTCAGCGTCGAGGCTGTCCAAGCGCGGCTGGACGAGAACGAAGTTCTGCTGTTCTTTGCTGATACGGGGAAGCTGGGCGATGCTGGCTTCGAAACGTATCTGTGGGCGGTGCCGAAGGCCGGCGAGGTGCGCTGGATCAAGCTGTCGCGTTCTCCGGGCGAGTTGTCTGCCGCCGTGCGCGCACTCCGCAAGAGCATGCATGTCGGTACCGAGACGCGGGGTCCGACAGCGCTCACTGCAGAGAGTGGTGATAGCGCGGATGCGGTACTTGCGGCGGCGTCGCAACTGGATAGCGTCATGCTGGGGGGCGTTGCCGATTTGATCGAGGGCCGCGAGCTCGTGATCATTCCGTCGAAATCGCTGGCCGCCTTGCCGTTCCACGCTTTGGTGTCGGCGCTGCCGAGCAGCACATCCACCGATCGCTATCGCGACGCGCGCTGGCTGGCAAGAGACCACGCCATCACCATCCTGCCTTCGGTCACTTCACTCGCCGGTACAACGTCTCTGGCGAGTGCGGAGCAGGCGAGGGTCCCCTATCTTGCCTTTGCCAACCCGCTCCTGACGGGTCGTGACGGGAGCGATCGCCGAGCGTTCAACCGCGAGGGGTGCGCGCCGGTCGACGCGGGGGCGACAATTGCCGAGGCGGTCATACCGCCGCTGGCGGATCTGTTCCGTGGGGGCAGCGCCGATCTTGTGGCGGTCAGAGCATTGCCGCCGCTGCCTGAGACGTCCGATGAGGTGTGCGGTATCGCCGAGGCCCTTGGCGCTGCTCCGGACGCACTGCAATTGGGCGCCGATGCGACCGAGACGAACCTCAAGGCGCTGTCGGCGAGTGGGCAGCTGATGCTGCCGCGCGTTGTGCATTTCGCGACGCATGGGCTGGTGTCCGGCGATCTGTCCGGCCTTGCCGAGCCGGCGATCGTGTTGACGCCGCCGGCCGCGATTGAGACCGACGATGACGGCCTGCTGACGGCGTCGGAAGTCGCGACGCTGAAGCTCGACGCGGATTGGGTGATCCTGTCGGCGTGTAACACTGCATCTAGCGACGGCGGCGGGGAGGCATTGTCTGGTCTCGCTCGCGCATTTTTCTACGCAGGGGCGAAGGCGCTGATGGTTTCGCACTGGCCGGTGAACTCGAACGCTGCCGTGGCGCTCGCTACGGGTGCGGTTGGCGCGCTGACGAAGGATCCGACGATCGGCAAGGCTGAGGCGCTGCGCCGGGCCATGGTTGCGGAGATTGAGCTGGGTGGGGCGCATGCCGATCCGGCGAATTGGGCGCCGTTCATTCTGGTGGGTGCGTCTCGATAGTTCCGGGTCGCGTCACGCGACGATCTGGATGGCTGAATCATGATCGTGCGGCCTATTTTCCTCGGGTCAACGCGGCTACGATGCCGCCGGGTCCGGGCGGATCGCCTTGAGGCGGACGGCTCATGGAATTTGGGGCGGCAGTCGAAATGAGCGTCAAACTACCGGATTTCGATCAGTGGATCGACGCAATGGCGGCAGTTCAGAAGCTGGATGTCGCCGCTGAGTATCGGTCGGGCGTGAAGGCAAATCTCAAGACCGCGGCTAAAATGGCGGCGCTGCTCGACAAAGCCAGCGTCAAAGACGATGCGGAAGCCGCGCCGATCTTTCGGGCATGAAGTCGACCGCCAGCATCGCCGAAATCGCCAAGGCCGTCGGATCGGGCGAAGTCACCGCACATAGCGTGGTGATGGACACGTTCGGCCGGATCGAGGCCAACAATGAAAGACTCGGTGCCTTTACCGATGTGCTGAAGGACCGTGCGATCGCGCGGGCAACGACAATCGACGCGCAAATTCAGGCGGGCAAGAAGCTGCCATTGGCGGGCGTCCCGTTCGGCGCGAAGAACCTCTTCGACATCGCTTGGCTGCCGACGCGCGCCGGTTCAAAGATCAATCGCGAGCGTCCGGCGCCGAAGAGCGATGCAGCGCTGATCCAGCGACTCGAAGCGGTCGGCGCGATCTGTGTCGGCGCGCTGAACATGGGCGAGTATGCCTACGACTTCACCGGCGAGAACATCCATGACGGTCCATCGCGCAATCCGCACGATCTGGCTCATATGACGGGCGGCTCGTCGGGTGGCTCGGGCGCCGCGGTCGCCGGGGGTCTTGTGCCGCTGGCGCTTGGGTCCGATACGAATGGCTCGATCCGGGTGCCGGCGTCGCTCTGCGGCCTGTTCGGGCTGAAGCCCACTTATGGGCGGCTCAGCCGGCACGGGACTTTTCCGTTCGTGGGGAGCCTCGATCATCTGGGGCCGCTGGCCCGGTCGGTCGAAGATCTGGCGCTGAGCTATGATGCGATGCAGGGGTTTGACGATGACGATCCGGCAATGGTGCGCCGGCCGCTCGAGCCTGTCGCGGGGCGATTGGAGCGGGGCTCTGCCGGGCTCAGGATTGCAGTTGCCGATGGCTATTTTGCCGGCGACGCCGAGCCTCGTGAAGTGATGGAGTTCGCGGCACGTAAGCTCGATGTAACGCGCAAAATCACGGTGCCCGATGCGGCGGCGGCACGGGCAGCGGCGTTTCTCATCACGATGGTCGAGGCGGCTACCCTGCATCTCGACCGGCTGCGCGAGCGGCCGCAGGATTTCGATCCGGCGGTCCGCGATCGGCTGCTTGCTGGCGCGATGCTGCCCGGGGCCTGGGTCGACAAGGCGCAGAAGTTCCGCCGCGTCTATCGCGACGCGATGATGAAGCTGTTCGAGCAGGTCGATGTGATCCTCGCACCAGCGACGCCGATGCGTGCACCGAAGCTCGGGCAGCAGACGGCGATGTTCGGTGGCGTCGAGATGCCGGTGCGGCCCAATCTGGGGATTTTCACGCAGCCGTTTTCGTTCGTCGGCCTGCCTGTCGCGGTGGCGCCGATCTGGCTTGATGGCCATAAATTGCCGATGGGCGTGCAGGCGATCGCCGCACCCTGGCGCGAGGATTTCGCGCTGCGCGTAGTGCGGCAACTCGAGAAGGCCGGCGCCGCGCAGGCGCCAGTGGCGCGCGGCTTTGCCGATGAATAGCGGCCAGCGCTAGTCGAAGAAGCCGGCATCCTCCTCACTCAGGTACTTTTTTGCCCCGACAGGATCGATGTCGAGACCGAGGCCCGGCGCTTCCAGCAGATCGACCATCGAATCCTTCACGATCTGCTTGGGAAGGCCGATGACGATGTCGTTCCACCACGGGTCCGATGCGCTCGGATATTCGAACGCGATGAAGTTGGCGGGCAGGGTGGCGCAGACATTGATCAGCGCGCCGAGGCCGAGCAGACCGTTGGCCGTGCCGTGCGGCGCCATCATGATCGAATGCATATAGGCGTGCTCGGCGACCCATTTTAGTTCGGCGATACCGCCGATGTCGGCTGGGTCGGGCCCGACGACACGCACCGCTTGCGTCTCGATCAGTTCCTTAAAGTTGTGGCGGAGATATATTTGTTCGCCGGTGTGGATTGGCGTCGAGGTTGCAACGGTGAGCTCGCGATAGGCCTGCGGATTGACCCAGGGCACATAGTCGCCGGTGAGCATGTCTTCGAGCCACATAAGATTGTGCTTCTCGACCGCCTGCGCAAAACGAATGGCGTCGTTGAGGAACCAGCCGGGGCCGCAATCGAGCGCCAGGCTAACTTTGTCGCCAAGGGCTTCCTTCATGGCTGCCACGCAATCGAGCATATGGTTGAAGGCGTGCTCGCTGATCTGCCCCTGATCCATTGCGCCGTGGTAGGTCGGCGGCTGCGTCACTCCATAGTGGAAATCGGGCACGCCGGTCTTCATGCTGGAGTGAAAGCTGATGCCCTGCTTGACCATGAAGAAGTTCTGCGGCTGGTCGGCCATCCATTTGACGTCGGCAGCGTAGCCCTCCGGCCGCTCGCCATCGCGGGGCCTGCGGATCGAGCCATTGTAGACGCGGACCTTGTCGCGGACCTTGCCGCCGAGGAGCTTATAGACCGGCACTCCAGCGGCCTTGCCTGCGATGTCCCACAGCGCATGCTCGATGACACTGACGGCGGCACCGTGAGGCTTGAACGAGCCGCGCTGGCGGATTTTCAGCATGCAGCGCTCGACGTCCGTCGGGTCCTCGCCGATCAGCGCGTCACGGAAATGCATAACCCAAGGCTTGAGGTAGGTTTTGGTATGCTCGACTTCGCCCAGACCGTAGATGCCCTCGTCCGTGACGATCCGAACGATGGGGTGGCGGCCAATGACGGCGCAACGAAGATCGGTGATTTTCATGAGATGTACCTCGCTTCACCGCTCTTACCGGCGGCGTTCGTGAAATTTGGCGGCACCACGCTGTTGCGCACCTTGGGCGGGACGGGCCACCCGAGCGTTCGGGCGGCCCGCCATCCTGACCTGTCTCGACGATGCCGAAGCCACTCGCGGTGTGCCTCAAACTGGCGATGGGCCGCTGCCATGGGGAGGGAATGGCGGCGGCTCATGACCTCAGATACGCGGTGCTTTTCATGCGCCTTCGGTGACAGAGCAGGTGTCCTAGATCTCGAGCCGGTTGGCCTCGAGATAGTCGCGGTTCATCTCGATGCCGAGGCCCGGACGCTTCGTCAGCTTGAGGCTGCCGTTCGAATTGTCGAGCGGGGTGTCGATCATCGGGTCGTATTTGTGCAAGTTCCACTCCGAGGTCTCGAGCTTGTAGAAGTTCGGGACGGTCATCATGACCTGCGCGCCGGCTACCACATTGATGGGGCCCGCCGCATCGTGCGGGGACACGGGGATGTAGTAGGCCTCGCACAGCGCCGAGATCTTCTTCAGCTCGGTGATGCCGCCGGTCCAAGTGACGTCGGGCATGATGTAGTCGGCGAGCTTGTTCTCGAGAATCGGCACGAAATCCCATTTGGTGTGGCCGCGTTCGCCCCATGAGATCGGCGCGCTGATTTTCTCACGCACCTGCTTCAATGCGTTGATGCTTTCGGGTGGCACCGGCTCTTCGAACCAGTCGATATCGCCTGCCTCTTCGAGCGTGCGGCAGAGCCGAATCGCGGTCGGCACGTCGAAGCGGCCATGGGCGTCGATGAGCACTTCGACATCGTGACCGGCGGTCTGGCGGATGAGCGCTGTCATTTCGGCCGCTTCACGCTCGTCCTTGCGGGTCATCGAGCCATCGAGATAGCCGTCGCGTTGCTCGCGCGCCCAGCCATGCTCGCCGCCCTTCGGACCCTGCCAATCGAAGGGGTCGAATTTGAGCGCCGTGTGACCCGATTTCACGATGTCCTGGATCTCCTGGACGATCGCTTCCTTGCTGGTGAACTTCCGCTGGTCGGGGTGCGTGTAGAGCGCAATCTCGTCGCGCACCGGCCCGCCGAGCAGTTCGTAGATCGGTTTGCCGAGCACCTTGCCGCGAATATCCCAGAGCGCGATGTCGATGGCGCTGACGCATTCGACGGCAGCCCCGCGGCTCCCCATATAGGTGAAGCTGCGGAAGATCTTGTGCCAGAGCATTTCGATGTTCTTGGGATCTTCACCGGCGATCGTCGAGCCGATGTGAGTGAGCATCGAGCACAGCGCGCGGTTCGCGAGGTAGGTGGTGGTCGTAATCTCGCCCCAGCCACTGACGCCTTCGTCGGTGGTGACCTCGATGTACAGGAACTCGCCCCAGTATGAGGCGCTCGATTTCACGAGCCAAGGCTTCACACCTGTGATCTTCATACTCTTCTTGCCTCTCCGGAACTCAGGCGTCTCGCCGACGCCAATGTGATAAATCTAGCCGGCGCGTGCGGCGTTGAAGGCGCGCATCTGTTCGAGGATGTGGCGGCCCGAGCCTTCGACGTGCAGCCCGATAAGGGCCGCTGCCCCGTCGGCATTTCCAGCTTTCACCAGATCGATGAGTTCGCGGTGTTCGCGCAGGATGGCGGCGCGGCGAGCCAGGGTGAAATTGAAGCGGCGACCCACCGCGCGCAGCACTTCGCGGTGCTTCCACCAAAGCTCGGCGGCGTGCCTGTTGTAGTGACGCTGATACATGATGGTGTGAAAAGTCGTATCGAGCTCGCTGTGCCGAAGGGGATCGGCGAAATCGTTCTCTTCGATGAGAATCTGGATGCGCTCCAGCTCCGCAATGTCCTCGAGCGTCGCCATGCCGACGAACCATCGTGTCAAAGCCGGCTCGATTAGAACGCCGATCTCATAAATGTCGCGGACGAAGTCCTGATCGATCGGACGAACACGCGCGCCGCGGTTGGGCGTAATGACGACGAAACCTTCGCCACGCAACAGTTGCAGTGCCTCACGCACAGGGTTTGTCGACGTGCCGTGGCGCTGCGCGAGATCGGCGGCGATCAGCCGCTCATTCGCCTTGAGCCGGCCTGCGATGATGTCGTCCCGAATGAGCTCGTAGACCGACGCGCCCTCGCTCGATGCGCCTGCATCGATCCCGGTCGGAGGTGCAGCCTTGAAATCGGTCGGTTCGCCCACACTCGGCTCCTGCGTCGTAGCGCCGACCCTTCTGGCATTGCCCACTCATTTCGTCAAACAATGTATGATCCGGACGCGTTGACACGCTGTTTGCATTCTGAAACGCTGCAATACATCGGGGGAATACACAGAAAGAGCCGCACCCCCGCGGTCAAACGAATACGGCCCGCATACGGGTCCGGGAGAATCTGGAGGATTCCAATGACGAGGTTGAATGTCGGCCGCGCTCTCACGCGCGGCGCGCTGGCGACTGCAGTTGCAGCGTCAATGATGGGAACGACGGTGCTTGCCGCGCCGCCGGTCGATCTGAGCAAATGGTCGCCAGAATATGTGCGCTCCATCGCAGGCACCGAAGAATTCGATACCGCCGCGGCATGCGGCAAGGTCACGCCGCTCGACTACAAGGGCAAGCTGACCTTCTGGTATCAGGGCGTGTTCGAGGGCGACCCCGATCTGCTCCGTCAGTACTACAAGGACTTCTTCGAGACCTTCCGCAAAACCTACCCGAACATCGAACTCCAGGAGCAGGCACTCACCTACAACGATCTGCTCGACAAGTTCCGTACGGCGCTGCTTGGCAACGCTGGTCCGATGGTCGTTCGTCTGCAGATCCTGGGTGGCGTCGAATTCGCCTCCAAGGGGTATCTGCAGGAGCTGAAGCCGGAAGATGTCGGCTACGCGACGGAAGATTTCTGGCCGGGGGCCATGAAGTCGGTGACGTGGGAAGGCAAAACCTACGGCGTGCCGACCAACAATGAGACGATGGCTCTCATCTGGAACGCGGACATTTTCAAGCGTGCCGGTCTCGATCCGGAGAAGCCGCCTGCAACATGGGACGATGTCGTCGCCTACTCCAAGCAGATCCACGACAAAGTCGGCGTCTCGGGCTACGGCCTCGTGGCCCGCAAGAACGCCGGCAACACGCCTTACCGCTTCATGCCTCAGCTTTGGGGTTACGGCGGCGGCGTCTTCGACGAAGCCGATGCGAACCCGAATTATGGCGAAGTGCGCCTGAACAGCGCGGCCAGCAAGAAGGCGCTGCAAGCGTCGTACGATATGTACGTTCGCGACAAGTCGGTTCCGGTGTCGGCGCTGACCAACCAGCAGGCTGACAACCAGCCCCTGTTCCTGGCCGGCCAGCTCGGCATGATGATCTCGCACCCCTCCGACTACAACGTCATGCTCGACCTTCAGAAGAAGGCGACCGGCGCTGACCAGGAGAAGGCGCAGACAGTCATCGACAACATGCGCTACGGTCTGATCCCGACAGGTCCGGACGGTCGCCGTGCGGTGGTCTTCGGCGGCTCCAACATCCACATCCTGAAGCCCGAGTATGTCGAGGGCGGCGTGGTGGATGAAGCGGCTGCAAAGGCGATCATCTGCTTCTGGGCGAGCCCTGAATGGTCACTTAAGATGGCCTATGCGGGTTCCAACCCCGGCAACCTCAACGGCTTCAAGACGAAGTGGATGAAGGAACGTCTGGACAAGATCAAGTTCCTCGACGTCACGACCTCGATGCTTCCCTATGGTGTGCCGTTCCCGGCGCTCCCAGTGACGCCCGAGATCATGAACATCATCGTGCCCGACATGCTGCAGAACGCCCTTACCGGCGCGATGACAGTGGATGAAGCGGCCGAAGATGCGGCAAAGAAGGTCAAAGAACTGACCGGCGGCGGCGGACTCTAAAGCACGCCACTCTACAACTCGACCGGCGGTGCGTCGCACTGCCGGTCTTTCCTTCCCGGTAGGACAAGAGCGCGAAATGACCACAATAGCCGGCGATGCCGACGCTCAGCGCAGACGAGATACGGCGCGTCCCAACATCTTCCGGCAAATGTGGGTCAATCGTACCGATTATCTGTACGTGCTGCCTGCGATCATCGTGATGCTCATCGTCATCGCGTACCCCATCTACTACACGATCGATCTGTCGTTTTTCAAAACGCCACCCGGACTGCAGCTTCGGGACAAGATCTTCGTCGGCTTCGATAACTACATCGCCATCCTCGGGAGCGAGGTGTTCTGGCGCGTCACCCTCAACACGGTGATCTGGACGTTTGCTTCGACGGTGATCGCGTTTGTCCTGGGCTACGCATGCGCGCTTGCGCTGCATCGCGACTTCCTGGGGCGAGGCGTGCTCCGCGCCATCCTGATCATTCCGTGGGTCATCAGCGCGGTCGCTGCGTCCTACATCTGGAAATGGATCTACCATTCCGATTTCGGCATCATTGGTGCGGTGCTGATGCAGCTCGGTATCGTCGATCGACCGCCCAATTTTATCGACAGCGTCAGCACGGTTCTGCCGTCGCTGATCGTCGTCAATATCTGGCGCGAGTTTCCGTTTGCCATGATCATGCTGATGGCCGGTTTGCAGACGGTCCCCGAGCAGCTGCTGCGTGCCGCCAAGGTCGATGGCGCTTCAACCTGGCAGCGCTTCTGGCATGTGACTTTCCCGTATCTGAGCGGGGTATCGACCGTCACGATCCTCTTGCTCGCGGTGGCGAACTTCAACTCCTTCATCATCCCGTGGATCATGACCGGCGGTGGCCCATCCAACGCGTCGCATATCTGGATCACTCATATCTATGAGCTCGCCTTCGGCCGGCAGCGCTGGGGTGTAGCCGCCGCCTATTCGGTGTTGTTGTTCATCATCCTGATGACGCTGGGCTACTTCTATGTGCGCGCCCTGAGCGGCAACGAAAAGAAGGAAGGCGCGTGACCTCGATGTCGAACACTGCACCAATTAGCAGGAAGCGGATCGATGGCTGGCGCTGGGCCGGCCGCATCTTCCTCGTCTTCATGATCCTCTACACGGCTCTGCCGATGGTCTGGATGCTGCTGACATCGATCAAGTCGGGCTTTGCGGCCATGTCGTTCCCACCCCAGTGGTGGCCAACCGAACCAACGCTTGCCAGCTATCAGAAGCTACTCGATCCGCAGAACAGCGTGGGACAGGACTTCCTGCACTTCTTCTGGAACAGCATTTTCGTGTCCGTCTGCACCACCATCCTTGCGGTCGTCGTAGCTGTCCCGGCGGCTTATGCGTTCTCGCGCTTCAGTTTCCCCGGGCGCCGATTCCTTTTCTTCTCCGTGCTGCTCAGGAACATGTTTCCCGCGGTGATCTTTCTGGTGCCGTTGTTCATCCTGATGCGCGTACTCGGTCTGGTGAACACCCACGGGTCGCTCATTCTTACCTACCTGACCTTCGGGCTACCGCTCGCGATCTGGTTGCTCAAGGGGTTCTACGACAACATCCCCGTGCAGCTCGAGCAGGCGGCACGGATCGACGGCGCGACACGCTTTCAGGCCTTCATAGTCATCGTGATGCCGCTGTCGGTGCCTGGTATCATTGCAACGGCAATCTACTCGTTCATCGGCGCATGGAACGAATACATCTATGCCGCGACATTCATGACCAAAAACGAGCAGCTGACGTTGCCCGTGGGCATCCAGCGCTTCTTCTCGGAGAACACGACGGACTTCCCCGGACTGATGGCCGCGAGTTTCATTATGAGCGTGCCGGTCGTGGTTCTGTTCCTGCTGCTTCAGCGCTATTTCGTGCGTGCCCTCACCGAAGGCGCCGTCAAACACTAAGAAGGTTGGTTTCATGGCCCAAGTGGTGCTCAAGAACCTCGTCAAGACATACGGTTCCGTTTATGCGGTGAAGGACGTCTCCCTGACGGTCAACGACGGCGAGTTCGTTGCGCTTGTCGGCCCGTCGGGCTGCGGCAAGACCACGACGCTCAATCTGGTGGCTGGTCTCATCCCGATAACATCGGGCGACATCCTCATCGGCGACCGCCTGGTGAACGACCTCGATCCCAAGGATCGGGACATCGCAATGGTGTTCCAGAACTACGCGCTCTATCCCCAGAAGTCGGTCTACAACAATTTGGCGTTTCCGCTGCAGATGCGGAAGCTGCCGAAGGACGAGATAGATAAGAAGGTGAAAGAGGCCGCTCGCGTCCTCGATATCACCCACCTCCTAGAGCGCCGCCCGCGTGAACTCTCGGGCGGTCAACAACAGCGGGTCGCGCTCGGCAGGGCGCTCGTGCGTGATCCGCTGGTTTTTCTGATGGACGAACCGTTGTCGAATCTGGATGCCAAATTGCGCGTGCAGATGCGGTCCGAGATCAAGCGCTTCCACCAGGATCTGGACGCAACTGTCGTCTATGTGACGCACGACCAGCTCGAAGCTGTAACCATGGCGGACAAGATGGCGGTGATGAGCGGCGGCTTCCTGCAGCAATACGACACGCCGGCCAATGTGTTCGCCCATCCCGTCAACATGTTCGTCGCCAGTTTCGTCGGCAGCCCGGCGATGAGCCTGGTGCCGCTCGAAGCCGGCACGACGAATGGCAACAGCGTGCTCACCAGTGCCGAGGGTTGGACACTTCCGTTGTCGGCGGCCAATGCACGCAAGGTTCAGACCGCGAAATCGAAAAAAGTGGTGCTCGGCGCGCGGCACAGCACCATCAGGCTGCACAAATCCGACACGCCGGGGACGGTGCCGGCCAAGATCTATACAGTCGAACCAACCGGGGACGTGACGTTCGTTCAGGCCTTCCTGTCGGGCGCGATCGTCAATATCAGCCTGCCGCCGACGGTACCCGTTGCCGCCGACGAAAAAGTCTGGCTTGAGTTCGATCAGGAGAGGATTCACCTCTTCGACGGTGAAACCGAGATGGCGCTAGCTGCCACCTGAACGAGCAGATCATGAAGATTACCGCTATCATACCGTACCCGATCTGGGTCGGCCGCCGGAACCAGCTGATCGTCAAAGTCGAGACCGACGAAGGCATTTTTGGCTGGGGCGAGAGCGGCTTGTCGGGCCGCGAAATGGCGGTGGTTGGCGCGATCGAGCACTACCGCGAATTCGTAATCGGCAAGGATGCGACGCAGATCGGCCGGATCTGGCAGGAAATGTATCGGAGCCAGTATTTCGAGGGCGGCCGCGTACTGCAGGCCGCGATCTCGGCCATCGATATTGCTCTCCACGATATCAAGGGCAAGGCCCTCGGCGTTCCCGTCTATCAGCTGCTGGGCGGCAAGCAGCGCGACAAGATTCCCACTTTCGCGTCAACCGGCGATACCGACATCGAGCGGGCTATCGAGCGGGCCAAGGAGCTTATGGCGGAGGGTTGGGAGGCTATCCGCTTCTTCCCGATCGGGCAGGACAGCACCGATCTGTTCGAGCCGCGCCAGTCAATCGCGGCGACCTCGCGACTGTTGAACAAAGCGCGTGAGGAACTGGGCGACGAAGTCGCGCTGGGCATCGACTATCACCACCGCCTGTCGGTCGCGGAGGCCGCGAGCTTCTGTAGCAAACTCGACAAGGGTGTGCTGGATTTCCTCGAAGAGCCGATCCGTGACGAAACGCCAGAGGCTTATGAATCGCTGCGCACGATGACGGATATCCCGTTCGCGATCGGCGAGGAGTTCGCCAGCAAATGGCAGTTCCTGCCCTACATCGAGCGGGGCATCCATCAATTCAACCGGCTCGACGTGTGCAATGTCGGCGGCCTCACCGAAGCGATGAAAGTCGCCGGCTGGAGCGAGGCGCACTATGTCGACCTAATGCCGCACAACCCGCTGGGCCCGATCTGTACCGCGGCGACGGTGCATTTCGGCGCTGCGGTGCCGAACTTCGCCTGGCTCGAAACGCGGGCGCCGGAGCGGGCGCTCGGCTTCGACAACACCGATTTCTTCCCTGTGCAGCCGAGCCTTGTTGGTGCCTATTATCCAGTGAGCGATTCACCGGGTCTCGGCGTCGAGGTCAATGAAGAGCTGGTGAAGAAGCAGAGCTACAAATTTTGGGAGGCGCCGCATCTGCGGCGCGGAGACGGTTCGGTTACGAACTGGTAGAGGACAAATGATCACCACGAACGATATCAAGCGGCCCCCCAAACACCTGATCGAGGGGCTGAGGGATCTGGGTGCGGCGACTATTGCAGGCACGCTCGGTCACATGGGGTTCAAGAACCCGCACATGACGGGCATCCTGCCGCAGACCAAGGGCAAGTCGATCGTCGGCCCGGCGCTGACTCTGCAATGTCTGCCGCAGCGGCCGGACATCTTCAGCGAAGGCGAGTATTCGGATCCCGAGACGCAGTTGCATCGGCATGTGCTGTATCATGTGCAGGATGGCGACGTGGTTGTCGTCGACGCGCGCGGCGACATGCGGTCGGGCATCTTCGGCGACATGATGTCGACCTATTTCAAAGGCCGCGGCGGCGCCGGTATCATCATCGACGGCGTGATGCGCGACCGGCCCAATGTCGAGAAGCTCGACCTCGCGCTCTGGCTGAAAGGCTGGACCCCGAACTATCACGTACAGACCGACATCTATCCCAACGCGGTCAACGTCACGATCGCCTGTGGCGGCGTGACCGTGGTGCCGGGCGACATCATTGTTGCCGACGATGACGGCGCGGTCGTCGTGCCGGTCTCAATGGCGGAAGCGGTGATCGAAGACGGTAAGAAGCACGCCGAATGGGAGGTGTTCTCCCGCGAAAAGCTGATGGCCGGAGAGTCGCTGAAGCGGTACTACCCCCTGCATCCGGACGCAGAGGGCGAGTATCAGGCCTGGCGCAAGGCGCGCGGGCTGTAAGTGCGGTGCGGGCGGATCCTCTAGCGGATCCGCTTGCCGTCGGCGCCGAAGACGAGCATCGATGCTGGGTCGAAATGCGCCTTGTAGGCATCGCCAGCCTTGAGATCGCGGGTGTTGCCGGTCGCGATCGTCAACACGTCGCCTTGGCCCTGCCGGGCATAGGCATAGGTTTCGCCGCCCAGATGTTCGATGATCTCGATACTGAGGTCGAGCGAGCCAACGCCGCCCTGCTTGAAGTGCTCCGGCCTGATGCCGACGGTGACGTCCGTGCCGGGTGTCGTTTTCACCGATGTGGGGATGAGCTGGTTGCCATAGTCGGGCAGGCGGACGCCACCAGCCTCCATGGTGCCCTTGAGGAAATTCATCTTGGGCGAACCGATGAAGCCCGCGACGAACAGATTGTCCGGATTGTCGTAGAGGTCGAGCGGCGAGCCCACCTGCTCGATGACACCTTCGCGCAGCACGACGATCTTGTCGGCCAGGGTCATCGCCTCGACCTGGTCGTGAGTCACATAGATGATGGTGGTCTGCAGTTTTTTGTGAAGCCGCGCCAGCTCGATACGCATATGGACACGGAGTTCAGCATCGAGGTTCGACAGCGGTTCGTCGAAAAGGAATACTTCTGGGTGCCGCACGATGGCACGACCGATGGCCACGCGTTGGCGCTGGCCGCCTGAGAGTTCCCTTGGACGCCTATGCATCAAGGGTCCAAGCTCGAGGATGCGCGCCGCTTCATCGACCTGCTTGGCAATCTCCGCCTTTGGCACGCCTGCGAAGCGCAGCGCAAAGCCCATATTTTCGCGCACCGTCATATGCGGATAGAGCGCGTAGGTCTGGAACACCATCGCAATGCCGCGCTTCGATGGATCGACATCGTTCATCCGCTGTTCGCCGATGAACAGATCTCCGCCGGAGATTTCCTCAAGGCCGGCAATCATGCGCAGCAGCGTGGACTTGCCGCAGCCCGAAGGCCCGACGAAGACGACGAATTCCTTGCTGGCAATATCGAGATCGACACCCTTGATAACCTCGACGGCTCCAAAGGACTTCTTGATCTCCCGCAGCTTCAATCCGCTCATTGCTCGCTCCCCATTTTACGCCGCAGCCAACTCGATGACGCTGGTGCCCAGCCTGTCATTGGTCACCTTCACGGTGATCGTTCCTTTTGTCGTCGCTTCGACCCAGAAGCCGGTCGAGCCGGCTCGCAACGGCACGAGGCCGGGGCCGAGCCGCTTGCCGGCACCAGAAACCTCGATGCTCACCGGCTCGGGGAAGAAGGGAAGCTTGTTGCCGGCCTGATCAAGGGCGCGCACCATTACGCGCACGCTCTGATGGACGGCGAGACTCGAATTGTCGGCCATGAGCTCGAGCTTCGCGGGCACCGGATCGGCTGCGAACCGCACTTCCTTGGCGGGCTTTCCGCCGACGTAGCCGGTGATCTTGGCGCCGAGCCACTCCATCCCCCAAAGGCCCAGCTCCTCGCTTGTGAAGTGGCGGCGGTCGAGAACGATTGGCGGATGGGGCAGATGCGGGAAGTTCTCGCGGTCGGGTCCGATCCGCTTGGGCGGATGGGTGCCGTAGGCAAGTTCGATCTCGTCACAGTTGGTCAGCACCATCAGCGGCAGCGTGCCACCGATGTTGCGTTCGCCGCGTGCCCAGAAGGTCACCGGCTTGAGGATCACTTCCTCGCTCGGCTCACACTGGCTGGCATAGGCATAGGCCGCGAATTTCGGTTCGCGGAACATGTCCATCACCCCATGGTGGCAGATGCGATCGCCGGAACCGAAATCCTTGTGCGTGTTGTAGTCGAAGGCGCACCAGCCGATGGCACCCGCGATCTGCGGATCGCCGTAGGCCGCGTTGAGCACCTGTAGATGACGCAGCACGTGCTCGGCCTGCCGCTGCTCCTGATCGGTGCTCTTTGTTGGATACATATGCCCACCGAACTCGGTGATCATATAGGGCACGACCCGGTCGAGGCCGGTGACCTCTTGCTGGGGACGGAGGGGCGTCCGGGGACGGTTGCCCCCAAGCTCCTCATTGCCGAGGATGAAGTCGTTCATCGTGTAGACGTCTTCCAGCAGCTCGCTGTCGGTAATGTAGCGAACGCCACCGGTCGAGCGCGTCGTGTCGAGCTCATGCGCAACACGGTTAGTCTCGAGATAGAAATCGTGATCGTCGCCGGACTCGTTGATGCGGACGCCCCAGATCACGATGGACGGATGGTTCCAGTCGCGCCGGATCATGCGGCGGACGTTCTCCACTGCTTCGGCTTTCCAAATATCGCCGCCGATGTGCTGCCAGCCGGGGATTTCTTCAAAGACGAGGAGACCAAGCTGGTCGCAACGATCGAGGAAGTACTTGCTCTGCGGGTAGTGCGAGGTCCGCACCATGTTGAGATGCAGCTCGTGCTTGAGGATCTCGGCGTCCCGCTCCTGGGCGGCGCGACCAAGCGCGTAGCCGACATAGGGGAAGCTCTGGTGGCGGTTGAGACCGCGCAGCTTCAGCGGCTTTCCATTGAGTTTGAAACCTTCGGTGCTGAATTCCGCCGTGCGGAAACCGAACGGGTTGGACGTCCTGTCGGTCTCATGCGGCGTCTTGATCGCGAGATGGAGGGTATAGAGCGCGGGGCTGTCGAGATCCCACAGCGAGATATTGTTGAGATCGCCGATACTGAGCGAGATGGACCTGCCGGTAATGGAGGCCGAGGTGCTGCCGACGGTCTTACCGGAGCCGTCGGCGATGGTCGCTTCGATCGTGCCCGAGAACTCTCCGTCCTGCAGATTGTTGAGCTCGGCGCGTATCGTAACGGTCTTGCTCGGTTCGAGCGCGTCGGGCGTTTCGATCTTCGGATTGCCGATCCAGACCGGTGCGGTGATCCGCAGCGATGCCTCGCGATAGATGCCGGCATAGGTGAGGTAGTCGATGCGGCCGCCGAAGGGCGGGATTTCCGGGTTCTCGCGGCCGTCGATGGCGACCGTGATGAGATTGTCGCCATCCTTCAGTTTGCCGGTCAGTCGAGCGGCGAACGGCGTGTAGCCGTCCTTGTGCAGTGCGACCTCGACGCCGTTGAGGTAGACCGCCGAATTGGCCATCGCGCCGTCGAAGAGGAGCGTAATTTCCTTGCCGGCCCAAGCGGGGTCTGCTCGTAGCACTTTCTGATACGTGAAGGCGCGCTGGTAGCTGGCTTCGTCGAAATACGAGAACGGCAGTTCGACCGCGTTATGCGGCAGCCGCACTGGCTGGCCGGGCGCAAACTCGCTCGTTAGAGTTCCGGCGAAGCCCTCGTGAAAGACCCATCCGTCATTGAAGTCGACATACGAACGCATAAATAGAACCTTACTTTACCGAGCCCGTCAGCCCTTCGACGAACTGGCGCTGTAGCAGGAAGAAAATAACGAGGGTGGGAAGCGTGGCGAGAACAGTGCCGACCAGGATCATCCCGTAGTCAGGAACGTAGGCTGAGGTGAGAGCCGATACGACCAGCGTCACGGTCTTATTCTCGACCTTCTGTAGCACGATCAGCGGCCACAGATAGTTGTTCCAATTGGCGAGGAACACGATGATCGTGGCCGCTGCGTAGGTCGAGCGCATGACGGGCAGATAGACGTATAGGAAGATCTGCCACTCCTTGAGCCCATCGATCCGCGCCGCGTCGCGAAGTTCCATCGGAAATGCCTTGGTCGCCTGGCGGAAATAGAACACGATAAAGATCGACGCGATGCCGGGCAGGAGCACCGCAATCGCGGTGTTGACCAGCTTCATCTGCGAAATCAGCACGAATAGCGGCACCATCAGGGCCGCGAAGGGCACCGACAGCATCAGCAGCAGCACCGCAAAAATGCGCTCGCGGAAGCGCGAGCGGAACATCTCGAAGCCGTAGCCGGCGAGCGAGGAGACCAACAGCGTGATGATGGTTCCCACCACCGCCCGAAAGGTCGAGTTCCAGAAGACGCGCGGCGCATCGACAGTGGCAAAAAACGTCGCGATGTTGTTGAACAGCTCGTTGCCGAAGGTCGCCTTCCCGGTGACGATATCGGCCGACCTGTTGGTAGTCCCGACGATCATCCAGTAAAACGGAAAGACCGAAATAAAAGCGGCGATGCTCAGGCCGAGATAGACGAAGCCGCGGCGGATGAGAGGGAGCGCGGTGTTCATGCCGACGGCCTCCGGTCCCGCGCGACAAGGAACTGAAAGAAGCTCAGGATCGCTACGACGAGGACGATGACCCAAGACACCGTGGCCGAGTAACCGAAGCTCGGCATGAACTTGAAGGTGAGATTGTAGATGTAGAGCGACAGCGTCAGCGTCGAATCTGACGGGCCGCCAGTACCTGCCGTGAAATTGTAGACCTCGTCGAAGAGCTGCAGCGTGCCGATGGTGGAGATCACCGTCGTGAACAGGATCACCGGCTTCAGCATGGGGATGGTGAGGTAGCGGAAGCGGGCCCAGGCTGGAACGCCATCTATGCGTGCGGCCTCGTAAATCGAGCGGTCGAAGTTCTGCATGGCCGCGAGGTAGAACACCATGTTGTAGCCGGTCCAGCGCCAGGTGATGGCGAGGATGATCACGACTTTGGCCCAGAACGGATCGGCCAGCCAGGCGATGGGCGCGTCGATCATGTGGACGGCGAGAAGTGCCTTGTTGATCACCCCGTCGCCGGCAAACATCGACTTGAACAGCGTCGAATAGGCGATCAGCGAGGTGACGCAGGGCAAGAAGATGGCGGTGCGGAGCAGGCCGCGGAAGCGGAGCGATGTGTCGTTCAGCGCATTGGCGAAGACCAGCGCCAGAAAGATCATGATCGGCACTTGAACCGCGAGGAAGATCAGCGTGTTCGTGAGGGCGCGGATAAAGACCGGGTCTTTGGTCAGGCGGACGATGTTGCTAAAGCCGCCAAAGCTGAAGTTCATGCCCTTGCCGACCTGGAAGCTCATCCAGAGCGACCAGATGATCGGGTAGATCATGAATAGACCGATGAGGATCAGCGCAGGGGCAATGAACGCCCAGCCATTGATCTGTTCGTTTCGGCTTAGTCTTGTCTGTGCCACCGGCTCACCCCTTCGGACGCACTCAACAGACCCGCCAGCCTATCGGCCAACGAGCGGTCGCGCCAGAAGGCGCGACC
>JBDSHC010000053.1:0-9235 GCA_039918675.1 Devosia sp.
TGACTGGCACATAGGCGCCGAATGCTGTGGGGCGATCTTCGATCAGGCTGTCGGGATGCGCGAGACCAAGTTCGAAGCCGAGCCCATAGATCAGCGGTTTCAACGTCGAACCCGGCGAGCGGACGGCCTTGGTCATATCGACATAGCCGTCGCTCTGGGTATTGAAGAGACCAGACGAGCCGACGGAGGCGAGAATGTCGCCGGTCTGCTGATCGGCAACGACGATCGCGACCGACACCTGCGGGCCGAGCTGGCCAGCACGCGAGGCGCCGAGCTTTTCGAGCGCCTGCTGCAATTTGCGGTCGATGGTCAGATCGATAGTGCGGGCGTTCGGCGCGACCGTGACCGCCTCCTGCGCCAGATGCGCCGCAAGCTTGGGAAATTCGCGGCGCGCCATCGGCATCGCTTCGAGCTTCGCTGCATCGGCTTCTTCGAGGCTCATCTTGCCCTCGGCCACCATGCGGTCGAGCACCATGTTGCGCCCGGCGAGCGCGGCCTTCGGATTGAGATCGGGGCGGCGCGCTTCCGGCGATTGCGGCAGCGCCACGAGCAATGCACATTCGGCCGTCGTCAGTCGCGTCGGCTCCTTACCGAAATAGGCGAGGCTGGCTGCGCGAATACCTTCGATATTGCCGCCATAGGGCGCCAGCGTCAGATAGAGCGTGAGGATCTCGTCCTTAGTCAGTTGCTGCTCCAGCGTGCCGGCATGGACCATCTGACGGATTTTCATTTCTAGGCTGCGCGTCGGCTCGCTTTCGATCAGCCGCGCCACCTGCATGGTCAGCGTAGAGCCGCCCGATACAATGTGCCCACCGGCGCTGACGAATTGCACGCCGGCGCGCACCATCGAACCCCAGTCGATGCCGCGATGCTCCTCGAAATGCTGGTCCTCATAGGCGAGCAGCATATCGATGAAACGCCGATCCACCTGCTCGACGGTGACGGGCAGGCGCCAGCGGCCATCGGCAGTGGTGAAGGGGCGAAGCAGCAGCCCATTGCGATCGACGACGGCCGGCGAAACCGGCAGGGTAGCGATGTCGGGCGTGTGCGGCAGGCCGGCGGAAATCTCGGTGATGACGCCGCGCGTGTAGGCGACGCCGCTCACGGCGAGACCGCCTAACGCGATCAGTCCGGCAGCGGCGAGGCTCGAAAGGCGCGGCTTGCGGCCGCGCCTTTTGGGTTTGGGTACCGTGCTCACTTCTGACTCATGGCCCGGTGGTCTGGACCTCGATATTACCCGCATCGGTGTTGCCACGGTTCTCGGGTCGATACATATCCTCGACCGTCGCACCCGGCATCACGAACTTGCCCGGCGAGGTGGCGCGGACCAGATAGGCCGTCGAGAACACCTCGACACCCGATTGGTAGCGGAAGGCGGCGACATACTGGTCGGTGCGCGATTCCACATGGCTCGGCGTGTTGACACTGATCCAGGACAGATCGCCCACCGAACCGCCCTGCGACAGGTCTGGGTTCTCGATCTCGAAGCCCGCCGGCAGCGGGTCGACCACGAGATACTGACCCGAACCGAGCAGCGTCGGCTTCATCGTCAGTACAACCACGAAGCGGTCGTTCTGATGGATGTTGCTGAGATCGGCTTCGGTGCCGTCTAGCAGGAAGTACGAACGGCCGATGCTGAAGCCATTGTCCGTCGCCGGCGGCGGCACCATCGGAATGCCGGTCACCGAGACTTTCGCTTCAGTGGCGGTATTGCCGTTGTTGACGATGTCTACCGGACCGTTGTCGAACTCTTCCTGCATGTAGTGACGGTAGACCGTGCCGCCGAGCTCCTGCCCGTCGACACTGATCTTGCCCTCGCTGGTCGTGTCGGCGATGGCCGCGGCCGCGATCAGCGTCCACGCATCTTCCTGCGTCGAAGTCCATCGAACTGTCTTGCGCAGATCGCCCAGACGGCCTGCAAGTTCGGCAATATCCACGCCCGAGGGCTTGAACTCTGCCGCGAGCGCCAGCACAGCCGCCGTATCGCGCAGCTGGCTGCCATAGTCGATGCGCCAATAGGTCGGATCGTCCTTGAGCGGTAGTTTGTCGAGGGCCGCCTTGAACGCATCGCTGGCACGGGTGCGGTCGCCATAGAGGGCGAGCGCGGCACCGAGCTGGGCCTTGGCCAGCGGCGAACCGAAGGCATCGAGCTTTGCCTCGTAATAGTAGCGAAGGTCGCCAATGGCTGCACGACCGGCGCGAGCCAGATCGTAAAGCGCATAGGCGATGTCTTCGCCGCCGGTCGAGAAGTCGGTGGCGTACGACACCTGGTTGCCCAGATTGTCGAGGGCCATCGTCATTGCCAGTTCCGGCACGGCATAGCCCTTGTCCTTGGCGCGGAGCAGGAACTCCGTGACATAGGAGTCGAGCCAGAGGTCGGTCCAGCTATAAGCACCCCAGAGGCCAAAGCTACCGGCCGAAGTCTGCTTGCTCAGCACATCGGCAATGGCGTCCTTGATCCGCTGGTCGAGCGCATCGTCGGTGCCAAGGCCGATCGTCTGGGCCACGTCGTTGAGATAGAGCAACGGCATGGCGCGGCTGGTCACCTGCTCGGCGCAACCATAGGGGTAGCGGTCGAGATCGTAGAGCAGCTTGGGCACATCGAGGCGGGCGATCGGGCCCACCGCGAGAGTGAGCGAGCCGGTATGGGCGACGATGTCGCTGAACCGCTCCTTGGTGAGGCTCAGCGTTTCACCCGGTGCGATCGGGATTAGCTGGCTCTTCGTCTGCGCGATGCTGGCCGCGCGAACGCCCAGCGTTAGGTTCTTGACCATCGTCACCCCGTCAGGCTGGGTGATGATGACCTTGAGCTCATTGTCCCCCAGCGCCGTGGCGATGAGGCTGAGATTGAGCGAGGTACGGCCTTCCTTGGCGAGATCGAAACTCGTCACACCGTCAGCGGTTTCGAGACCGTTGCCGGGGATCAGCTCGACCTTGTAGGAGCCGGCCGGGCCCGAGACATTGTTGATCTCGACGAGGAGACGCGAGCTGTCCTCGAGACGGAGGAACCGCGGCGGGCTCATCGTCACGACGACCGGATCGCGCACGAACACATCGGCCTGGGCATGACCCACCGCATTGTCCGTCCACGCCATCGCCATCACGCGCACCGTGCCGGCGAAGTCGGGCATGTCGAACGTGACCTCTGCGGTGCCGTCGGCTCCCACTTCTACGATGCCGGTATGCAGCGCCACGAGGACCGAAGTCGCTGGCGGCGTCGACAGCCGCGAGCTGCCATCGTCACCACCCGAGCGCAGCGCGCCCGGCAGGCCCTGCGTCGGGTCGATCAGCATGCCGTAGAGATCGCGGAACTCGACGCCGAGCTGGCGCTGGCCAAAATAATAGCCATCGGGATCGGGCGTCTGGAACTTGGTGATGTTGAGAATGCCGAGGTCCACCGCGGCGACCGCGATATAGGCCTTCTCACCCGGCTTCACATTGGCGAGCTTCACCTTGGTGGTGAACGGCGCGCGCGGCAGCGTGCTCTTGGGCGCGTCGAGCGTCACATCGAGCTTGCTGTCACCCGGATCGACATCTGCATAGGCAAGACCCAGCGCCCGTGCCGGCATCCGCTTCTCAGCGGCGTCCGACGGGCGATAGAGCAGGGCCGTGACGTAGGCGCCCGGCCCCCAGCTTTCGCTGACCGTGAGCGGCACGGTGGTGCCACCCGCCGGCACGTCGACGGCATGCATCTCGATGATGCGGTCATCTACCACCATCACCAATGCCGTACCGGCGAACTGGGCGTCGAGCTTCAGATTAGCAATGTCGCCGATCTTGTAGGACGGCTTGTCGAGCACCGCCTTCAACGTGTCCGGTGTGTCCGAACCCGCCTGCGGATAGTAATAGCCGGCATAGAAGCTGTAGCTCGACGAGGTCGCGTTCTCGCCCGAGCTTTCGACTTCGAGCAGATACTCGCCCCACTGGATCGGCGACGCGATCGTCACCGGGCCCGAGGCCGTGGCGTCGACGGTGCCGTCGGCAATCTGCCGATGCGTCGTAATGGCTTCCCACTTCCAGGTGCCGTTGTCGCGATACCACTGATAATTCGTGTCGATGCGCGACAGCGTCCAGGTGATCCCGGCCTTGTCGATCATCTTGTTGTCGGGCGACACCGCGATGATGTCGAACCCGGCGCTGCTGCCCTCGGCGAGCCCGTCGCCCTCGGCGAATTGCGGCTTGATGCCGATGCGGTCGACGTCCGCCTTCACCGCGCGGGTCAGGCTCCGCTCGATGGCGCGGCCATTCGAGTCGATTAGGCGGAGCAGAATCTGCGCCTCGAGCGGCTTGGTGGTGATCTGTGGCGCCGGCAGGGTCACCTCGGCGGTGGCATTGCCGGATTCGTCGGTTGTGCCGACGACGCCGAGCGGCTGGCGGTCTGTCTCGATGGTGTCATCGAGGCGGCCGAAACTATAGCCGTTGAAGCCTTCGATGCTCATCACCGGACGGACGATGGTGTCCGCTTCGACGGCGAGGTCGGGCGCCGTGGCGCCGTAGAGATACTTGGCCTTGACCTCGATCGAGGTCAATTCTTCGGGGACGATCGCGGCGTCGGGCGCGCTGACCTCGAAGGCCAGCCGCTCGGGCTCGAAATCCTCGACGAGGAAGGTGACGTTGCTCAGCGCTTCGGCCTTGGTGTCGGCATAGAGCCGCATGCGCCACGAACCGCGCATGGCGTCATCGCCAAGCTGATAGGCGAGGAAATAGCCACCCGCCCCCTTGTCGTTCAGCAGTTGGGTCGAGGCGATCACGCCATCGGGGCGCTCCACTTCGACCGTGATCGGCAGATCGTGGATGGCCTTGGCCTGGATGTCGCGAACGAGCGCAGTGAGGAACACCGTCTCGGTCGGACGGTAGACGCCACGCTCAGTGGTCGCGAACACATCCACCGGGCCCGGCGACTGCCGGCCTTCGACACCGCGATCGGTGAGATCGAACGCCGTCTTGGTCATATCGAGGAAGGCATAATCGTCGGCGGTTTCGGCGACGATCAACTGCGGCGCGCGGCCGCCTTCGCCACGGGCGAGACCCGGCGCGAAATCGGCGCGGCCCATCGCGTCGCTCGTCGTTTCACCGAGGATTTCGTTATTGCGGGCAACAAGCTTGACCTTGGTGCCGGCAACCGGCTGCGCGCTGGTCAGCGAGCGGATGAAGGCATGGATGCCATCATCGCCCGAAACCGTCGTGAGCCCGAGATCGGTGACAATGAACCATTGCGTGGCGAGGTTCGCCCAATAGTCCTGCTTCAGCGCCGCCACCTTGGCGGTGACCACGTAAGCGCCCGGCTGCAGCGTCGTCAGGGCGTCGCTCACCGGAATAGCCGTCGTGACCATCTCATTGGGTTTGCCCTGCCCGAGATCGATCTGACCCTCGAAGGTCTTCTCGCCATACTGGTTGGCGATGTCTTCGGCCGAATAGTTGGAGAGATCATTGGCAAAGATGCCGTTGCGCACAGCGGTCGCGATCGAACGGTCGCCGATCCGATAGATGACGACGTCGGCCGTCGCGGCGTTGACCGAAGTGATCGGCAGACCGCCACCGAGACCCGAGGGCATCACATAGGCATTGTTGGCAAACGCCACGAAGGGTGTGCGGTCGGGCACATAGACATTGAGCTCGACATCTGAACGCAGCACTTCGCCATCGGCGGAGGGCAGGCCCGAGCGGATCTTCACATTGTAGCGCGTGCCGTGCTGGACGCCGGTGATGCAGATCTGGCTGGCGTCGGATTCGACGGCGGCCTGCGGCGCGCCAGCGACGGTGACATAGCTCGCAAGGTCGGTGCCGCCAACGGGCAGCGGGTCCGAGAACACGGCGCAGATGCGCGGCGTGGCGGATTCCGAGTCCACTTCATTGCTGATCACGCGGAAACCGTGCTCGGCGACGACCGTGTCGAGGCGGGCCTGCAGCGTTTCGTCATCGATCAGGGCGATCGACGCACGATAGGTCGCAATCGACTCCCGCCACATTTCACGGCGTTCGAGGCCGTGGGCGAGAAGCGACAACCCCTCGGCGCGGTTTTCGACGCTTTCGGACTGGAGGAAGGCCATCAGCGCGGCATAGGTGCCCGTTGCGCCGTAATCATAGGCTTCCGACGTGTTCGACGCCTGAAGGGCGGAATCGGCCTTGGCGAGGGCGGTCTTCGCGAGCTTCAGCCAGACCGTCGGGTCATTGGGATTGATGGCGAGGGCATAGCGGTAAGACACGGCTGCACTGGGGAAATCATAGCGGTCGAACGCATCGTCGCCAGCCTTGACCACATCATCATAGGTCAGATCCTTGGGGGGAACGTCGGTGACCGGCAGCTGCGAGGCGAAATATCGGGCGTTGGAGATGAGGTCCGCAGCGGGGAAGGGGATCTCGCCTTCGCGCGTCTTGGCGATGTCGTCGGCGCTCGGGACCATGGCGATGGTGCCGGAAGTTGCGCCCTTGGTCGGCACCGAGGCGGGGATGCCCCCCTTGAGGAAGCACCATTTCGCCTTCTCATTGAAGGTAAAGGCGCGGCAGATCTTATCGTCCGTACAGGCCGCCGAGCACTTGTCGAGGGTCGTGCCCTTGATCGTCGAGTAATCGAGGCCCGGCAAATCCGTCCCCGGCAGCAGGCTTATGCTGCGGTCGGCGGCGAAAACCGCGGAAAACCCGAAGACGACAAAAAGCGCCGCGAAAATCGACACGGCAAAGCGATGCATCTGATGCATTTTCCCCAATCCCTCTGGCCCCTTAGGCAGATGGTCATCCTACGTTTGCGGCTTTTGTGGGTAAAGGTCGTGGCAGGGCACGGATTCTTCGCGCCATGCATCAATGGCGTTGACTCCCGCCATCACAGCCCGGTTGCGCTTGGCGAATTTGGGGCTCGTGACCGCCCGGCAATCCGAGATCTCAATCCGTTTGCCGTTAATTTTGACTTAGTGGAAAACCGTTAGTCTGCCTTCGGTTTTCGCGTGTTTTCGTCTGCACGCCGGGGGGTCTTCGAATGCTCGGTCTCAATACCATTGCGCGCAAGCTGCCGCTGGCGCTCGTCGCGTCGGCCCTGATCGTCAGTCTGGGCGTCGGGATGGGCAGCTACTTCGCCGGCTCGCAGATGGTCGGCGACATGACCCAGCGTCAGCTCTCGTCGCTGGCCTATGAGCGCTCCAAGCAGCTGCAGGAATTCATCGACGCCGTGCATGGCGATCTGACGACCACGGCCACGTCGCAATCGACCAACCAGGCGATGCGCGATTTTTCGGGCGCCTGGCTGCAGCTCAAACAGGACCAATCGGCGATCCTGACCAAGGCCTTCGTCACCGACAATCCGAATAAACCCGAAGAACGCATGAACCTCGATGCCGGGCCGGCCGAACTGACCTATTCGGTGAGCCACTCGAAATACAATCGGGGCTTCCGCCAGCAGCTGCAGGC
The DNA here is from genome assembly GCA_039918675.1 of Devosia sp. GTDB lineage: Bacteria > Pseudomonadota > Alphaproteobacteria > Rhizobiales > Devosiaceae > Devosia_A. Next base: position 7,402 of record JBDSHC010000053.1, read on the forward strand.
GCACCATTATTCCGAAATCTATCTGATCGGCGCCGACGGCAACATTTATTACACGGTGACCAAGGGCGCCGACTTCACGGCTAGCGTCACGGCTGAACGCAGCCCGATCGTCGGTACCGGCCTCGCCAAGGTCTTCGCTGAGGCTACTGCGCAAACCGAAGCCGGCGGACCGGTCGTCGCCTCGGATTTTGCCCCCTATGCACCGGACGGCTCGATTTCGGCCTTTGTCGGTATGCCGCTGTTCAACACCGCCAACAATCGCATGATGGGCATCATCGCGTTCCGTTTCACGCCCGCGCTGCTGAGCCGGGTCGTCGATGACCGGTCTGGGCTCGGCGAGACCGGCGAAGCGCTGGTGGTCGGCTCCGATCACCTGCTCCGTGTCGACTCCAAGTTCGACGACGAGAACAACATCCTCAACACCAAGCTCGACTCGCCCGTACTCGATATGGCTCTCGCCGGCACCGCGAACCAGGGCTTCATGTCGGGTTACCGCAATACCGAGATGATGATCGCCGCCGTCCCTGTAGCTGGCTCGCCGGGCTGGGTCGTCGCCGGGCTGATCAGTAAGGACGAAGCCTTCGCCCCCATCGTCTCGCTCCGCAACACCATGCTGCTCATCGGTGCCTCGCTGTTGGCGATCGCCGCGGCGCTGGGCCTGCTGTTCTCGCGCAGCCTCACCAAGCCGCTGTCGCGCCTGACCGGCACTATGAAGGCGCTCGCCGAGGGCAACCTCGACGCAGAAATCACCGGCGTGCAGCGCAAGGACGAAATCGGCGAGATGGCGCGCACCGTCGAAGTGTTCCGCGACAATGCGCTCAAGATGAACTCGATGACGGATGAGGAGCGCGCCGCAAGCGAACACCGCCGGATCGAGCGTACCGATATGATGCAGAGCCTGCAGCAATCGTTTGGCGCGGTGGTCGATGCAGCGCAGCAGGGCGACTTCACGGGGCGGGTCGAGGCCGAGTTCCCCGACAAGGAACTGAACAATATTGCCGCGTCGATCAACAACCTCGTCGGCACCGTCGATCGTGGCATCGCCGAAACCGGCAAGGTCCTCGCGGCCCTGGCGCAGACCGATCTCACCCATCGCGTCGAGGGCGAGTATCATGGCGCGTTCCTGAGCCTCAAGACCGACACCAATGCCGTGGCCGAGAAGCTCGGGGCCATCGTCGGGCAGTTGCGCAGCACATCGCGCAATCTGAAGACCGCGACAGGCGAAATCCTCTCGGGCGCCAACGATCTCAGCGAACGCACCACCAAGCAGGCCGCGACCATCGAGGAGACGTCTGCCGCGATGGAGCAGCTCGCCACCACCGTGCTCGAAAACGCACAGCGCGCCAAGGATGCCTCGCAGGTCGCCGCGACCGTGACCCGCACTGCCGAAGAGGGTGGCGTGGTGATGAGCAAGGCGACCGACGCGATGGAACGCATCACCGCCTCGTCAGGCAAGATTTCCAACATCATCGGGCTGATCGACGACATCGCGTTCCAGACCAACCTCCTGGCCCTAAACGCCTCTGTCGAAGCGGCGCGCGCCGGTGAAGCCGGCAAGGGCTTTGCGGTGGTGGCGGTCGAAGTGCGCCGGCTCGCCCAGAGTGCCGCGCAGGCCTCGAGCGAAGTGAAGGGCCTCATCGAACAGTCGAGCACGGAAGTGAGAACTGGCTCCAAGCTGGTGAGCGAGGCGGCGAGCAAGCTCGAGGCCATGTTGACGGCCGCGCGCTCGTCGAACGAACTGATGAACGGCATCGCCAAGCAGAGCCAGGATCAGGCCCACTCGATCGAGGAAGTGAACGCCGCGGTCCGTACCATGGACGAAATGACCCAGCAC
>JBDSHC010000054.1:0-6577 GCA_039918675.1 Devosia sp.
CGCGCCGCGGACTTCGCCCGGCCGGGCACAAGTAAGAATTTGAAACTTCATGGCGGCGGTAACGGTCGGCCAACCGGTATACGTGTCGAGCGTGCCGAGGAGCACGCCAAACTCTTTCTCACCGAGAATAGCGGAACGTGCCTGCCGTTTGGGTGGGAGCAGCGCGCCTCGCAACGCAGCTGTAGGATCGGTTTGTGCCCTGAGCGTCACCATCGCTAGGCGAAACACACTTGAGATCACGCCCCGAAGCTTGTGGGCTGTTTCACGCCGGCCGCTCTTCTCGACCTTTCGGACCAGATCGAGAATCTCCGCCGAGGTGATGTCCGCAATGGCGCGCTTGGACAAGGATGACGCCAGGTCGAGAAGCAGCCAGCGGTTCTTAGAGATCGTGGCATCAGCCAACTCTCGATCCACCAAGCTGGCCAGGTACTCTTCGGCAACGAGGCCGAAGGTGTTTCTGGCGGCGGTCTCAGCGACGATCCGGTCCAGCATCTTTTGCACGGACGGATCACGGCCCGCAGAAAGAAGCTTTTTAGCTTCGTCTCTCTTCGCCCTTGCCTCAGCGATGGTGGTCAGAGGATACGGGCCGAACGACAGCAGCTTCTCTTTGTCGTCGAAGCGATACTTCAGTCGCCAGAGCTTTGAACCGCTCGGCTGGACGTGCAAAAACAAGCCACCGCCATCGGTGAGCTTGTATGCCTTCTCGGCTGGTTTCGCCTTGCGTGCTGCGAATTCGGAGAGCGGCATTCCCGGAACATCGCCTGTTGGGGGTATCATCGGAAGGGTATCGCAGAGATACCCCGGTTCCTACCCCCAAAACTTTGCGAAACAGCGATCCGCCATGTTCCGCCCTGAGTGGCTAGCTGCACTCAACCTGTTGAAATTCAATGATAAATGATGAGCTATGTTCACCCCTGAAGAGGGGAAATGGTGCGGTCGAGAAGACTCGAACTTCCACGCCTTGCGGCACAGCGACCTCAACGCTGCGCGTCTACCAATTCCGCCACGACCGCACGCCATGGTAGCGCCGCGCCAAACCGGCGAAGCGAGGCAGCGTGTAGCAAACGATTCCGCCTGCCACAAGCGATTAAATCTGGCCCCGGAAACGGGCCGGATCAGCCGATCTTGAAGACTTTTTCGATGACTTCCACCGAGAGGTGGCCATCGTCGACTTTGACCTCGCCTTTGGCAATCAAAGTGTTGTTCGCGTAGATCCGCAGCGGGTCCTGCTCGGACGTGTTGAGTTCGATAATGGCGCCGCGGCCCATGCGCAGCAGATGATGGATCGGCATGACGGCCGAGCCGAGCTCAACGGTGATATCGACTTCAATCTGGTCGAGAGTGTTCATATATAGTCCCGTACGGGCCGGATGAATCAGGCTGGCCGCCCCTCCCGTGAGCATCGGCTGACGATGATTACCGAAGAGTTAATTTGCGTAGGCCCGGACAAGCTGCGTCGGGCTGACGGCGCGGCGGTCGAATGGATCGTTGCGGACGCGCTTGTCGACTATCCAATGGCGCTGCAGGCGATGAAGGACCGCGCGGCGGCGATTGCGGCCGGCACTGCCGCCGAGGCGGTGTGGCTGGTCGAGCATCCCCCGCTCTACACGTCGGGCACATCGGCAGCGCCGGGAGACCTGCTGCAGCCGGGGCGTTTTCCGGTCTATGAGGCCGGGCGCGGCGGTGAGTATACGTATCACGGACCGGGACAGCGGGTCGCGTATCTGATGCTCGATCTGCGGGAACGCGGTCGCGACGTGCGTTGCTTCGTGCAGGGGCTCGAGAGCTGGATCATCGATACCTTGGCGGCCTTCAATGTGACCGGTGAGATGCGGGACGGCCGGATCGGCGTCTGGGTGAGGCAGCCAGGGCGGCTGGGCGGCGAGAGCAAGATCGCGGCGATCGGCGTGCGCATCAGCAAGTGGGTGACGACGCATGGCATCGCGCTGAATGTGGCGCCGGACCTCAGCCATTTCGATGGGATCGTACCGTGCGGGATTTCGGACCGGGGCGTGACCAGTCTTGAGGACCTCGGGCAGATCGTTGCTATGCCGGAGGTGGACATGGCGCTGCGGGCGGCATTCGAACGCCGCTTCGGGCCGACGGTCTTCCTTGCTGCAGAGGGCCTTGTCACAGCAGCCTGACACCGCCATTTTAGGCGAATCCACCCATAATGGGAGCCAGCCATGACCTCCGACGATCTGAGACGCATTTTTCTGGGGCCGACGCTGTTCCGGCTCGACACGATCCTGTCGCCGCGGCTGGTGCCGGTGCTTTACGCGACAGGGCTCGCGGCAATCCTGATGTGGGCGGTGTCGCATCTGTTCGCGACATTCGGCTCAAGCTTCGGCAACGGGCTGTGGGGCCTGCTTGAAATCATCGTGTTCGGGGCGTTCTTCCTCGCGGTCCTGAGGGTCGCCTGCGAGGGGCTGCTAGTCTATTTCAAAGCGAATGAGACATCGGCCGACTCTGTGAGCCGGACGCGGATTTCGTCATCGCTGCTCGAAGAGGTGCGCGACGCCATCCGCGACATCGCCGACGAGGAAGAGGACGACGATCTGATCATGCCGGCGACCGTGCCTGGCCCCGAGATCGACATGGAGATCACCCCGCCCAAAGGTCCGCGGCGCACCGCACGGCGGACGCCCGGTCCTAAGATGTAAAACCGCCCCGGACGGGTAGCTGCGTTGCGTTCATCGCAATCTGCCGATGATTGCATTTCCAGTGGTTTCAGCTATACCGCCGCCCAATGACCCAAGCACCGAAAATCGGCCTCGTCAGCCTTGGCTGCCCGAAGGCTCTCGTTGATTCCGAACGCATCATGACCACGCTGCGCGCGCAGGGATATTCCTTCTCGAAGGACTATGCCGGCGCCGACATCGTGCTGGTCAACACATGCGGCTTCCTCGACAGCGCCAAACGGGAAAGCCTTGAGGCGATCGGCGAGGCGCTGGCCGAGAATGGCCGCGTGATCGTGACCGGATGCCTCGGGGTCGAGGAAGAGTTGATCCGCAAGACCCACCCCTCGGTGCTGGCCGTATCCGGCCCGCATCAGTACGAAACGGTGGTCAATGCGGTGAACGCACATCTGCCGCCGGTGCCGAACAAGTTTGTGGACCTGGTGCCCGAAGCCGGGCTCCGGCTGACGCCCCGGCACTACGCGTATCTCAAGATTTCCGAGGGCTGCAACAATCGCTGCTCGTTCTGCATCATCCCGCAGATCCGCGGCGACCTCGCGTCGCGGCCGATGGCTTCGGTGCTCTACGAAGCGGAGCGGCTGGTGGCGTCGGGCGTCAAGGAGATCATGGTGATCTCGCAGGACACTTCGGCCTATGGCGTCGACCTTAAATACGCGTCGAGCAAGTATCGCGGGCGCGACGTGACGGCCAAGTTCCAGACGCTTGCCGAAGAGATGAACAAGCTCGATGTGTGGACACGGCTCCATTACGTCTACCCCTACCCGCATGTCGACGCGGTGATCCCGCTAATGGCGGAGGGCAATCTGCTGCCCTATCTCGACATTCCGTTCCAGCATGCCTCGCCCGAAGTGCTGAAGCGCATGCGCCGGCCAGCCAATCAGGTGAAAACGCTCGACCGCATCAAATCGTGGCGCGCGCTGGTGCCCGATCTGACGATCCGCTCGAACTTCATCGTCGGCTTTCCCGGCGAGACGGAAGAAGATTTCGAGTTCCTGCTCGACTGGATCGAGGAAGCAGAGATCGATCGTGCGGGCTGCTTCAAATATGAGCCGGTGACCGGCGCGCCGGCGAACGAGCTCGACGGCATCGTGCCCGATGAAGTTATGGACGAGCGTTTTGCGCGGCTGATGGAAGTGGCGCAGGACGTGTCGACCGGGCAGCTCGCCAAGAAGGTCGGCCGCACCATTGATGTGTTGGTCGACGATGTGCGGCCCGAAGAAGGCCGTGCCATCGCACGCAGCAAGTGGGACGCACCGGACATCGATGGCCAGGTGATCGTCAACAATGCAGCAGGCATCAAGCCGGGCGACAAGGTGTCCGTGCTGGTCACGGGGTCAGACGAGTACGATCTGTTCGCGGAGCCTGTGGGCGCCAGCGCAAAGCAGCCCGAACTGGCGCATTGATGTATCGGCCGCCCGCCTTCCGAGAAGACCGGCTGGACGTGCTGCACGCGCTGATCGAAACGCATCGGCTGGCGACGGTCGTGACGCATGGCGCCGATGGGCTCAATGCCAACCTCGTACCGTTTACGCTGGACCGCTCACGCGGCGCCTGTGGGACGCTGAAGGCGCACCTAGCGAAAGCCAACGATCAGTTCCAGGCGCTGGCGGATGGTGGCGAGGCGCTAGTGATCTTTCAGGGTCCCGAGACCTACATCACGCCGAGCTGGTACGCCTCCAAGCAGGAGGACGGCAAGGTCGTGCCGACCTGGAACTATGTCGTGGTGCAGGCCTGGGGCCGGCCAGTGGTCATCGAAGATGCCGACTGGCTGATGGGCCAGATCAGCGAGCTGACTGCGACGCAGGAAGACCAGCGCCCTACCCCATGGGCCGTGAGCGACGCGCCGCACGCCTATGTGGCGGCGCAGATGAAGGGCATCTTCGGCATCGAGATCGAAATCGGCCGCATAGAGGGCAAGTGGAAGGCCAGCCAGAACCGGCCTGAGATGGATCGCGTCGGGGTTGCCGAGGGGCTAGCTGCCGAGGGCTCGGTGGAGATGGCAGGGCTGGTGGCGCGGCGCTAGAGCCCGGTCCATCGCGGCAGCTGACCTCCGAACAGCAGAAAGCCAAGACCTGCGACGTGCATGGCGTAGATGAGCCAGGTCGTGACCGCGAACGGAAGCTTGCTGGTCTTGTGGTGCAGCAGCGCCTGCGCAACGAGGCCGCCGATGATCCCGAAGAGCAGGTCAATGCCATGCAGCGTGTTCTCGCTGGTGCGCCAGTCGCCGCGCTTGGCGGCACGCTTGTCGAACGCGTAGGCGGCAAGGCAGACCGAGCCCATCGCGCCGTAGGCGCCAATCAACCAAGAGCCGGCGCGCCCCGTAATGATCATCGCGGCGACAACAGCAGTGAGTACCGCGGCGGCTGTCAGACGGACTGCGATGCGCTGCGGCATGCTGCGGTCATCTCGGCTGTGCTGGATCGCTGCGCCCCGTACTCGAACCTGCGTCGCGGCCGGACGACCGTCCCGACCAATGCCGATGACATAGGTCACCTGGTCGCCCACAGCCGGGCGGGGCCCGCCGGCAGCCATTTCGCTGATGTGAAAGAAGAGGCGCTCGCGTCGAGCACTATCCTCGATGAAGCCGTAGCCAGCGGCATCATGCCAGTCGACGATTTGTCCGGTTTTTGTCGGTCGGTTCAGCAAGGGACGCCTCACTCACCCGCGCGTCAGGTCAACGAGAACTTCAGCCCCAGCCGCTCGACGCTTTCCGCGGTGTCGCGGATGGTGTCGGTGGCGGCGTAATAGGGCCTGCCGAGGAGGCGTTCGCCCTTCTTGCCGTCGAAGATTTTCTCGTTGCCGATGTCGTTGATGATCTGGCGCGCCGGGCCGCCGAACATGGCGACGATGCGGATGATGAAATCTGGAACGGTCTTCTGGACGATCTTGCGATCGGGATAGAGACCCTGCAGCACCTGAGCGATCCTGGGGAATTCCATGTATTGCGCGGTCGCCAGATAGCGCTGTCCGATGGCCTCCGGTTTTTCGAGCGCTGCGACATGCATGTCGGCGACGTCGCGAACGTCGATGATGGAATAGCCGTTCGAGGGCAGCGCGGGCATGGCGTTCTGCAACAGCCCCGAGATCATCCCCACCGAGATCGAAGCGTCGGTGTCGAGCGCCGGCCCGATGATGGCGCCAGGATGGATGGTGCTGAGCTCGATGCCGTTGGCCTTGGCATAGGCCCAGGCGGCCTGCTCGGCCTTGGTCTTGCCGATGCAGTAGGCCCAGGTCCATTTCATGTTGTCGAGATTGGTGAAGTAGGTCTCGTCATAGATCTTGCGGCCCGTGGTGTGGCCATGGCCATAGCCGACCGTCGCGATCGACGAGGTGAGGATGACGCGCTTGATGCCGACCTTATTAGCAAAGCGCAGGACGCGTTCGGTGCCCTCGATGGCCGGGCGAATGACGATGCTCGAATCCTTGGGCTCGTCGCCGCGGATGGCCGTGGCGACATGCATGACGGTGGTGACACCCTGCATGGCATCGGCCCACCCCTTGTCGTCGAGAATGTCAGCGGTGACCAGTTCCAGCCGGCCAGCGGCTTCGGCGCCGACAACTCCCGCCACAGTCTCGCGCACCTGCTTCGCCTTCGCTTCAGAACGGATGGTGCCGCGAACGCGATAGCCCTTCTGCAGCAGCTTCACGACGCACCATTTGCCGACAAAGCCGGAGGCGCCGGTAACGAGGATCAGATCGGACATCGCGTTCCCTCAAATGAAAAAGGCGGCCCGGAAATCCGGACCGCCCCAAATGCTCACGTTGTCGCCAAGATCAGGCGGCGACTTCTTCGTCGTCGCTGACGCGTTCCTGCACCGGGCCGGAGTCGAGGCCCTTGGCGTTGACGTCGCGGTCAACGAATTCGATGATCGCCATCG
>JBDSHC010000055.1:0-5902 GCA_039918675.1 Devosia sp.
GCCGTATCGCTCTTCGCGAGCTTGGCAATTTCGGGCAGGTGCCCGGCATGGTCAAGTCGAGCTGGTAAGGAGAGACATCAATGAGCCTTACTGATCCGATCGGCGATATGCTGACCCGCATCCGCAATGCGCAGATGCGCCGCCGCGACACTGTCGTGACGCCGGCGTCGACCCTGCGCGGGCGTGTGCTCGACGTGCTGAAGTCGGAAGGCTTCATCCGCGGCTACTCCGAGCAGAAAACCGACAACGGTCTCAACGAATATGAGATCGAGCTGAAGTATTCCGAGAACACTCCGGTGATCCGGACGATCGAGCGCGTCTCGCGTCCCGGCCGCCGCGTCTATGTCTCGGTGAAGAATATTCCCTCGGTCGCGAATGGCCTTGGCGTGTCGATCCTGTCGACCCCCAAGGGCGTGATGGCCGATCATGAAGCTAAGTCCCAGAATCTGGGTGGCGAGGTAGTCTGCCGAGTGTTCTAAGCCGCAAGGTAGAGAGCACTTCGGTTCAGATGATGACTCCGAAGGAAAAGTAAATGTCCCGTACAGGCAAAAAGCCAATTCCAGCGGTTAGCGGCGTCACCGTCGCGATCAATGACCGTGTGGTCACCGCGAAAGGTCCCAAGGGTGAGCAGATGCTAACCCTGATGGATATCGTCAACGCCAAGCAGACCGACGATGGAATCGTCATCGAGCCGGCGAACGATACCGCGGAGGCTCGCGCCGCCTGGGGTACCACCCGCGCGCTGATCGCCAACATGGTCCACGGCGTCAAGGATGGCTTCGAAAAGAAGCTGCAGATCCAGGGCGTCGGCTTCCGTGCCGCCATGCAGGGCAAGGACGTCAAGCTGAGCCTCGGCTTCAGCCATGAAGTCATCTACATCACGCCCAAGGGCATCACCATTGCGGCCCCGACCGCCACCGAGGTCGTCGTCTCGGGCGCTGACAAGCAGCAGGTCGGTCAGGTCGCAGCAAATATCCGCGCCTATCGCAAGCCGGAGCCTTACAAAGGCAAGGGTGTGCGGTATGTGGGTGAGTACATCGCCCGCAAAGAAGGCAAGAAGAAGTAAGGGAGCGCCATCAGATGCCCATCAGTCTCAAGGGTTCGGACCGGCGCAAGCAGCGCGTCCGCAAGGCAATCAAGGCTCGCGCCTTCGGTCGTCCACGTCTGAGCGTTCATCGCTCCGGCAAGAACATCTATGCCCAGGTTATCGACGATGCATCGGGCCGTACGCTCGCTGCGGCCTCGAGCCTCGACAAGGATCTGAAGTCGGCGAATGGCGGCTCGACCGAGGGCGCAGTTGCCGTCGGCAAGCTCGTCGCCGAGCGCGCCAAGGCCGCCAACGTTTCGGAAGTCATCTTCGATCGTGGCAGCTACCTTTATCATGGTCGCGTCAAGGCGCTGGCCGACGCGGCTCGCGAAGCCGGCCTCCAGTTCTGATCGCGCAAAGGAAAACACAATGAGAGACGTTCAAGAGCGCGATAGTGAATTCGTTGATCGCCTAGTCCACATCAACCGCGTGGCCAAGGTGGTTAAGGGCGGCAAGCGCTTCGGTTTCGCGGCGCTGGTCGTCGTCGGCGACCAAAAGGGCCGCGTTGGTTTCGGCCACGGTAAAGCCCGCGAAGTTCCCGAGGCGATCCGTAAGGCGACTGAGCAGGCCAAGCGCCAGCTCATCCGCGTGCCGCTGCGCGAAGCCCGTACGCTGCATCACGACGTGACCGGCCGTCACGGCGCCGGCAAGGTCATTCTCCGCGCCGCCGTTCCCGGCACCGGCATCATCGCCGGCGGCCCGATGCGCGCTGTGTTTGAAACCCTTGGCATCAACGACATCGTCGCCAAGTCCCAGGGCACGTCGAACCCGTACAACATGGTTCGCGCCACGTTCGACGCGCTCAAGCAGTGCGACAGCCCGCGTTCCGTTGCCGCCCGTCGCGGTCTTAAGGTTTCCGATCTCCAGGCCCGTCGCGGCCAAGAATCGGTGGAGGCATAAATGGCTGACAAGACCGTAACCGTCGAGCAGTACGCCAGCCCCGCGCGCCGTCAGGCCGATCAGCGGGCGACCCTGGTTGGCCTCGGACTTCGCAAGATCCGTGGCCAGCGCACGCTCGTCGACACGCCGGAAGTGCGCGGCATGATCCGCAAGATTCCGCACCTCGTCCGCGTCGTCGGCGAAAAGTAACACCCAGCGGTTGGACTGGAGGCGCCGCTTGACGCCGACAGGACAGAGCGCAGAGAGAGAGATAAGAAAAATGGTGCGTTTGAACGATCTGCGCGACAATCCGGGTGCCAACAAGCCGCGTATGCGCGTCGGCCGCGGCATCGGCTCGGGCAAGGGCAAGACCGCTGGACGCGGCGGCAAGGGCCAGACGGCTCGTTCCGGCGTCGCGATCAACGGCTTCGAGGGCGGCCAGATGCCGCTCCACATGCGTATGCCCAAGCGCGGCTTCAATGTGCCGAACGTCAAGAGCTACGTGACGCTGCGTCTCGACCGCATCCAAGACTATATCAATTCCGGCAAGCTGGACCACAAGGGCGTCATCGACGCCGAGGCTCTCATCAAGGCCGGCGTCATCCGCCGCGAACTCGATGGCGTCCGTCTGGTCCTCGGCCAGAAGGCGTTTGAAGCCAAGAAGGTGACTTTCAAAGTCCACCACGCCAGCAAAGGTGTCCTGGCAGCTATTGAAGCGCTGGGCGGCAAGGTTGATATGCCGAAGGCTGAAGAAACCAAGGCCGACGCGTAAACGGCGACGGCTGATCAAGACATTGCGCGAAAGCCCGGTTTTCGGTCTTTCGCCGCGATGCTCCAAGAAGGACTAGCACTATGGCGTCCGCAGCCGAGCAGCTTGCCAGAAATCTGAACTTTTCGACCTTCGCCAAGGCGAAGGCCTTGCAACAGCGCATCTGGTTCACACTGGGCGCGCTGCTTGTCTATCGTTTGGGGACCTACATCCCGGTCCCCGGCATTGATCCCGACGCGTTCCGGCAGACCTTCGAGCAGGGCGCAGCGCAGGGCATTTTCGGCATGTTCGACATGTTCGCCGGTGGCGCCGTGCACCGCATGGCGATCTTCGCGCTGAACCTCATTCCCTACATCACGGCGTCGATCGTCGTTCAGGTCATCACCACCGCTTCGCCGCGCCTCGAGGCGCTAAAGAAGGAAGGCGAAACCGGGCGCCGTAAGATCAACCAGTACACCCGCTATCTGGCGGTCGTGTTCTGCGCTGTGCAGGCCTATGGCATCGCTGTCGGCCTCGAGGCGAGCCAGGGCGTCGTCCTCAATCCGGGCTGGTTCTTCCGCCTCTCGACCGTCGTGACGCTCGTCGGCGGCACCATGTTCCTGATGTGGCTGGGCGAGCAGATCACGTCGCGCGGCGTCGGCAACGGCATCTCGCTCATCATCTTCGCCGGCATCGTGGCGAACCTGCCTACGACCATCGTGCAGACCCTCGAGCTCAGCCGCACCGGCGCTTTGTCGCCCGCGTGGCTGTTCGGCATCCTCGCCATCGCCATTATCGTGATTGCGGTCATCGTCTTCTTCGAACGCGCCCAGCGCCGGCTGCTGATCCAATATCCAAAGCGCCAAGTCGGCAACAAGATGTTCCAGGGCGACACCTCGCATCTGCCGCTGAAGCTCAACACCTCGGGTGTTATCCCGGTGATCTTCGCGTCCTCGCTGCTGCTCTTGCCCGCGACCATCGCCTCCTTCGCCGCTCGCGGCGATGCCCCGCAGTGGATTTCGGTCACTGCTGCGCTGCTCGGCCGCGGCCAGCCGCTCTATCTGGCGCTCTATGCTGGGCTGATCCTGTTCTTCTCGTTCTTCTACACGTCGATCGTCTTTAATCCGACCGACACTGCAGACAATCTGAAGCGCTCGGGCGGCTTCATTCCGGGCATCCGTCCGGGTGAGCGCACCGCCCAGCACATCGATTACGTGCTGAGCCGCATTACCGTCATCGGCGCGCTCTACCTGATGCTCGTCGCGCTGATCCCGGAACTGATCCACAGCCAGCTCAATGTCAGCCAGTTCATAGGCGGCACCTCGCTGCTGATCATGGTCACCGTGACGCTCGATACGATCAGCCAGGTGCAGTCGCATCTCATCGCCCAGCAGTATGAGGGGCTGGTGAAACGCTCGCGGCTCGGAGGGCGTAAGCGTTGAGGCTGATCCTTCTCGGACCGCCCGGCGTCGGCAAGGGTACCCAGGCCAAGATCCTGATCGAGGCCTTCGGCATCCCGCAGCTTTCGACCGGCGATATCCTGCGCAATGCCATCGCCCAGAAGACGGCGATGGGCCTTGCAGCAAAGGAAGTCATGGATCGGGGCGACCTCGTCTCCGACGAGATCGTGGTTGGCATCGTCTCCGAGCGTCTCGACGCGCCCGACGCGCAGCGCGGCTTCATCCTCGATGGCTTCCCGCGCACCATCCCGCAGGCCGATGCGCTCGATGCGCTGCTCTCCAAGAAGAGCATGCCGCTCAACGCTGTAGTCTGGATGTATGCCGACCGCGACGTGCTGGTCGAGCGCGTCCTCAAGCGCTCCCAGGAAGCCGGCGCCTCTCGCGGCGACGACAGCGCCGAAGTGGTCCGCAAGCGTCTCGACGTTTATCGCGAGCAGACCGAACCGCTCGTTTATTACTATCAGGACAAAGGCCTGCTGAAGGTCGTCAATGGCATCGAGTCGATCGAGGCCGTTACGGCACGCATCAGGCACGTCCTGGGAGCATGAATTTCAGCCCTTCCGGCAGTTGACTCTGACGGAATCGGCCAATAGAACCGCGCCAGTCTCAAAGATACACGGGCTGGATTCGGTTCCTCGAATGGGTGAGGGGTCGGAACCGGTCCCTTGTTGTTACAAAGAACGGCCCTACATAGAGCGGGCCGGCATGAAGGAGAGCACACGTGGCTCGTATCGCTGGCGTCAACATCCCGACGAACAAGCGCGTGGTTATTGCTCTGCAATACATCCACGGCATCGGTGACAAGTTTGCCGAGGACATCTGCAAGAAGGTCGGTATTCCGGCCGAGCGCCGCGTCAACGAGTTGACGGACGCCGAGACGATCCAGATCCGCGAGACGATCGACCGCGACTACGTCGTGGAAGGTGATCTTCGCCGCAACGTGGCGATGAATATCAAGCGCCTGATGGACCTTGGCAATTATCGTGGCCTGCGCCACCGCCGTGGTCTGCCGGTCCGTGGCCAGCGTACGCACACCAATGCGCGTACCCGCAAGGGCCCGGCCAAGCCGATCGCCGGCAAGAAGAAGTAATTTGGGCAGGCGAGGGACCTCCTCGCCTCGGCCCGATGTAGCTGCTGGAATTACGGCAGCGTTGATATCGAAGCAAAGGATATAAATTGGCTAAAGCTGAAGCCGCTCGCGTTAAACGCAAAGAGCGCAAGAACATCACCTCCGGCGTCGCCCATGTGAACGCCAGCTTCAATAACACCATGGTGACCATCACCGACGTTCAGGGGAATACGATTTCCTGGTCCTCGTCGGGCGTCATGGGGTTCAAGGGTTCGCGCAAGTCGACCCCGTACGCCGCGCAGGTTGCGGCGGAAGATGCGGCCAAGAAGGCTCAGGAACACGGCATGAAGACCCTCGAGGTCGAAGTGCGTGGTCCGGGTTCGGGCCGTGAATCGGCGCTTCGCGCCCTGCAGGCGGCTGGTTTCAACGTGACGTCCATCCGCGACGTGACCACGATCCCCCACAATGGCTGCCGGCCGCGCAAGCGTCGCCGCGTCTGATTGACTTTGGCATCCGGGCCGCACCTCCCCCTGCGCCCCGGAATGCCCATTTGTTACTTGCGGCTGAGCGGCGGGCGAGCGCTGCACACTTTGAAAGGACGTTACCGTGACCATCCAGAGAAACTGGCAAGAGCTGATTAAGCCGACCAAGCTGGAATT
>JBDSHC010000056.1:0-21103 GCA_039918675.1 Devosia sp.
CGCGTCAAGGATGTCGCTGCCTATGTCGCGGGCCATTCGCTCGGCGAATATTCGGCGCTCTGCGCGGCGGGTGTGTTCTCGATTTCCGATACGGCAAAGCTACTGAAAACGCGCGGCCAGGCGATGCAGCAGGCTGTGCCCGTCGGGCAGGGTGCGATGGCGGCGATCCTCGGGCTCGATCTCGAGACGGTGCTGGCGGCGGTGAATGATGCCGAGCAGGGCGAGGTTTGCGGCGTCGCCAATGACAATGCGCCGGGGCAGGTGGTGATTTCCGGCCATGTCGGGGCGGTGAACCGGGCGATCGAGCTGCTGAAGGCGGCCGGCGCCAAGCGGGCGCTGCCGCTGCCGGTGAGCGCGCCATTCCACTGCGCGCTGATGCGGCCGGCGGCCGATGCGATGGAATATGCACTGTCGGCGGTGAAGATGAATGCGCCGGTCGTGCCGGTGGTCGTCAATGTGCTGGCACGACCAACCAGCGACACCAATGAGATCCAGAAGCGGCTGGTCGAGCAGGTGACCGGAATGGTGCGCTGGACCGAAAGTGTCCGCTGGCTCACGACCGAAGGCGGAGTGACTGAGTTGTACGAACTCGGGGCGGGCAAGGTCCTGAGCGGCCTCGCCAAGCGCATCGCGGCCGAGACCCCGGCCACCGCTGTCAACTCACCGGCCGATATCGACGCGCTCGTCGCGACTTTGTCCGCCTGAATCAATTTCTCCGAAGGAGACGCTAAATGTTTGATCTGACCGGCAAACGCGCATTGGTCACCGGCGCGTCCGGTGGCATTGGGCGCGAGATCGCCAAGGCGCTGGCAGGGGCCGGCGCGACTGTGGCGCTCAGCGGGACACGCGTTGCGGCCCTTGAGGACACTGCCAAGGAGATGAAGGCAGGGGCGCACCCGATCCTGCCGTGTAATCTCTCCAATACCGACGAGGTTGATAGGCTGGTACCAGCGGCCGAAGCGGCGCTGGGTGGGCTCGATATCCTCGTCAACAATGCCGGCATGACGCGGGACAATCTGTTCATGCGCATGAAGAACGAGGAGTGGGACGAGGTCATCGCCGTCAATCTGACGGCGGCGTTCCACCTGACCCGTGCGGTGCTGCGCGGAATGATGAAGCAGCGCTATGGCCGCATCATCTCGATCACCTCGGTCGTTGGCGTCGCCGGCAATCCGGGCCAGGGCAATTATGCGGCGTCGAAAGCCGGGCTTATCGGCATGTCGAAATCGTTGGCCCAGGAAGTCGCGTCGCGCAACATCACGGTCAACACGGTGGCTCCGGGATTTATTACCTCAGCCATGACCGACGACCTCAACGACAAGCAGCGCGAGCAGATTCTGGCGAAGGTGCCGGCCGGCCGACTTGGAACCGCCGAGGAGGTTGCCGCTTGTACAGTTTTCCTCGCTTCGGAGGCGTCCGCCTATATCACGGGCCACACCTTGAACGTGAATGGCGGAATGCTGATGATTTAAGGCGGCAAATGCCGCTGTGGGTGGCGTTCTAGAAATATGGCCAAAGCCCATTGAGTATGTTAGTTGCCGCCGCTGATTAGAGGGAACAGGGCTCACTTGCGGGCTTTGTGAAGCCCGCCTAAAGTCGCCGCCGACAAGCAAAATCGGTCGGTCGCGGCAAAAACGAACCGAACCAGACTGTAAAAGGGAAGTCATAAACATGAGCGATATCGCTGACCGCGTCCGCAAGATCGTCGTCGAGCACCTGAACGTCGATGCGGAAAAGGTCGTCGACAAGGCCAGCTTCATTGATGATCTGGGCGCCGATTCTCTCGATCAGGTTGAGCTGGTCATGGCCTTCGAAGAAGAATTCTCCGTAGAGATCCCCGACGATGCTGCCGAGTCGATCCAGACTTTCGGCGACGCCGTCAGCTACCTCACCAAGGCCGTTGGCTAAGCGGGGCCTTCTGGCCCCCTAGCTGCCGGAACGGCACCATCGATGGAACTACGCCGCGTCGTCGTCACGGGTCTTGGGGCTGTCACGCCTCTGGGATGCGGCGTAGAAGCCACTTGGTCCAACATCCTCGCATCAAAGAGCGGCGCTCAGCGTATCGACGACTTCAAGGTCGATGACATCGCCTGCCAGATCGCCCATCGCGTGCCGTTGGGCGACTACGCCGAAGGAAAGTTCAACGCCGACGAATGGATGGATGTGAAGGATCAGCGCAAGGTTGATCCCTTCATCATCTACGCCATGGCCGCTGCCAAGCAGGCCATCGACGAGGCTGGCGTCGAACCCAAGACCAAGGAAGAAGCCGAGCGCACCGGCGTGCTCATCGGCTCAGGTATTGGCGGGCTCGGCGGCATCTACGAGACCTCGATCATCCTGCATGAGAAGGGGCCGCGGCGGATCAGCCCGTTTTTCATTCCGGGCCGGCTGATCAACCTCGCCTCGGGCTATGTTTCGATCCGCTTCGGGCTCAAAGGCCCGAACCATTCGGTTGTCACAGCCTGTTCTACCGGCGCGCACGCGATCGGCGATTCCTGGCGGCTGATTGCCATGGGCGACGCCGATGTGATGGTCGCCGGTGGTGCCGAATCTGCGGTAAACCGCATTGCGCTCGCTGGCTTTGCGGCTTGCCGGGCGCTTTCCACCAATTTCAACGACCGCCCGACCGAGGCCTCCCGCCCCTACGACAAGGACCGCGATGGCTTCGTGATGGGTGAGGGTGCGGGCGTGGTCGTGCTCGAAGAATATGAGCGGGCAAAGGCGCGCGGCGCCAAGATCTATGGCGAGTTGATCGGCTACGGCCTGTCCGGCGACGCCCACCATATCACGGCCCCGTCGGAAGACGGCGATGGCGGTTACCGCTGCATGCAGGCGGCGGTGAAGCGCGCCGGGATTTCGGCGAGCGATATCGACTACATCAACGCCCACGGCACCTCGACGCCGCTTGGCGACGAGATCGAGCTTGGCTCGGTGACACGGCTGCTTGGCGACGCTGCCCCCAAGGCGGCAATGAGCTCGACCAAATCGGCGATCGGCCATCTGCTGGGTGCGGCCGGCTCGGTCGAGGCGATCTTCGCGCTGCTCGCCATGCGCGACAATATCGCCCCGCCGACGCTGAACCTTGAGAATCCATCGATCCAGTCGGTGATCAACCTGGTGCCCAAGGTGCCGCTCAAGAAGCAGATTGACGTGGCGCTCTCCAACTCCTTCGGCTTTGGCGGCACCAACGCGTCGCTGATCTTCGGCAAGGTCGCGTAAGCGGTCCAGCTTTCGACAGATTTCGACTGCGGGCGCGTCCTTGTTTTGCCCGGTTCATTCGGGCAAATGCGGTCGCTCAAGCCGCTCCAAAGGGAACGATAACATGGCCAAGAAAAAGCGCCGCAGCAGTGCGCTCGCTCTCCTCAACGGGCTGCTGACGCTTTTGATTCTGGGTATCATCGTGGTCGGCGGTGCGGCGTTCTACGGCGTGACGCAGTTCTACAAGGAAGGCCCTAAGACCGAGGAGACCGCATTCCTCGTGCCGAAAGGTGCGTCGCTGCAGGGGCTTGCCACTCAACTCGAGGAGCAGGGGCTTATCGAGAACGGCCTAGTCTATCGCGCCGCGCTCTTTGTTCTGAAGCCGGGCGGACTTCAGCCGGGGCAATTCATGATTCCGGCGCGCGCATCGGCCGCCGATATCCTCAAGATCGTTACGGAGACCAAGCCGCAGGAATTCTTCGTCAACGTTATTCCTGGCGAAACCTCGTGGGAGGTCGCGCAGCGGATGAACGAGCCGGGCGTGAGCCTGAGTGGCGATCCCGTGCCGGTACCGACGGAAGGTTCGCTGCTTGCGGTGCGTCACGACTTCTTCCCAGGCGACAGCAGGGAGTCGCTGCTTAAGGACATGCAGAAGGCCCTAAGTGATAAGGTCGCAGAGATCTGGGGCGCGCGCGATCCAGCGATCGACGAGGTCATCAAGTCCCCGGCCGAGATGGTGACGCTGGCCTCGCTGGTCGAGAAGGAAACCGGCGTCGAGACAGAGCGCCCGCAGGTCGCGTCGGTCTTCGTCAATCGGCTCAAGAAGAAGATGCGGCTGCAGACCGATCCGTCTGTGATCTATGGCGTGACGCTGGGTCAAGGGCCCCTCAACCGCGGCCTCACCAAGAAAGAGCTGAACACCAAGACGCCGTACAACACCTATCAGATCGACGGCTTGCCGCCGGGGCCGATCGCCAATCCGGGTGTCGCGGCGCTTATGGCCGTCGCGCATCCGGCGCAGACCAACTACCTCTACTTCGTTGCCAAGGGCACCGATCCGCAGGACGGCCATCTGTTCGCGGCGACCTATGCTGAGCATAGGAAGAACGTCGCTCAGTACCGCAAGGCGGCGGATGAAGACGAAACGGCGCGCGAGGCCCTCGAAGCTGAGCAGGCCTCACAAGCCGGAGACACCACGCAATAATTGGTGTATCGGGCGAGGCCATGGCCAACGCCCTGATGAGCATGACAGGTTACGCCCGCGCCCAAGGCGCGGTGCCGGGGATTTCCTTCTCCGTCGAGATCAAATCGGTCAACGCGCGCGGCCTCGATGTCCGGATGCGGATGACGCCGGGCTATGATGCGCTGGAGGGTGAAATCCGCCGGCGCATTGCCAAGGCCGTTTCGCGCGGCTCGGTGACCGTGAACGTCAATATCGAGCGCGAGGGCGAGGGCGGCCGCGTGGTGGTGAACCACGAGGCGCTGAGCGCGGTGCTGGGCGCATTGCGCGAGATCACTGGGAAAGTCGACGCCAAGAAGCCGACGCTTGATGGCATACTCGGGCTGAAGGGTGTACTCGAGCAGCACGACGCGCCGCTCGACGCCGATGCTGAGGAGCGGCTGCATGGCGCGATCTATGAGGCCGTCGATAAATCTCTCGGCGAGCTCAAGGTCTCGCGGCAGGCGGAGGGCGGGCATCTCGCAACGATTCTCAACGGGCAGGTGGATGAGATCGCGCGGCTGCGTGGGCTCGCCGCCATCCACCCCGGCCGTAGCCGCGACGCGCTGCTGGCGCGGCTCAAGGAGCAGATCGGCGATCTGATGAGTTCGGGCCCCGGCATGTCGGAGGACCGGCTGGCGCAGGAAGCGCTGCTGCTCGCGACCAAGGCCGATATCCGCGAAGAACTCGACCGTCTGCAGGCGCATGTGGCGTCGGCGCGGGCACTTCTGGCCCAGGGCGGGCCGGTGGGCCGCAAGCTCGATTTCCTGTCACAGGAATTTAACCGCGAGGCGAATACCCTGTGTTCGAAGTCCAATGCTGTGGATTTGACGGCCATCGGCCTCGACCTCAAAGCCGTGATCGACCAATTCCGCGAGCAGGTTCAAAACTTGGAGTAGAGCCGTGGATTTTGCCCGGCGTGGTGTGATGATGGTGCTGGCTTCGCCTTCGGGGGCGGGCAAGTCATCGATCTCGCGCGCCATCTTCGAGGATGACCCCAACATCTCGCTGTCGGTGTCGGTGACGACGCGCTCGCGACGCACCGACGAGATCGAGGGGGTGCACTACCACTTCATCGACGTCGCCGAGTTCCAGCGCATGCGCAACGAAGGCGAACTGCTCGAAAGCGCCGAGGTGCACGGCAATTTCTACGGAACGCCCCGGGCCCGTGTCGAAGAGAAGCTCTCCGCGGGCCGGGATATCCTGTTCGATATCGACTGGCAGGGTACCCAGCAATTGCTGAAGCGTGCCCGCGAGGACATGATCACCATCTTCATCCTGCCGCCCTCGATCCGCGAACTGCGCAAGCGGCTGGAACGTCGCGCGCAGGACAGCAAGCAGACCATCGAGATGCGCCTCAAGAACGCTCGCATCGAAATGGAGCACTGGAAAGAGTACGATTACGTTCTAGTGAACGAGGATCTCGACCAGAGTTGTGGCCGGGTGCGCTCGATCCTTGCAGCGGCGCGGCAGAAACGCGACCGCTTCACGCAGATGCAGAGCTTCGTGAAGGATCTGCAGGGCCAGATCGACTCGCTCTGAGCGCCTTCGCCATTTTGAGGAAGGCTTCCACGGGCAGCGTCTCGGCGCGCTCGTCGCCCTTGAGATCGGCCGCTGCCAGCAGCATTTCCACGGGCACGCCCGTCGCCTTGAGGCTCTGTCGCACCATCTTGCGACGTTGACCAAAGGCGGCCTTGGTGACGGCCTCGAGGTCCTTGATGCGCACATTGGGCGCCACCCGCTTCGGCGTGAGATGGACGATCGCCGACGTTACATTGGGTTGCGGAGTAAAGTTCTCGCGCCCGACATTGAAGGCGATCCGCGCATCGGTGCGCCAGCCGCAGAGGACGCCGAGCCGGCCATAGGCATCGTCGTTCGGTTGCGCCACGATGCGCTCTGCGACCTCGCGCTGGAACATGAGAGTCAACGACTCAAAATAGGGCGGCCATGGATCGGTCGTGAGCCAGCCGATGAGCAGCTCGGTGCCGATGTTGTAGGGCAGGTTTGCAACGATGCGTGTCGGGCCTTCGGCCAGCGCCGCATAGTCGATCTCCATGGCGTCCCCTGAAATGATCGCGAGGCGGTCTGGATAGGCCGCCTGGATCTCGGCCAGAGCGGGCAGGGCGCGCTCGTCGCGCTCGATCGCGATGATTTTGCGGGCACCCTCGGCGAGCAAAGCGCGGGTGAGACCGCCGGGCCCGGGGCCCACCTCGATAATGGTGTGATCGGTCAGCGGGCCCGCAGCGCGGGCGATCTTCGCCGTTAGATTGAGGTCGAGCAGGAAGTTCTGTCCGAGCTGCTTCTTGGCGCTGAGGCCGTGTCGCGCGATCACGTCGCGGAGGGGCGGGAGGTCGTCGATCTGCATAGCAATCGCTTAGCGCTGCGGAAGTGTTCCGTCGACGGGAAAGCGCTTGACCTTGCCATCATGGGAACGTCTAGACCTGTCGCATCGAAAGGATCGCGCAATGATCAAAATAACACTCGCCGCTCTCGCCTTCGCGCTAAGTGCCGCCCCAGCTCTGGCGGTTGAGCTTCCGCCGATATGTCTTGCGAACGCCCAGCATGACATGAATGCGATGGGCGCAATGGATATGCCCATGACCGGTCCCGATGAGGCCCATCAGGATTTGATGGGCGGCATGGACAAGATGAACGCCGACATGATGGCTGGCGGTACCGCGCACGATATCGACGTGGCATTCATCTGCTCGATGATCCCGCACCATCAGGGCGCCATCGACATGGCGAAGGCCGAGCTCGCGCATGGCGACGACCCCTGGGCCAAAGAACTGGCTCAGAACATCATCGCGGCGCAGGAGAAAGAGATTGCGGACATGATGAAGTGGCTTGCCGAGCTGACATAGCTCGGCTTACGCGGTCAGGCGATCCGCCAGCCGGATCGAGTTGAGCATCGAGTTGATCGATCCTTCGCCGGTGCCGGCGAGGTCGAATGCCGTTCCATGGTCGGGCGAGGTGCGCACGATAGGTAGGCCAAGCGTGACGTTGACGCCCTCATCGAACGCCAGCGTCTTGATCGGGATCAGCGCCTGATCGTGATACATGGCGATGACGGCGTCGTACTTCTTCCAATTGGGCAAATGGAAGATCGTATCGGCCGAGAACGGGCCCTCGATGTTCATGCCATTTTGCTGCAGATCGATGGCCGCTGAGAGAATGATGTCGCGATCCTCGGTGCCGATGGTGCCACTTTCGCCGGCATGCGGATTGAGGCCGGTGAATGCCAGCCGCGGCTCTTCGATGCCGAAGCGGGTCCTGAGGTCGTGTTCGACGATCAAGGCCGTGTCGCGCAGCAGCTTGGGCGTCACGAGGTGCGGGACGTCGCGCAGCGGCACATGGATGGTGAGCGGGACGACACGGAGGTCCTCATGCACCATCATCATGACCGGCATGGGTGTGCTGTCGCCAATGGCGCAGAGCGCGGCGAGGAATTCGGTGTGGCCGGGATATTTGAAGCCGGCCTTGTAGAGTGCAGCTTTGTGTATCGGGCCCGTGACCAGCGCGCGGCAATTGCCGGCCAGAGTTTCGGCGACGGCGCGGGTGATCGATTCCATCACCACCTTGCCTGAAAGCGGGCTGGTGTCGCCGGGCTTATCGGGCACGAGGCCATCAATGTGGACCACGGGCAGGGCGACGGGAAACTGGGCCGCCGCTTCGGCAATTGTGGTCTCGGCGAAATTGATGTTGAGCCCAAGACGGCGAGCCCGTGCCGCGAGAAAGGCCATGCTGCCGAAGACGACAAAGGGCGGTAGCTCGAGCTCCGCCCTTTCCACATAGAGCCGCAGGATGAGATCCGGTCCGATCCCGGCGGGCTCGCCCATGCTGACGGCGATGGGAGGCTGCCCGCTCATGTTGCTATCCCTTGATGATCTGCGCCTTCGCCCGCACGTCGGCGAGGTATTTGTCGGACTCGGTCTTGAGCCCCGCATTGCCTTCGTTCTGGCGAATGTCGTTGGCGATGAAGGTCGTGTCCTCGGAGACCGACTTCGAGCAGACGGCCAGCATCGAAACGCCGCCTTCGATGACGCGCGGTTTGGTGATGCCGCCAATATTGAGCTTGCTCAGTTCGGCTGACAGGGCGTCGGGGAATTGCGTGGCGTGACGGCGGCCAAGATCGCGGACCGCGGCATCGGTGTAGGAGAGGGTCAGATCGACGGCGCTGTCGCAGCCCTTGAAGCTCTTGCGATACTGGTTGGCCTGCGCGGTGCGGCTGCTGGAGTTTCCCTTGCCGCCGGGCATCAGGAAGATCACTTCCTTGAGGATGTAGTCGTAGCTGTTGGCGGCGGTGAGCTTGGCCTTGGCCTCTTTGTCGATATCGGCTTCGGAGACGATGACGCGCGAACTGATGGCGGTGCCGACGACCTTGTTCCAGGCGATCGAGGCCTTCAACCGGTCGCGCAGGGTCTGCATCGGCACGCCATTGTTGGTCAGGATCTTGGTCAGATTGCTGAGCGACACTTTGATCTGGCGGGCCACGCCCAGCACGGCATCGTCGATCTCGGCGTCAGTGACGGAAAAACCGAGTCTGTTTGCTTCCTGCACCTGCAGCGCTTCGTTGATGAGTTCGTCGGTCGCGAGCTTGGCGCCATTCCTGCCCTCCAGCTTCATCAGCGCCACGCGCTGCGAAACCTGCACGTCTGTGATGGGTTGACCGTTGACCGTGTACTTAACGCTCGCCGCCGCGACGGGAGCGGTGGCCCCCACCAGCAGTGTCAAACCCACAAGCATTGCGCCCAGAACGCGTAGCATCTTCATCGTCTGCCTATCTTGGAAAGCCCGGTGGCTTTGTGTGCGAAAATTGCGGCTGAAATCGGTGCGTCAGAACGCGATCTGGCCGTCAGGTCCCTTGAGATTGAAATGTAGCGCCCAGCCCCAACTGCCGGGCTTGAAGCCGGCGGTACCTGTGATCGCGAAGTATCCATCGTCATAACCGGCGCTGGCGCTGGATTGCAGCCAGGCACTGGTCCCGAGGTTCCACGTCGTACTGCCACCGAACGTCCAATAGTCGAACGGGCGGACCGAGGCGCTGGCCGTGACCTCGTGCTGATCCTGAAGCACGCCGAGCGTCGGGGTGGCGGCGATATAGATGTAGTCGGCACTGAGCGACAGCCAGGACAGCGGCGAGTAGCTGCCGCCAACCCCACCGCGTGTGACCCGCCACAGCGAGGGATCGATTTGCACCTTCGCTGCGCCGGTCAAATTGCCGCTGGCGACACCGCCGCGTGCACTGGCGACGATGAACGAGGACGTGCCGCCAAGCCCCGTGTTCGTGCCCACCTGCATCTGGTCGCTCACCCCGAGTGCATTGACGCCGGCGAGCTGGAACGATTGGCCGGCGACGAGATCGAGCCAGCTGCCATCGGCGAAATCGCCGAGATAGTGGCCACCGATATTGGCGCGAAGGCCCGTCTCCTGCCGGTCGATCCCGGAGAAGCGGTTGTAGGAGAACAGATTGGACGTATCGAAGACGAAGCTGTGCGCGTCGTCATTGGTGATGCCCACCCTGGTCGTCGACGAGCCGCGATAGACGATCTGCGCGATCGGTTCGACCACATGGGTGCTTGCGCCGATATGGCCGATAAGCGGCCAGCGAACGTCGAGGGCCGCGATCGGCGTGGCACTGAACAGCACTGAGGCCGGCGGGGCGCCGGGCGCCGCGCTGGCGCCGTTGTACCAGGAGGCGTCGAGCCGCGTTCCGAGGTAGGGCGTGGCGGCCACGCCGCCGGGCAGGATGAACTGGTTCTCCCAGGCGCCCTCGAGCATGCCATGCGCTTTGTCGCCCTTGTAGCCATAGGTATAGGGCACGCCATTGACGGTCGCGGTTTGATCGAGCTCGCGATGGACGCCGAGCACTTCGCCGGTCAGATGGAAACGGCCCCAACCCGGCTCCAGATCCTGGACGTGCTCGAACGTAACTTTTGGCAGCGTGACGCCCTGCGTCTGGTCATCCGCCGGCGCAATGTCGCCCAGCCGGGTGAACCGCTGAACGCGGGCGTCGAAATAAGTCTGGTCGCTCAATTGGGTGGCGTAGAGCTGGTTGATCGAACTGGTCGCCGTGCCAAGCTCGTAATCGGGAATGAAGGCAGGGTCGGAGAAAACCGAATAGGACCAGCCGGCGGTCCAGTTCTTGATCGGAGTAAATGTGCCCGCCGTCTGGATCGCGCCGCGCCAGTCGCGGAAACCGGGCTTGCCGAGGAATGCGGACTTGTCGAGCTGGTAGAGGCCCGCCGCATGCACTTCGATGGTACCGTAGCTCGGGATGCGCCAGGTCAGGTCGCCCTTGGCGAGGAAGCCCTGCCGGCTCATGAGAGTCGGACTGAGCAGGATGTCGACATCCTGGCCGACCGGGACGAAGAACGGCACAGTTACCTGATAGCCGCGCGTTGCGGAGCTGCCGACCGATGGCGAGCGGAAGCCGCGGGCCCGCGGCTGCGTCGGATCTGGCACCCAGAACCAGGGGAGCCACGCGACCGGGATACCCAGCACTTCGAGCGAGGGCTGCTCAAGGATCACCGACGCGTTCTCGCGGTCGTAGATCATCTTGGCGGCTTTGACCTTCCACCCGATCTTGCGTCCCTTGCTGTCGACGCAAAGTCCGCAGGGTGAGTAGGACGCCTCGGTGAGGATCGTCGCCAGTTCGTTGGCGTAGCGTACGTCGCGGGCCGTGATGAGGGCGCCGGCGGAAGTCGTGAGGGTCAGCGAGTTGATGAAGGCTTCCTTCATCCCGCCCGTCACCTCGATGCTGTCCATCTCAAACAGATTGCCGCCCGAATCCTTGAGCTTGACGCTCCCGATCGCGTGCAGTTCGCCGGTCTGCTGGTTGAAATCTACGCGGTCGGCGCGAACCGTGAAGCCCTGGTAGGAGAGGAGGACGTCGCCCGATGCGGTGATGACGCCTGTGCGGCCGTCATAGCTTAGCTGGTCGGCTTCGACGGCGGCAGCGCCTTGGCCGGGCTGCACCTGCATATCGAAAAAGCCAGCGGGTAGGAGGGTGGCGTGGGCCGGAATCACAGTGCCCAGAAGCAGGAAGAATCCAAGACCGACGCGAGCCAGCAGGGCGCGCGGCGAATATCCCCGACCTCTTTCAGGGCGGATTACCATCACGCTCGCCCATCTTCCCTGTAAAGCAGCGCCGTTAGCCCAATAACGATCGCCACAAAAGCTGGCCCGAGAGCAGCAAATGCGGGATCCAAGACGCCAGCAAATCCGGAACGGTTCGCCAGCTCGGTTACCACATAAACCACAAAACCAAGAACGATGCCATAAAGGACCACCCCACCATACTTATTTGTCCTTCGATAACCTGAAGTAAATGCGAATCCGATGAGCACCGAACCGACTAGCAAACCCGGCAGGGCGATGAGCCTGAGGAGGCTGGTGATCGCCGCCGCACGGAGGGCAGGATCGGCCACGTTCTGGCTGACGGTGCTCAAAAGCTCCGAAAATGTAAGATCGCGGACGGAAGTCAGCCGGACGCGCATGTCGCCTGCAGTCGTAACGGTGGCGAGGCGGACCTCCGGCAAGGTTTCGGGCGGCAGATCGGCGCGATAGCGTACCACGTTCGAGAGAACCCATTCGCCGGTATCAAGGGTGGCGGTGTGGGCCTCAAGGCGGAGCCGGTCGGGGGGCTCGGTGAGGAATACGCTGACATTGTCGAGCACCGAGCCGTCCGCCCGCGACCGTTCGGCGGTCATCATGTAAGGGCCATCCGCCCCCCGCTGTTCAAGCCAGACCGTCTTCGACGACCCCCGCAGGCCGTTGGTTGGCAGCGACCGGTTGATTTGGATGGCCAGGGCGTCGGCTGCGAAGGCGACGACGACCCCCAAAAGGGCGGCTGCCAACACCGGTGTGCGGATGGTGGTCCAGATGGAGACGCCCGATGCCTTGATGATCGTCATCTCGCGGCGCGTTTGCAGGTCCAGGACGCCAATGATGGTGCCGATCAGCACGGTCACGGGAAGCGTGCCAATCACCGAGCGCCCGGCACCCGCGGTGATGGCTGTGAGGGCGAGAATGGGTCCGCCGATACCGCTGAGGGTTTGAAACCGCCAAGAATCCAGCGATTCAACGAGGCACATCAGGCCGAAGAACACCGTGACGACGAGGCCGATGCGGGTTGCGATGCGGCGAAGCACGATCCAGTCGATGCGGGTCATGCGGACCTCCGAATCCGCATCGGGACGAAAACCCGCAGGCGGATGAGAAGGATGGCGAGACCGATGGCCCCAAGCAGGATCGCGCCGGAGCCCGTGTTGTACGGAGCGGGACCGGGCAAATAGGAGGCGAGACCCCGTTCGACGAAGGCGGCGCCAAGGACGACCAACTCGATTGGGGCGTCGACGCGCCGGCGCTTGCCGGTGGGAAAAGCGGCGAGTGCAGCGACGAACAGGGTCATCGCGATAACCCGGATGCCCTCGACGCTGCGGCGTACCAGCGCCCGGACTTCAGCTTCCGGCCAATTTCCGGTGGCGAAACCGTTCCGGACGATATCGAGGCTTGTCATGCCCGCGATGCCGTCGCCCGGGTCGGTCGAACCGGTCAGCTTGTCGAGCGCCAGATCGTAGCGGGTAAACGAGATTTCAGAGAAGCGGCCCGCGGCGTTGAGTTGCTGCGTCGCTCCATCCTGCATGCGGAGCACGAAGCCCTCTTCGTCGCGGGTGATGACCGCGGATTTGGCAAAATAGGTGCGGCGCGTGCCGTCGCCACGCGTGTCATCGGCAAAGAAGTCGGTGATTTTTCCACCGGCATCCCGGGAGCCGATGACCATCGAGACGCCGTCAACGACCTCGGTGAAGCGATGCGGGATCATGCTGCGGGAGACGAGGTCGGCGGCGATGCTGGTGGACCAATCATTGCTCGCCCGAACGCTCATTGGGTCGACGAAGTGCGACAGCGCCAGCAGCAGAGCGGCCCCGCCGAGCCCATAGATGCCAACGGCCCGAAGAAGCGACGGCACGAGCGCACCGACGTGAATGATCTGCAGTTCGCTGCGGTCTTGTAGCGCACGCAGCGCCCGGCCAAGCCCGATTCCGACGCAGACGTACAGGAAGACGATCCCCAGGGCCGGCATGCCCAGTAGCGCCTGGCCGAGCAAAGTCAGCAGGCTCTGCCCGCGATCGGACACGACGTCGAACAACCTCAGGCACTGAATCAGAAACAGCAGAAAGGCCGCCACGCCGAACAACGACGCAGCCTCGGCAGAAAAAAGCCTTAAAAGATAACGGCTTAGCTGCGACATTTGCCGTTGAGGCTGAGTCTGCTGATCGAAAATACCCCGTGCTTCGTCCCCCGGCGCGGAGACTGGGTTCGTTCGTTGGCGATAGCAAGGCGACGAGGGCGGGATTGACGCGATGCGCCAAGACCTGTTGCTTCCCTGCATGGCCCAGAATCTCGTAATCCAAACCGCACCGTTAGGGCTTAGCCCGACGGATCTGCTCATCATCTATGCCGGCGAAGGGATGGCGCTGCGCGGCATGGCCGCCGACGCCTGGGGAAAGACCGGTCTCGACTTCGCGCGGGTCGCTGCCGCAGCGGGATTCTCCGGCAAGCCGGGGCAGTTGATGCTGTTCCCAGGTCCAACTGGACTCGAGGCCAAGCGGCTGATGGTTCTGGGCTCGGGCAAAATGGACCCGGACAAGCCGGCCGTCGCCACCGTTTGGTCCGACCGTGGCGGTTCGTTGATGGCGAAGGTCCCGGCCGACATAGCATCGGTCTCCGTCGTTCTCGATGCGCACGAAGCGATGCCGGCCGCCGTCGCGGAACTCGCTGCCGGTATCCGCCTGCGCCAGTACAAATTCGACAAATACAAATCGAAGAAGAAGGACGAGGAAGGCGGCCCAACCCTCACTGTCACCTTGCACGTCGCCGAACCGCAAATGGTCGACGCGGCGATTGCGAAACGCATGGCGACTGTTGAGGGGACGCTACTGGCGCGCAACCTCGTCAACGAGCCAGCGAATGTATTGGGGACGGAGGAGTTCGCGGCGCAGGCGGCGTCGCTTCGCGATCTGGGTGTCGCGATCGAAATTCTCGGCGAGCCCGAACTCAGGGCATTGGGCATGAATGCCCTGCTGGCGGTGTCGCAAGGGTCAGTTCGCCCACCACGATTGGTGATCATGAGTTGGAACGGTGGGCCTGCCGGGGCCCAGCCGATAGCCTTTGTCGGCAAGGGCGTGGTTTTCGACTCGGGCGGCATTTCGATCAAGCCTGCCCCCAGCATGGAAGACATGAAGGGGGACATGGGCGGGGCCGCTGCTGTCACCGGACTGCTGCATGCACTCGCGACGCGCAAGGCGAAGGCCAATGTCGTCGGGGTCATTGGGCTCGTCGAGAACATGCCGAGCGGGACCGCCATGCGCCCCGGCGATATTCTTACCGCCATGTCGGGCACGACCATCGAAGTGGTGAACACCGACGCGGAGGGGCGGCTCGTGCTCGCCGACGCACTTTGGTTCACCCAGCAACGGTTCAAGCCGGTCGCGATGATCGACCTCGCTACGCTCACCGGCGCCATCGGTGTGGCGCTCGGCAGCGACCATGCGGGCCTGTTCTCCAATAGCGACGACCTGGCGACGCGTCTTGTCGCCGCCGGTCTTGCGACAGGTGAGAAGCTCTGGCGGCTCCCGATGGGCGCGGCCTATGACAAGCTTATCGAGAGCCGCTTCGCCGACATCAAGAATTCCGGCGGTCGCCCTGCAGGATCAATCAGCGCGGCGCAATTTTTGGCCCGCTTCGTCCACGGCAGCGCATGGGCGCACCTCGATATCGCGGGCGTTGCGCTGGGGCCGCCAGCGAGCGAGACCAATACGTCCTGGGCCCCGGGTTTCGGCGTGGCGCTGCTGGACCGTTTCGTACGGGACGGCTACGAAACGCAATGACCGAAATCCTGTTCTACCACCTCGAATCCCAGCCGCTCGAACGTGTGCTGCCGGTGTTGCTGGAGAAGACATTGGAGCGTGGGTGGCGCGCCGTGGTCGAAACGGCCAGCCGCGAGCGGGCCGGTGCGATAGACACGATGCTGTGGACCTATCGCGATGACAGTTTCCTTCCGCATGGCATTGCGGGCGAGGAGACTGACGCGGAGCAGCCAGTGCTGGTTGCGGCCGATGATGCCAACCCGAACGCAGCTGCGGTGCGGTTCTATGTCGATCGCGCCGTGCCACAGACCGCTGAGGGATATGAGCGTATCGTCTATCTGTTTTCGGGACACGACCCGGACGCCGTATCGGAGGCCAGGGTTGCGTGGAAGGCCCTGCTACCCGGCAACACGCTGACCTATTGGCAGCAGGAAGATGGCGGGCGCTGGGTGAAGAAGGCTTGATGGTCTAAGACTCATCGCAACGACTGATTTGGGGGAATAACATGCCGCGTTGGTTACGGATGACGCTGATCGTCGTCGCGCTGCTGCTGATCGCAGGCGGCGGCGCGTATTACTGGTATGTCGGCGACGGCAATCCCCCCAGCGACCTCAAGACCTACGCGCTCGACATGAATGCCGTCCGTGCCAAAGCGGATGAATTGCCGGGCGGCAAGGCCACCGACGTTCGCGTCGAGCGCGTCGCCAATTTCGACTTCCCGGCCGTGGCTTCGGTGGGTGGAGATGGCTGGAATATGGAGCCCATGGCAGCGTTCTCGTATCAGCTGGTGTTGCCGACCGACACGATCGTCATCGACTCCGCCTTTAACGCGGCGCAGGGCGCGTCGCTTGGCGCCAAGATCGATGACGACGCTTACGCACGCATGAACATGGCGCTGGCCGATGCCACACAGATCGTCGTGACGCATGAGCATCCCGATCATATCGGCGGCATCCTCGCCTATGCCGATCCGACAGGACTGGCCAAGGCACTACGGCTGACCAAGGAGCAGGTGGATTCGCTGGCGCGGTACGGCCTCAGCTGGCCGGCGGCGCTCAAGAATTACGCGCCGATCGAATATGCCGGCATGCTGGCAATCGCGCCGGGTGTCGTGCTGATCCGGGCGCCGGGTCATACGCCGGGCAGTCAGCTGGTCTATGTGAAACGGGCGGACGGCGAGGAGCTGCTGTTCATCGGCGATATCGGTTGGACGATCCGCAATGTCGAGACGGGCAAGGGCCGGCCGCGCCTGCTCTCGCAATTCATGCTCAACGAGGACCGCGATGCGGTGTTCGCTGAGCTGGCGACGCTCAAGGCGTTGCACGCGGCCGAGCCCGATCTGCTGATCGTGCCCGGGCACGATGTGGCGACCGTCGATGCGCTCGTCGCGGCAGGCGCGTTGACGGCACAGTTCAGGCCGTAGCGGTTTGCCTCGGGCGCGGGCCGCGAATGCGGCGGATCAGCGCGAGCGTCGCCAGTTCGACGGGCAGGAAGACCCAGCCGGCGGCAACCGAGGCAATCACCGTAGTGGCTGCCACCCCGACCGCCGAGACGGGGTTGAGCGCTTGTGCGTCTTGGAGAACGATGATGAGCCATGACGTGACCGTCATCAGCACGAGCACGTGGACGAGGTAGAGCGAAAAGGACAGCGTACCGAGCCAGCCGGACAGCCGGTTGGAAAGGAACGACTGCGCCGGTGAACTGCGCAGTACGCAGAGGAAGACGACGACGCCGACCAGGGAAATCGGCAAGAGCGAGACGAAAGTCATCTGGACCCATGCTGCGGCCATCAGTGCCACGAAAAGCAGTGTGGTCGCGATGCGTGACTCTGTAACTCCGGACAGCTGCGCAAACAGGACGCCGTGCCGCTGCAGCAGGGCGATCGTGGCGCCGATCGGGAAGGGCGCTGCGAGCGGGAACTTCCAGAGCAGCAATCCCGCAAACAGCACGAGGAATGTCAGCGGCACCCACAGTGAGCGGGCCCGATGCGAGAGCAACAGGACAACGACCGATCCGATCAGCTCGACGATCATGGTCCACAGGAACGGGCCGTAGTTGAAGCTGCGCGCGATCCAGAAGACACGGACCGTGGCGAACAGGATGGCGCCGGGCAGATCGGGCACGAAATTATCGAATGTGCTGAGCCAGTCATCGCGCTGGATGATTGGCGCGGCGATCTGCGCCTGCGACCAGCCGAGCAGGACCACTGCCAGATACAGCAGCACTACTGCGAGGATCGGCAGTTCCAGCCGGATGTAGCGGCGCACCAGCGTTAGAAGCAGGTTTGGATTGTCGGCACGTCGCCACCGCCCGATGGTCAGCACGTAGCCGGATAAGACGAAGAACACAGCCACGGCGAGGCCGCCATCGCCGAAGAGCGAGGGGACGAAGGACCGATACTCAGGGTAGATCACGCCGAATGATTCCCAGGTGGCGTGGTAGAGCACCACCGACAGGGCGGCCCAGCCGCGGAGCCCATCAAGGGCGGCAACGCGTTGCGACGCGAGAGCTGGGGCAGCGTCTGTCACGCGCGCTCCGCCTCCTCCAGGTCAGCGCTGAGGCTCAGCCACCGCTCCTCGGTTGCCGCGAGATCGGCGGAGAAGCGGGCTTTTTCCTTGCCGAGGAGGATGACGCGCTCGGGGGCTCCGTCGTAGATCTTCGGGTCAGCCAGCAGGGCTTCGATCTTGCCCAGCTCTGTCTTTAGCCGACCAAGCTTCTGCTCGGCGTCCTTGATCGATTTGCGCAATGGGGCGACTTCGGCGCGGCGATTGGCGCTGTCCTGCCGGGCGGTCTTCTTGTCCACGACAGGTGTGGGGGCTGGAGCGGTGTTCTTACCCGGCCTCTCCTTGTTGGACGTGAGCATGCGCTGATAGCTATCGAGGTCCTCGTCGAACTCCTCGATCGTGCCGTTCTGCGCGATCCAGAGTTTGTCGACCGTGGCTTCGATGAGATGGCGATCATGGCTGATGATCAGCACCGCGCCGGTGTAGTCGTTGAGCGCCTCGACCAACGCATCGCGGCTGTCGATATCCAGGTGGTTGGTGGGCTCGTCGAGAATGAGCATGCCGGGGCCACCAAAGGTGATGAGGCCGAGCAGGAGGCGCGCCCGCTCGCCGCCCGAGAGGTTCTTGACTGGCGTATCCATGCGCGAAGTGGTGAGGCCCATTTGCGCGATGCGGCTGCGACGCTTCGCTTCGCTGTCGTAAGGCATCATAGTGATGACGTGGTCGAGCGGGGACTGTTCGGGCTTGAGCTTGTCCATCTGATGTTGCGCGAAATATGCGATATCGAGCCCCTTGGATCGGCGCATCTCGCCGCCCATCGGCTTGAGATCGCTCGCCAGAAGCTTGGCGAAGGTCGACTTGCCATTGCCATTTACGCCGACCAGCGCGATTCGGTCGTCGGGGTCGATGCGGTTGGTGATGTGGCGCAGGATGACCTTGTCGCCATAGCCGGCCGACACATTGTCGAAGGTGAGCATTGGCGCCGCGGGAATCTTCTTTGGGTTCTGAAACTGGAACGGCGCCGCATATTCGTCGAACATCGCCGCTGGCGGTTTCAGCTTCTGGATCATCTTGACGCGCGCCTGCGCCTGCTTGGCTTTTGTGGCCTTGGCCTTGAAGCGATCGACGAAGCTCTGGAGGTGCGCGATCTGCTCCAGCGTGCGCTCGCGGCTCTTATTGTTGAGCTCCATCTGCATGCGGCGCGTGTTTTCGAAGGTATCGTAGCCGCCCTTGTAGAAGGTCAGCTTGCCATGCTCGAGATGCGCGATGGACGTCACGGCCTTGTTGAGGAGGTCGCGGTCGTGGCTGATCATGAAGACGGTGTAGGGGTAGGTCGCGAGATACTTCTCGAGCCAGAGCGTGCCTTCGAGATCGAGATAGTTGGTCGGCTCGTCGAGCAGCAGCAGATCGGGCTGGCTGAACAGCACGCCGGCAAGCGCCACGCGCATCCGCCAGCCGCCAGATAGTTCCGAGGTCGGCGCGAGTTGCCGGTCCTGCTCGAAGCCCAGGCCGCGGAGGATTGTCGCTGCGCGCGCCTCAGCGGTGTGGGCGTCGATGTCGGCGAGACGCATATGGATGTCGGAAATGCGGTGCGCGTCTGTCGCGGTTTCGGCCTCGGCGAGAAGGGCTGCCCGTTCCGTGTCGGCGGCCATCACGGTCTCGAGCACCGACAGATTGGTGGCGGGCGCTTCCTGCGCCACGGCCCCGATCCGGGCGCGCTTGTTGATCTCGATCGAGCCGCCGTCGAGCGAAATCTGGCCGAGGATCAGCTTGAACAGGGTGGTCTTGCCGCTGCCGTTCTTGCCGACGAAGCCGGTCTTGGCCCCGTCGGGCAGGACGAGCGACGCACCCTCGAAGAGGGGACGGCCCTGGATACGGTAGGTGACACTATTGATGGAAAGCATGGTGGGCGGTCACTTAGGGATTTCTAGGGGGGTTGGCAATCGAGGCCGCTCTCTCCATCTTCTTGTGATGACCAGCCAACCGCTTCGCGACGACTTAGAGAAGTTTGCTCGTCGGCCGCCGGCGGAGTTCGAAGCAGCATTTAGCGAGCTTTCTAGCGTCCACCAGCACTCGCTTGTCCTTAGATCTGTGGAGGGGCGCTGGAACTACAACTGCCTAGCGTACGCCCTGAACGTGCACCTAACCGAAGACTTCTACGCAGTTTCCATGCGATCTCCGAGAAGCTACTCACCAACAGGTGCCGACCTCGTTTCCGCTTTGCTCCTTGCGAGGATGGAGGAGAAGCAATCCAGTGAAGCGAAGGAGGGCGATCTCCTTTTGTATTATGACGGAGATGATTGGCGTCACGCGGGGAAGATTGTGAGCGCAAAACGAGCAATCTCGAAATGGGGAACTGGCCCTCAGATGGAGCATGAACTCCTGCAGGTTCCATCATCGTACGGTTCCGACCTTCGCTTTTTCGTACAACCGGATCGGGAACTTGTCCTCGATCTGATGGTCGACGTCGTAAACGCGCACCTTGCCTCTCTTGAGCCCCTCGGCTAAAAGCCCCCACCTTTTCCAAGCCTTTCAGGGATTTTCTCATGGCTCTCGAGCGCACTTTCTCGATCATCAAACCCGACGCGACCCGCCGCAACATCACCGGCAAGATCATCACCAAGATCGAGGACGCCGGGCTGCGCGTGATCGCCAGCAAGCGCATCCACATGACCCGCGCCCAGGCCGAGGGCTTCTATGCGGTGCACAAGGACCGCCCCTTCTATGGCGAACTGGTTGAGCAGATGATCTCGGCGCCGGTCGTCGTGCAGGTGCTGCAGGGCGAGAACGCAATCCTCGCTTACCGCGAAGTGATGGGCGCGACGAACCCCGAGAAGGCCGCTCCCGGCACCATCCGCAAAGACTACGCCGTCAACATGGGCGAGAACTCCGTGCACGGCTCCGACGCCCCGGAAACCGCCAAGGAAGAGATCGCCTATTTCTTCAAGGACGAAGAGGTCGTCGGCTGATCGGCGTCGACGTCGTCGGTTGCGCGCAGGCCGTTCGCTCGCTTTGTCCGCCTAGGTATGCATTATGCCAGATGGTGCCGCGATCTTCGCGGCGCTTTCCGACGCTTGCAATCGCGCGGACGGATCGGGGACGGCGCGCCACAAGCGCCGCCCCGGGGGAAACGACGAAACGGGAGGCCGGCTCATGAATTTCGGATCGGCCGAGTGGCTCGCGCTCGGCGAAATCATCTGGATCAACGCGCTCCTGTCCGGAGACAACGCAGTGGTCATCGCCATGGCGTGCCGATCTCTGCCGGCGACGCAGCGCAAGGTCGGCATGGTGGCGGGCGCGGGCGTCGC
>JBDSHC010000057.1:0-6980 GCA_039918675.1 Devosia sp.
CGACCGCCCAGACACTGCCCTACCATTCCGATCCGAGCGGGCGCGATCTGGTGCCCAATCTGGCGGCCGTGCCAAGCATCCGCTTCCTGACGACCGCCGACTTTCCCCCCTTCAACTATCGCGACAAGACCGGCGAGTTGATCGGCTTCCACATCGATCTGGCGCGTGCCATCTGCGCAGATTTGACGATCACCTGCACCATCCAGGCCTGGCCCTGGGAGCAGGCCGGCAAGGCACTCGAAGACGGGCAGGGCGATGCCTTGATCGCCGGCGTAGCGATGACAACCGAGACCGGCGCGCTCTACGACTTCACCAACATCTATCTGATGCTGCCCGGCCGCTTCGTGATGCTGAAGGATGCCGCGGGGAACTTCCAGCCGGCGCAACTCGCGGGCAAGAGCATCGCCGTGCGCAAGGGCTCGGCGCACGAGATGTTCGTGACGCGCTACCTGCCCGATGCGCTGGTGGCCGAGTACGACACCGAGATCGCGGCGCTCGAAGCGGTGCGCGACAAGAAAGCCGATGCCTATTTCGGCGACGCGATGCGCGCCTCTTTCTGGTTCAACGCCAACCCCGATTGCTGCGCCTTCGCCGGCCTACCATACTTCCGTCCGGACCTGTTCGGGGATGGGCTATCGGTAGCGGTAGCGCCGGGCCATGACGCAGTGCGGCAAGCGATCGATTACAGCCTGATCCGACTCAAGAAGTCGGGCGTGCTCGACGAGCTCTACCTCAGGTGGTTTCCAATCGGGTTCTACTGAGGGGAGCCGCACGCGCGGAGCTAGGCGTGCCGCAGTCTCGCTCGCGCACTGGCTTCAATCGCCGCAGCGGTGAGCGTGTTGAGGTTGAGGCCCTCGCGGATCATCTCCAGCAGCCGCAGCTCTTCCTGCTCGAGCCTCAGGTCCACGGTGGCGACTTCGACAGCAAGCGCATAAGCGGTGTCGTGCAGCCGCTCCGGGATCGCCGAGAAGATCATCTCGAGCACCTTGTCGAGATTGGACGAGTCCTTGATGAGGTCGATCGCTTCGGCGGCGACCTGGCCCAGATGGTCACGGTTGAACGTGTCGAACACCGGCAGCCGCGTCACCAGCCGGCTGATGATTTCGAGCTCGCGGTCGCTGACCTTGGAGTCGGAACTGGCGGCGATCACCATCAGATGGATCAGCGCTTCGTGGGCAGTCAGGGCCATTGGGACGTTCCTTGCGGTCGAAAAAGCTCCGCATACCTAGGGAGCGGCACGGGCATTGTCCAGACGCACAACCATTGACTTTGCCGGGACGCGCGGGGAAAACCCGCCCACTCAATCAGAAAGCCGAAATCCCGTGACCGCCGCCCCGCTTCCGACGCTCGACCCTGCCTTTTTCGACGCCGCCCAGACCGCCAAGGCCTGGCCTTTCGAAGAAGCGCGCAAAATCGTCAAGCGGCTGCAAAAGACGGGCAAGCAGGAAGCGCTGTTCGAAACCGGCTATGGCCCCTCCGGCCTGCCGCATATCGGCACCTTCGGCGAAGTCGCGCGCACAACGATGGTGCGGACGGCGTTCCGCCTGCTGACGCGCGACGAGATCCCGACACGGCTCCTGTGCTTTTCCGACGACATGGACGGCATGCGCAAGATTCCGGAGAACGTGCCGGACAAGAGCTTTCTCGAGCCACATCTGCATAAGCCGCTGACCTCCGTGCCCGATCCGTTCGGGGGCAGCTATCCGAGCTTCGGCGACCACAACAATGCGATGCTGCGACGCTTCCTCGACACCTTCGGCTTCAACTACGAATTCGCCAGTGCAACGGAATATTACAAAAGCGGCAAGCTCGACGCGGCGCTGCTCCGGGCGGTGGAAAAGTTCGACGCCATCATGGGCGTCATGCTGCCGACGCTTGGGCCGGAGCGTCGCGCCACCTATTCGCCGTTCCTGCCGATCTCACCGACGACCGGGCGCGTGCTCTATGTACCGATGAAGCACGTCGACGCGACAGCCGGTACCGTTACGTTCGACGATGAGGATGGCACGGAGACGACGCTGCCGGTGACAGGTGGTCATTGCAAGCTGCAGTGGAAGCCCGATTTCGGCATGCGCTGGTCGGCGCTCGGCGTCGATTTCGAAATGTTCGGCAAGGACCACCAGACCAACGCGCCGATCTATGATCGCATCTGCGAAATCCTCGGTGGTATGGCGCCCGAGCATTATGTCTATGAGCTGTTCCTCGACGACATCGGGCAGAAGATTTCGAAGTCCAAGGGCAATGGTCTGACCATCGACGAATGGCTGACCTATGCGTCGCCGGAGAGCCTCGCGCTCTACATGTTCCAGAAGCCCCGCGTCGCGAAGCGTCTCTATTTCGACGTGATCCCGCGCGCTGTCGACGAGTACTATCAGTACGTCGCCGGCTACAGCGGACAGGACGCTGCCGCGGCGCTCGAGAACCCCGCCTTCCACATCCATTCGGGCAAGGTGCCGATCATCGACATGCCGGTGAATTTCGGCCTGCTGCTGAACCTCGCATCGGCCGCCAACGCCCATGATGTGTCGGTGATGTGGGGCTATCTCACGCGGCGCCTGCCCGGCGTGACGGCAGCGACGAACCCTGAGCTCGACCGGCTCGCCGCTTACGCGGTGCGCTATTTCCAGGACGAGGTTCTACCCACCAAAACCTTCCGCGCACCGACCGACAAGGAACGCGCCGCCCTACAGGACCTGCACGATCAATTCGCAGGCAAGGAAGCGCTCGAAGCCAAGGAACTGCAGGACATCGTCTATGCCGTCGGCAACGCCCACGCCTTCGATCCGCTGCGCGACTGGTTCGGCGCCATCTATCAGGTGTTGCTCGGCGCCGACCAGGGCCCGCGCTTCGGCTCCTTCGTCGCGCTCTACGGCGTCAACGAAACCCGCAAGCTCATCGCCGACGCGCTGGCGGGCAAGCTGGTGACTCCGGCTTAGTCTAGTACCTTGCGGAAATAGACGACCCGCTGCGTCTCGGCAAAGCCGAGAGCGTTGTGCATGGCATGGCTCACTGCATTGTCGATGTCCGCATCGGAGGCAAACTCGGTGCATCCGCGTTCGACCGCCCACTCGGCGATCCGGTCTACCAGCCGGCGACCGACACCGCTTCGCCGATAATTGGGGCTGACGTAAATCCCCTCTAGGAACGCCACCGGCGACGTCTCGCAGCCATTGACGTAATCGTGCCGGAGCGCTGCTTCCGCCAACCCGATGGCCTCTCCGTTGTCGCTGCGTGCGATGAGGTTGATCGTATCGCCGGGGTCGGCAAGCAGCTGCGCGATCTCGCCGACAAATTCCTCGCGCCGATTTCCCGGCCAAAGCGCCAGTCGCAGCTCCAGCCACGCCACCGCATCGGCCTCAGTGGCGAGCGAGATTTCCATCACTGGCTCGCCCAAATAATCCGCGCGATCCACTCGACGTCTTTCATGTCGATCAGCCGCGGCTTGTGTTCGGGATTGAGCGAGTGGAGCTCGACGATCTTGGCGGTCTGGCGGGCGAGGATCTTGGCCATGACTTCACCGGACTTGGTCTTGACCACGACGCGGTCGCCACGCCGCACCTGTTCGGTAGGTGAGACCACAATGCGGTCGCCGTCGCGATAGAGCGGCAGCATCGAATCGCCGGTGACTTCGAGCGCATAGATGCCGTTCTCGCCTGGGCCGGGGAGCTTGACCTCGTCCCAGCCTTCGCCTGCGGGAAACCCCGCCGGATCGAAGAAGCCGCCGGCGCCCGCCTGAGCGAGGCCGAGCAGCGGCACCGTGGCCCCCTCGGGCTGCGACGAATATTGGAGATAGGCGCCGCCGTTCGAGAGGAACCCGTCGAAGCTCTCGCCTGTGGCCTCGAGCAGCTTGGCGATGCTCTCGGTCGAGGGCCAGCGGCCGCGGCCATCCTTGCTGATGCGCTTCGACAAATTGAACGCCGTGGCGTCGAGCCCCGCCAGCTTGGCCAGCCCGGACGGCGTGAAGCCATGGCGCCGGGCGAGCGCGTCAATTGCATCCCAAATGGCGCTGTGAGAGAGCATTGGCCGGCCAAAATGAGGAAAACTGTCCCACAAAGGACAGAAGTCCTATGTATTACTCCGCGCTTGGCACGCTGTAAAGCCTTGCGCCGAGGCCGGGAGGTTGCGAGGAGGGGCCATGGTGACCCCAATGCGCAATCCCGAATTCGTCTACAAGATTGCCTCGCGAGAGGCATTTGAGTCGTCCCTCGCTGCCGGACGCTTCGCGGGCATGCCGATCGACCTCAAGGACGGCTATGTGCACTTC
Organism: Devosia sp.; assembly: GCA_039918675.1. Taxonomy (GTDB): domain Bacteria; phylum Pseudomonadota; class Alphaproteobacteria; order Rhizobiales; family Devosiaceae; genus Devosia_A. Next base: position 4,265 of record JBDSHC010000057.1, read on the forward strand.
TCGACGGCTGGCCAGCTGGCTGAGACGCTCAAGCTCCACTTCGCGGGGCAGCGCGACCTGATCGTCTTCGCGGTGCGCTGTTACGATGTCGGCGCCGCGCTGCGCTGGGAGCCGTCGCGCGGTGGCCAGCTGTTTCCGCATCTCTACAGCGAGCTGCCAATGTCGGCGGTGACCTCGCAAGCGAGCGTCGCCGTGGGCGCGGATGGCACCGTCACTTTGCCGGAGTGGGTCCAATGATTTTCTCGAATCTGTCGCCGCTGCTGAAAGTCCCGCTGCTCGCCAATCTGACGCGCGACGGCCTGTTGCGGATGGACCCGGAGACGGCGCATGGCGCGACCATCAATGCGCTACGGCTTGGGCTCGCGCCGCAGCAGGACTATGCCGATCCTCCGGAGCTGAAGACGACGCTCGCCGGGCTCGAACTCACCAACCCTGTGGGCATGGCGGCGGGCTTCGACAAGAATGGCGAGGTGCCGCGCGCCCTCGCGTTGATGGGCTTCGGGATGACTGAAGTGGGAACGGTGACCCCCATGCCGCAGGCCGGCAATCCGAAACCGCGTTTGTTCCGATTGGCCGAAGCCGAAGGCGTCATCAACCGCATGGGCTTCAACAATGACGGCCACGACGAAGTCTTCCGTCGCCTCAATGGTCAGCGCGTGCCCGCGGCACTGGGCGTCAATATCGGCGCCAACAAAAACACCGCCGATTTCGTCACCGACTATGCCAAGGGCGTCGCTCGCTTCGCGCGGATCGCCGACTATCTGACGGTCAATATCTCCTCGCCCAACACGCCCGGCCTGCGCGATCTGCAGCAGGAGGACTCGCTGAAGCGGCTGCTTTCGGCGGTGCTGACGGTGCGCTCGAAATCGCCGGTGCGGGTGCCAGTGTTTTTGAAGATCGCGCCCGATCTCGATGAGGCGGCACTCGACGCAATCGCCAAAGTGATCGGCGCCACCGACCTCGACGGGCTCATCGTTTCCAACACGACACTGAGCCGCGACCCGGTAGCGGGGATGGACAACGCGGATGAGAAAGGCGGCCTGTCAGGAAAGCCGCTGTTCGATCTCTCCACCAGGCGCCTCGCGCAGATGCGGCAGCGCACGACCCTGCCCATCATCGGTGTCGGTGGCATCTCCTCGCCGCAGACGGCTTTGCAGAAATTCGAAGCCGGCGCCAACGCGATCCAGCTCTATTCGGCGCTGGTGTTCGGTGGGCTCGATCTGCTCGACCGCATCAAGCGCGGGCTAAGCGCTGCCGTGCGCGCCGAAGGCAAGCGCAACATCAGCGAGCTGGTCGGCACCAAGACAGACGAGTGGGCACGGCGCTAGAGCCTTGCTGGTCGCTCTCGGTCCCATCCCCGCACCCTCGGCCGTCATCCCCGGGCTTGACCCGCAGACCCAGCCGAAAGTGCAACTGGGTGGCCGGGTCCAAGCCCGGCCATGACGAGGACAGTGGTGGTCAGTGCATGTCCTTGTGTTCGGGCATCTTCTTCAACTGATCCTTCGTCCAGTTCGTCACGGCGTGAATGTCGCCATTCTCGTCGCGCATGAACTCCAGATCCGCTGCCGAAACGGCCACGGGCTTCGCGCCCATGCCGAGGAAACCGCCGACATCGACGACGACCTGGCTGGACATGCCACTGCCATGGACATGCGACACCGTGCCAACCTTATGGTCCTCGGCATCATAGATCGTGGCGCCTTCGAGGGTGGCCGGGCTGTAGTCGGCCTGCTGCAGGCGAACGTGATTTGCGTCATCCATTTGGGGATCCTCCTCTCGCTGATTGTGCTAAGTAGGCAGAAGCCGGGGCGACGCGATCAGTTCCGATATTTAGGTTCAGGCCGCCGTGATCAACTCGATCACCACATCGGCCCGCGACTTCGAGCGCAGCACGAGATCGTAATTGGCGAGATCGACGCGATCGACATGGGCGATGTTGCGCTCCTCGGTAAACAGGCCCTCCTCGGCATGCCGCTTGAGCAGGCGCGCGCGGACAAGGTCGCGCGGCACATCGATAAAAATGGCGCGATCAAGCAGCGGCCTCACCGGCCACCAGGGCGAACTGGACAGCAGCAGATAATTGCCCTCGGCAATCAGCAGCCGCGCATTTCCCGGAATGCTGAAGGCGTTCTCGACCACATCCTCGATCTTGCGCGAATAGCCTGGTCCCGACATCAGGCCGGTAGCGGCTTTCAGCGCCGCGAGGAAGTCGGCGAAGGCGGCGCCTTCGAAAGTATGCGGCGCGCCCTTGTCGGCAGCCGTGCCGAGCGCCTCGAGCTTGCTGTGCTTCATATGGAAGCCATCCATCGGCACGTAGGCGGCCGCCGGCCCGAGTGCCGCGACCAGCTGCGCCGTGAGCGTGGATTTGCCGGTGCCCGGGCCACCGGCAATGCCGAGGACAGTGCGGCCTGGCCGCGCCAACAGGGCTTCGGCCTCGGCGCGAAGATGCGCAAGCGCGGCGTCGGGGGTGAGCGAGAGAACTTGCTGCTCCATCGTTTTCCCCTAGCATCAATCCCTCCGGTCGTCATGGCCGGGCTTGACCCGGCGACCCAGATGCACCCTCGGCTGGGTCCCCGGGTCAGGCCCGGGGATGACGGCAGAGAGTTAGGGGACGATGGCAGAGAGTCAGGGAGGCGCGGAGATGGCGGCGGACCAGGACCACTGAGACATTGGTGCTTTGGCTAAGTCGCACTATCTTCCATCCTCCACCGAGACC
>JBDSHC010000058.1:0-7773 GCA_039918675.1 Devosia sp.
GGGGGCCCAGCCGAGTGTTCCGATGGGTGGCCGGGTCGAGCCCGGCCAGGACGGTGGAGAAATCAGGGGAGGCCCAAGCAGTGAGCTTGGGGTCAGCGATGGCTTCCTGAATTGGTCTAGTGAAAAAGCGCGAGGCCGGCCTCGGGGGAGGGGCCGGCCTCGCTTCATTCGGGCTCACATCAGGGGGAAGGGCCCGAAACTGAAATCTCGTCCTAGTTCGCCGATGCCGTGACCAGGCGGGTGTCATCGAGCCCGACCCATTTGCCGGAGTCGGTCTGGGACTGCCGCTTGACGAACTGATAGGCGGTGTCTTTCCAGATCATGACGCGCCCATCCTGGTTATCGAGCACCAGATCGCCGCGATCGGTGCGCACCATCAGCACGGCGTGGCCGTTGCCATTGCGCTCGCGCACCACTGTCATCAGCAGGGCGCTTGCGTCCCAGCCCAGCGCGATAAGCTGGCGGCGCTTTTCGAGCGCGATATCCTCGCAATCGCCGCGGCCCTTCGGATAGGTCCAGAGCTCCGTGACCTTGTAGAGATCGGCGTCCGTCTCCGGGATGATCGAGGTATTGACGCTGTCATTGAGCTTGGTGAGCTGCTGCCAGCTCGCCTCGGTCAGCGTCTCGATATCGACCATACGAGCACTTGGCCCGCATTCGCCACGATTGGTCTTGCAGAACTCGGCCGCACCGACCGGGATGCTCGTCGGACCTGTCACCGGCGCGAAAGCCGGGTTCGACAAATCCACCGACGAGGTCGCGATGGCAGGCGAGGTGAAAATGGCCAGCGCCATGAGCGCGCCGGTAAGTCCCCTGGAGATGTTCGACATTTGGTAGCCCCCTGAATGGAGCCACCTTGCCGCCGCCGAATTGCCTCACTCGGAAAACTACTGCGCAGTTTTTATGCGTGTTTTATGGGTGTGCGAAAGGTTAGATTAACTAGGAAATAGAGTGGTGTTCTGGTGAGCGCTGTTCTGCGGCACTCCCCTCTCGGTCGTCATGGCCGGGCTTGACCCGGCCACCCAGCAGGACGCGCTTGAGGTTGGGTCCCCGGGTCAAGCCCGGGGATGACGAACGTGGGTGTAGTGCAGGGTCTCGCTATGAGACCTCATCCTGAGGCGGGAGCGCAGCGACCCTCGGAGGACGAGGGCGAGGTTACGCGGGCCTAGTTGATCCGCAGATTCTGCTGAACCACGGTCAGCATCTCCTGCGCCGAAGCGAATTCAACAGCCACGCCGTCCTGGAAATGCCGCACTACGCGGGCCCGCATGCGGCCCAGCGTCACCGGCGTACCCATCGCAGGCCGGACCGCAAGTTCGATCGCCGCGCCCGAGAGCGAGATGTCTATGATCTTGCAATTGTAGCGCCGGCCATCGTCCAGAACGACAGTCGAATGCCTGTTGTCGGGCACCACGCGCTCATGCCGGCGGTCTTCCGGCAGATTGAGAATGTCTTTATTGGCAAGCCAGGTGAGCTGTGCCGCCATCTTGTCGCGTTTGCGCGGGCTGGCGGCCAGATCCATCACGAAGCCACCCTCTGACGCATCGAGGATAGCGCCTTCGACACGGCCAAGATGATCGAGATAAGCGATGACTTTTTCACCCGCATTGCCCGCCACCGGTGCAATCACCACGGCATCGCCGGGCGACATTTCGAGAACTTGGCATGGGAATTCGCGCCGGTCGGCCAGCATATAGCGGCCCAGGATCGACACCTTCACCCGCTGAAAGCGGGGCATCTGCACGTAAGCGCGTATCGGGCGTGGGCTGCGCGCGGGCGAAGAATTGTCCGTAAGCATCGGGGCGCGTCACTCAAATTGACATTCCCGACGCTAACCAGTTTTGGTTAACCGAACATGATCGCGGACGCGCAAAGCGCCCGCAAATCCGAGCAATCAGCTGCGGCCGCCGTCAATCACCGCCAGATGCGCGTAACGCCGTGCCTGCCGGCCATAAACCGTCGCCGCCATCGGCGCGATGGACGAGTTTCCGCTCGCGAAGATTACGTCCTGCGGCACCGACGCGGCAATGTCGCGCGCCATATCGGTGAGCGAGCTGTCGTCCGGCCAGATCAGCCGGAGCCCGGTGATGCGTTGCTCGACCACCGGCTGCGAGCCGAACCAATAGGGCTCGTCCACCGCCGTCATGGCGCCCAGCAAGCGCGACTGCGTCGAGCCGTTGTGACGCACGGGGAGGAGAATGGTCTCGACCGTGACCTTGGTGTTGAGCGCGGTGATGCCCGAAAAGGTGATGAGCGCCACGGCGTGGTCTTCGGTCACCGCACGCACCAGCGTCTCCATCGCGTCGCGATCGCGCGGATGCCACAGCCGGGTAAAGGAGCGGCCCTTAAGTTCGCGTGCATAGGTGGAGCAGATGTGCGATCCCGCGAGGCGGAAATCGAATTCGCTGCTGTCGTTGAGTTCGAGAATGAACGTGTTGGCCAGTGCGCCCCGGATCTTGGTGGGGTCGATATCGCGCCGGTCGGGCGCGCTGCGTGAACCGCGCAGGGTGTTCCAATAGTCATAGAGCGTTTTGGTGCTCTGTTTTTGCATCGACGCCAACCTATATCCCAAGCCCCGGCAGGCGTCCGAAAATGGTCGCCCCGCCGCCGCACCGACACTCGCAAATGCTTGGGCCAAAATCGCCCTTAAACCTTCCTTAAGGTTAATGGCGCGGGTGTGGTGTGGATAAGATCGGGGAGAGGCGGGCCGAAGCCCGCAAACGCTGGAGTTTGAATGAGCGACGACCAAAAAAACCAGCAATTGCAACGGCCTGAGGCCGATCCCCAACGGCAGCCCATCTTCAATCTGCATTGGGCAGTGGCGGCGCTTTGCGGCCTTTTGCTGGCGATTCAGGCCGCCGACAGCCTCGTTCTTAACGATTTCGGCCGCGAGCAATTGCTGACCTGGCTGGCCTTCGTGCCCTACCGGCTAATCGAACCGGACGGCATTCCAGGCGGCCTCTGGCCCCTTATCTGGACCCCGGTCACCCACGCGTTCCTCCATGCCGGCTGGGAGCACGTAATCCTCAACACCGTGTGGCTCGCTATCTTCGCGACGCCAGTGACGCTTCGCTACGGCGCGGTGAAGATGCTCGCGCTGTTCCTGCTTGGAGCCATCGCCGGCGCCGCGCTTTTTGCAGCGACGACCTTCAACAGCGTACAAGTGCTGGTCGGCGCCTCAGGGGGCATCGCAGCGCTCACCGGCGCGGCGGTCCGCTTCATGTTCCAGCCTGTGCAAATCGCCGTCGATCCCGAAACCGGCCAGCGCATCGCACTCGGCCGCTCGCTCGCGACGCTGCGCGAGGTGATGGCGCACCCGACGGCCCGGACCTTCACGCTGCTTTGGCTGGTGCTCAATGCGGTCGTCCCGCTGCTCCCGCTGGTTCTGGGCGGCATGGAGGTTCAGGTCGCCTGGCAGGCGCATCTGGGCGGCTTCCTCTTCGGCTTCTTCGCCGTCCGCCTCCTCGAGAGGAAATCCGCATGACCGATGCCGAACGCCTCGACAAGCTCGAAACCACCATCGCCTATCAGGATCAGGCGATCGAGGATCTCAACACAACCATCACCGCCCAATGGGCCGAAATCGCCGCCCTAAAACGCACCATCGGCAATCTGGGCGAGCGTATGCGCGAGATCGCCGACAACCCCGCGCTGTCGGAGGCCCCGGAGCCACCGCCACCACACTATTGACGATAGACATCCTTGGGGTCGAACAGCCGCGTCTCGCCGCTGTCGACCAGCGCTCCGTCCTTCAGCACCCGGTAGAAGCAGCTCTTGCGTCCGGTGTGGCAGGCAGCGCCGCGTCCCGTTTGCTCTACGCTCAGCAGAACGACGTCCTGATCGCAATCGGTGCTGAGCGCGATGAGCTTTTGCACCTCGCCGGAAGTCTCCCCCTTCTTCCACAACGCCTTGCGTGAGCGCGAGTAATAGTGGACCTCGCCGGTCTCGATGGTGAGCCGCAGCGCCTCCGCATTCATGTGCGCCACCATCAGCACCCGGCCACTGCCGGCTTCCTGCGCGACTGCGGTAATAAGCCCGTGGGCGTCAAAGCGCGGCGCGAAAGCCGTGCCTTCTTCCAGAGCCTCGTGGGACAAGGCGGCGGGGTCGGCGAATGAAATGCTCATGGCGCGGCTTTTACCCCGCGCCATGCGCGCGCGCCACTAGTCCGCCAGCTTGACCCAGATTTCGACGGTTCCCATGCCCGTCACCGGCTCGAAATCCGGCCCGTAATACTCGGCGAAGGTGAACCACCGATTGTCCGCCTCCCGCCCAAGTGCCGGAATGCCGGTTTCGTAGACTGCGGCACAAGTCCCCCGGATTTGCGAAATATGCCCCTCGTGCTTGAATCGGGCGTAGGTCCCGGCTGGCAGGGTCATCTCCGTCAGGCCGGGCAGCAGTTCCTTGGTCTTTGGAACCGGAGCGGCGGCGAAATAGTCGAACCCCTCGCTCCCCTCAGGCATCGGCCCGCTGATGCCAAAAGCAATCGGTTGCCCATCATATGCCATCTCGGGCAGATATTGCCCGAACCGCTGCCACAGATGCGGGATCGTATCCATCGTCTTGAAAGTGAAATGGCTGCCGAGGCCACCAATCCGCAGCGCTTCGCGCTTTTCAATGACGGGCGGGGCAAGCTTGGGAAGTGTGGGTGTGTCCATTCTGAGAGGCTCCACGAGATCGAGAGTGTCGAGGGAGCGCCTCCGCCTGAGATCGTCGGGCGTCAGCCCGAACTGCTCGCGGAAGGCGCGGGTGAATGCCTCATGCGATCCGTACCCCATATCGAGCGCCAGACTGAGAATGTCCGGCGCCCCATTGGCGAGTTCCCGTGCCGCCTCGGTCAGACGCCGGCCACGAATATAGCTCGACAATTGGCGACCAGTGGCGACCGGGAAGATGCGGGAAAGGTGCGAACGCGAAACGCCGGCATGCTCAGCCATCGTATCGAGCGACAGCTCACTGTCCCGCAAACGGGACTCGACGAACCAGACGGTCTTGAGAACGGCAGACATGGGGCACTCCGCACATGAAGCCCCCAGTCTATGCCATCTTGCGCGACGCGCTATTTGATCCGCGTTGCGCTCAACGGTTCCCGCGCACCATCGTGAAGAACCGGTCCTGCTCGCCCTTTTCCTCGGCGAAGACGCCGGTGAAGCGCTGCGTGACCGTCGTCGCGCCATGCGCCCGGACGCCGCGCATCGACATGCACATATGCTCCGCCTCGAGCATCACTGCGGCACCGCGCGGGTTGAGGTGCTCGTTGATCGCGTCGACGATCTGCGCGGTAAGGTTCTCCTGAACCTGCAGCCGACGGGAAAACACATCGACTAGCCGCGCCAGCTTCGAGATCCCAACCACCCCGTCATGCGGCAAATAGGCGATATGCGCCTTGCCGATAAACGGCACCATGTGGTGCTCGCAATGGCTCGAGAAGGGGATGTCCTTGACCAGAACGATATCGTCATAGCCGCCCACATCCTTGAACGTCTTCTTCAAAATCTCGGCCGGGTCCTGCGCATAGCCTGCGAAAAATTCGCCATAGGCTTTTGTCACGCGGCGGGGCGTCTCGAGCAACCCTTCGCGGGTGGGGTCGTCGCCCGCCCAGGCCAGAAGCGTACGCACAGCCTCCTCGGCCTGCTCCTGCGTAGGACGGAATAGGGTGTTTTGAGACAAAGACTTGGCGACGTTGAGCTTGGCGCTGGCGTCCATTTTGGATTCCTTTGGAGTCGGACTTAATACGGTCTACGCATGCCGATCGTTCCCGGACCACCGGGGGCGCGCGCCACGCTGACATACGCTCGCCTGGTGCCTATATGTGTCAGTGTTTCCCGGCTCTCAAGAAACAAGCGTGTGATTGTAATGGAACTGAGCGATCTTTATTCCCAGAAGATCCTCGAAATCGCTGCAAACCAGCCTATCCCAGGCCGGCTGGCCAGCCCGGACGCCAGTTCACGCAAGGTGAGTCGGGTTTGTGGCTCGTCCATCGAGGTCGATATCGCGGTGGCAGATGGGAAAATTGCCGGCTACGGACACAAACTCTCAGCCTGTGCGCTGGGCCAGACCTCGGCCGCCATCGTCGCGACCAATATCGTGGGCACCTCGACCACGGAGTTTCGAGCCCTGCGTGACCAGATGACCGCCATGCTCAAGTCCAACGGCACGCCGCCCGCAGGCAAATGGTCCGATCTCGCTTACCTCGAACCGGTCCGCGACTACGCCCCGCGCCATATTTCGACGCTGCTGGTTTTCGACGCGGTCGTCGATGCCCTCGACAAACTCGAGCCCGCCGCCTGATGCGGTTTCAGCACAAGCAGATCGCCCCGTTGCTTGCTTGGTTGGAGGTCAACTCGACCGCCAAGCCGTTCAATCGGTGGGGGCCATGACCGCGTTCTGGCGGGCTGTCGACTACCCCTTCAAACTTGCTGCCTACGTTCTGATCCAGGGCTATCGCTACTCACTCAGCATGTTCATGGGCCGCAACTGCCGACACGCTCCCACCTGCAGCGAGTTCACCCGGGATGCCATCTGGCAGCACGGCTTCTGGCCCGGCGGCTGGATGGGCGCCGCCCGCATATACCGCTGCCGCCCCGGAGGGACGCACGGGCACGACCCGGTACCGGCCGGGGTACCGATGGGTGCACAATGGTACGCGCCCTGGCGCTACGGGCGCTGGAAATAGCACAAGATTTCAGCAGAATGCCTTGAAAATGGGCGAGTATTCGGGTTGATAGCCGCCTTCTAGCCGGGGCCGATCTTGCACAGACTTCTCGCCTTCATCCACCGCCACGAGCCGCACGGCCCGGCGCTGGGGCATATGAAATCTGCCATCGGCGCGATCATTGCCATGACCCTGGTTGGCGGCATTGCAGCCTGGACCGGCCTGCCCATGCTGCTCGCCCCCTTCGGCGCGACGGCCGTGCTGCTGTTCGGTCAGCCCGATAGCCCACTGTCGCAACCTGCTAATCTGTTTGGCGGCTATTTGACGGCCGCAATAGTTAGTGTTGCCGTCCTTTCGGTCTTGCCGCCGGTCTGGTGGGCCGCGACGATCGCGGTCGGCCTCGTCATTGGCGCTATGCTACTGCTTCGCGTCACCCATCCGCCGGCAGGCGCCGTGCCGCTCGTCGCGTTCAGCACCCATATGCCACCTGAAATTCTGTTCTTCGTGGTCATCGGCGGCGCTTTGTGCCTGGTCGGCGTCGCCGTGATCCACCACTGGATCCCACCCCGCGTGGTCTATCCGCGCCGGATCGGCGAGTAGGCGGGCAGCGGTAGCTGCCGGCCACCACCAACTGTCATCCCCGCGAAAGCAGGGACCCGTGGAATCATCACCAACCACCAGCGCCGCCGCCCCACCCACCAGCCGTCATCCCTGCGAAAGCAGGGAACCAACTCAACTCTTGCGCCGTGGCGAATTGGGTCCCTGGTCAAGCCCGGGATGACGCGCTGTTGGTGGTACGCCCGCATCCAGAAGAGCCTCGCCCACTGCCCCCTCAATCGTCATCCCCCGGGCTTGACCCGGGGACCCAGCCGGACGCGCATCTCGCTGGGTGGCCGGGTCAAGCCCGGCCATGACGGCAGAGAGATGCGTAGTTCGACTTGGAAAACCGCAGTCCTGTCAATCGCTTACGAGAATTCCGAACCAATCTACGCACAGTCCTCCAACCCCATCGTATCCTCCCCCCGCTGTCGTCATCTACCTGCGAGCCACCGACGAAGTGGCTGGCGACAGTGATGGCGGAGGGTGGTCGCATCCTCCGGGTTCGGATCCCGGCTCGCGGC
>JBDSHC010000059.1:0-18153 GCA_039918675.1 Devosia sp.
GGAATGCTGCAGGCCGGCGTGACGATCTCGATTGTGCCATGCGTGTTGATTTACCTCCTGCTCCAGAAATACTACGTTTCGGGGTTGTTGAGCGGGGCGGTAAAATAATGGCGCCGGGTCCGGGGGAAACACGCAGCATTCGAACGGGACGGCGCGGGCTGACTATTCACGATGTCGCCCGCGAGGCGGCGGTGTCGATCGGGACCGCCAGCAAGGCCCTGAATGGCACCGGCGATCTCCGCCAGGAAACCCGCGACAAGGTCCTCAAGGCCGCTGCGACGCTCGGCTACCGCCCCAACGATCTCGCGCAGAGCCTGCATCGTGCGCGCTCGATGACTGTCGGTCTCATCACCAATGACAGTTTCGGCCGATTCAGTTTCCCCATCGTCGAGGCTCTCGAGCAGAAGCTCGCCGATGCGGGGATCGCGGTGTTCATGTGCAACGCCACCGACGATCCCGAACGCGAGCGGCAGCACCTCGAGCAGTTGATGCGCAAGCGCATCGATGGCCTGGTGGTCACGGCCCGCCGCGCCGACAAGCGCTCATCGCTTGGCCCGCTCGTACCGGGCCTCCCCATCGTCTACGTCTATTCGCAGGCCGACGACGAAAACGCCTATTGCCTGATCCCCGACGATGAGGGCGGCGCACAACTGGCGATCGACCATTTGGTGGCCGAGGGCCGCCGGCGGATTGCCCATGTCTCCGGACCTGACCGGTTCGACGCCGTTCGGCTGCGCCAGTCTGGGTACCGCAGCGTTCTGGACAAAGCCGGCATTCCGTTCGATCCCTCGCTTTGCCTCAACGGTTCATGGTCGGAACAGTGGGGCCGCGAAGCCGTCGCGACGCTGTTCGATGGCAAAGGACAGGGGACCGGGCAGGGACCCGACGCCATCTTCTGCGACAACGATCAGATCGCCCGCGGCGCCAGCGAGGCACTGCGCGAACGCGGCATCGAAATCCCGCGGCAAGTCGCACTGGTCGGCTTCGACAATTGGGAAGTGATGACTCAGGCCGCACGGCCCCAACTGTCAAGCGTCGATATGAATCTGAGCACCCTTGGACGCGCGGCGGGCGAAGCACTGCTGAGCATCATGGCGGGCGAGAGCCTGCGCGGGGTGCATCGGCTGCCCTGCAGTCTCGTTATCCGTGAATCGTCGAAAGCCTGAAATCAACCGGCGGACCAACCGCCGCTATGGAGTGAGAATGAGCCAGTATCATCCCGTGCGCTTCGTCGATGTGCGCCTCGAAGGCGACTTCTGGAAAGAGCGCCTCGACACCGTGCTGAAGACGACCATCCCGAGCCAGCACAAGAAGCTCGGTGAGTATGGCCTGCTCGACTCGCTTAAGCTTCCCAATCCGCCGCCGCCGCTCCGCTTTCCACGCCATGCCAATGGCTTCACCGTGCAAGTATTCTGGGATTCCGACGTCGGCAAATGGATCGAGGCGGCGAGCTACGCGCTGTCGCATCGGCGCGACACGGATATCGAGGCCAAGATCGAAGCCATCGTCGACGATTTCGAGAAGGCGCAGCTGCCGGACGGCTATCTCAATTGCTGGTACCTCGGGCGCGAGCCTGAGAAGCGCTGGAGCAATCTGCGCGACAACCATGAGCTCTATAATGCCGGCCATATGCTCGAAGGTGCCATCGCCTATTTCGAGACCACCGGCAGACGCCGGTGGCTCTATATCATGGAGCGCTATGTCGAGCACATTCGTCAGACGTTCGGACCGGGTGCCGACCAGAAGCACGGCTATTGCGGTCACCAGGAAATCGAGCTCGCGCTGATCAAGCTCTATCATCTGACGCAGGAGCGAAAGCACCTCGATCTCGCGACCTATTTCATCAATGAGCGCGGCCAGCAGCCGCCGCATTTTTTCGATGCAGAGCGCGAGGCGCGTGAAGCCAAGGGGTGGAACGCGCAGGGCTATGCGCAGGCCAACTACGAATACAGCCAGTCGCACGAGCCGGTGCGGGCACAGAGCAAAGTCGTCGGCCACGCCGTGCGCGCCATGTATATGTACACCGCCATGGCCGATCTCGCGGCGGAGCTGCAGGATGCAAGCCTCAAGCAGGCCTGCGAGACACTGTGGAACGACGTTATGATCACCAAGATGTACGTCACGGCCGGTCTCGGTCCGTCGGCGCACAATGAGGGCTTCACGTTCGACTACGATTTGCCCAACCAGACGGCCTATGCCGAGACCTGCGCGTCGGTGGCGCTAATCTTCTGGGCGCAGCGCATGCTGCATCTCGACATCAACGGCAAATATGCCGACGTGCTCGAACTCGCTCTCTACAATGGCGCGCTGTCGGGGTTGAGCCGCGATGGCGAGCATTATTTCTATGCCAACCCGCTCGAGAGCAATGGTTCGGCCGAACGCTGGGCCTGGCACACCTGCCCATGCTGTACGATGAATGTCAGCCGCCTCGTCGCATCCGTAGGCGGCTATTTCATCTCCACCGCGCCCGATGGTCTCGCCTTCCACATCTATGGTGGCATCTCCTCGACGCGCCAGATCGCCGACACCATTGTCGCCATCCGCGAGACCTCGAACTATCCGTGGTCGGGTGACATCAGGATCAACATCGATCCTGCGACCCCGACGGCGTTCGACGTCAAGCTGCGCGTTCCCGGCTGGGCCAAGACCCATGCGATCGCCGTCAACGGCCAGCCGGTTACCGCCTCACCCGTCGATGGCTATGTCACGATCCATCGCATGTGGGCGAAGGGCGACACGATCGCGCTCGATCTGCCGATGCCGGCCGAGCGGCTCTACGCCAATCCGGGCGTCATCATGGATGTCGGCCGCGTGGCGCTGAAGCGTGGTCCGCTGGTTTACTGCGTCGAGGAGGCCGACAATCCGGGCGGCAGCGTGCAGCGGCTCAAACTGCCGCGCGGCTCGGAACTCAAATCCACCACGCGGGCAGATCTATTCGGCGGTGCGGTGACGCTCTCGGCCCCGGCCATCGCCATCGACATGTCGGACTGGCAGGACCTCTACCGGACCAGTCCGCCCAAGGAGGCCGAGGCGACGCTGACGGCCTTGCCGTACTACCTCTGGGCCAACCGGGGCAGGGGGTCGATGGTCACCTGGATTCCGGAGGCCTGATCGCCAACGCATGGAAGCTGCGCGGACGTGCCGCTTGCATCGCGGCGCGTCCGATGATTTACGGGCGCTCCCTGTTGCCGGCACTGTGCTGGCCACTTCGTAGAACGCGCCATGATCCGCCTCGAAAGTATCGGCAAGCAGAACGGCAAGCAGATCGTCTTCATCGAGGCGTCTGCTGCGCTTCAAAAGGGTGAGAAGATCGGTCTCGTCGGCCCCACTGGCGCCGGCAAGACCACCCTGTTCCGGATGATCATCGGTGAAGAGCAGCCGGACGAAGGCCAGGTCTCCGTCGATCGCGGCATCACCATCGGCTATTTCAGCCAGGACGTCGGCGACATGTCTGGCCGGAGCGTCGTCTCCGAAGTCATGGAAGGCGCCGGTCCCGCCGGTGCGCTGATGTCCGAGATGTCCGAGCTCGAAGCGGGCATGGCCGACCCCGATCGAGCCGACGAGATGGACGAGATCATCACGCGCTATGGCGAGGTGCAGGGAAAGTTTCAGGAGCTCGATGGCTATAGCCTCGACGCCCGCGCCCGCGAAGTGCTCGACGGCCTCGGCTTCAGCCAGGAGATGATGGACGGCGACGTGGGTGCGCTGTCGGGCGGCTGGAAGATGCGCGTCGCGCTGGCGAAAATCCTCCTCATGCGACCGGATGCGCTGCTGCTCGACGAGCCCAGCAACCATCTCGATCTCGAAAGCCTGATCTGGCTCGAGGACTTCCTGCAGCGCTATGAGGGCGGCGTGCTGATGACCTCGCATGATCGCGAGTTCATGAACCGCATCGTCAACAAGATCGTCGAGATCGACGGCGGCGCGCTCACCACCTATTCGGGCGACTACGAATTCTATCAGCAGCAGCGTGCGCTGAGCGAAAAGCAGATGCAGGCGCAGTTCGACCGCCAGCAGGCCATGCTGGCGAAGGAGATCGCCTTCATCGAGCGCTTCAAGGCCCGTGCCTCGCATGCGGCTCAGGTGCAGAGCCGCGTCAAGAAGCTCGATAAGATCGACAAGGTCGAGCCGCCCAAGCGCCGCGAATCGATCTCCTTCGAATTCCGCCCGCCGGCCCGCTCAGGCGAGGACGTCGTGATGCTGAAGGGCGTGCATAAGAGCTATGGCAGCCGCAGCATCTATGAAGGCCTCGATTTCCAAATCCGCCGCCGCGAGCGCTGGTGCATCATGGGCGTCAACGGCGCCGGCAAATCGACGCTGCTGAAGCTCGTCGCCGACAGCGTACGACCCGACCAGGGTACGGTTGCCGTCGGCCCCAGCGTCAAGCTCGGCTATTTCGCGCAGCACGCGATGGATCTGCTCGATGGCGACGAGACGGTGTTCCAGTCGCTCGAGGGATCGTTCCCGCAGGCAGGCCAGTCGACGCTGCGCACGCTAGCAGGATGCTTCGGATTTTCCGGCGACGAGATCGAGAAGAAGTGCCGCGTGCTGTCGGGCGGTGAGAAGGCCCGGCTGGTGATGGCCAAGCTCCTGTTCGAATCGCCGAACTTTCTCGTCCTCGACGAGCCCACCAACCACCTCGATATCGGCACCAAGCAGATGCTGATCGAGGCGCTGTCGGAATATGAAGGCACGATGCTGTTCGTCTCGCACGACCGCCATTTCCTCGCCGCGCTGTCCAACCGCGTGCTCGAGCTCACCCCCGACGGCATCCACGCCTTTGGCGGCGGCTACACCGAATATGTCCAGAGCACCGGCCACGAAGCGCCGGGGCTGCGGAGCTAGGGAGCCTTCGACCTATCGGCCGTGATGGCCGGGCTTGACCCGGCCACTCAACCGCTTTCAGCTCGGTCCCCGGTCAGGCCCGGGGGATTACGACCGAGAGGGCTGGAAACCCTGGCATGCCGGAATAGGTATTATGCTACCACCATGTGGTATTATGATACCAAAACCATAAGTACCTGATATTGCTGACTTAATTCGGCGCGCTTGACGCCCACCGAATCCCTGTTAAACAGCGCGCACGAAAACCGGCGGAACGCCTCGTTTCGCCAGCTCTTTAAGGGAAATATCGATGTCGACTTACACGGCCACGCCGAGTGACATCAATAAGAAGTGGATACTGATCGACGCCAGCGATCTGATCGTCGGCCGTCTCGCTTCTATTGTTGCGCTCCGCCTCCGCGGCAAGCACTTGCCGACCTATACGCCCAACATGGACATGGGCGACAATGTCATCGTCATCAACGCCGAGAAGGTGAAGCTGACCGGCAACAAGCTCGATCAGCGCAAATTCTACTGGCACACCGGCCATCCCGGCGGCATCAAGGACCGGACGCAGCGTCAGCTTCTCGATGGTCGCTTCCCGGAGCGGGTCGTCGAGAACGCCGTGCGCCGCATGATCCCCTCGGGTCCGCTTGGCCGCCAGCAGTTGCGCAACCTCAAGGTCTATGCCGGCGCCGTGCATCCGCATGAAGCCCAGCAGCCGAAGACGCTCGATGTCGCCTCGATGAACTCCAAGAACGTGAGGGCCAAGTAATGGCCGAAACCATCAATTCGCTCGAAGACCTCGGCACCACCTCGGTCGCTCCGGTTGTCGCCTCTGCGCCCGTCTACACGCAGAAGATCGACGCCCAGGGTCGCGCCTATGCCACCGGCAAGCGCAAGAACGCCATCGCCCGCGTCTGGGTGAAGCCGGGCAACGGCAAGATCACCATCAACGGCAAGGAGTTCAACGCCTTCTTCGCCCGTCCGGTGCTCCAGATGATCCTGCAGCAGCCCATCATCGCGGCTTCGCGCAAGGACCAGTACGACGTCGTCGCGACCGTCTCGGGTGGCGGCCTCTCCGGCCAGGCCGGTGCGGTCCGTCACGGCATCAGCCAGGCGCTCACCCATTACGAGCCCGAACTGCGCGCCGTCCTCAAGAAGGGTGGTTTCCTCACCCGCGACAGCCGCGTGGTCGAGCGTAAGAAGTACGGTAAGGCCAAGGCCCGCCGCTCCTTCCAGTTCTCGAAGCGCTAAGCTTCCGAGCATCAGAATTTGCGGGGCCGGTTCATCCGGCCCCGTTTTCATTTGAGCGGACCGTCGATCAGCCTGGCGAGAGCGCGCGCGATGGCTTCGAACGCAGTGGCGCCAATCGCTGCCCGCCACTCGGCCTCGATCGCGTCCTTCTCACTCCGGATGATCGCCAACAGGGCCTCGCCTTTTCGCGTCGCGGTAATGGCAATCGATCGCTTGTCGTTGGGGGCAGGCGACACGCGCACCAGCCCGCTTTCCCGCAGTTTCGCGACGGTGCGCGCTGCGAACTGCTTGGTGGTCCCTGTCATCTCCGCGACCTGCTGCACATTCACCGGTTCGGCACCGAGGCACCACAGCAGCTTCACATCGGGCATGCCGACTTCGCCGTGACCGCATGCCGCCAACCGCGCGAGGAGGGCACCTTTCCCGAGCGTCGCCACCGCCTGTGCCAGCACAAAAGGAGAGCTGGGATCGATCATTGACAAAGACACCTTTGTTGACTAACTAGTCACCTTAGTTGACCAAAATAGCTGAGATTTGCAATGCAGGCCACCGCCCCATCCGCTCCTCTATCACGCGCCCCTCGTTGGACCTGGCCGGTCGCCATCCTGTCGGCGCTCTTTCTCGCCAACGCCGTTCCGCATACGCTCGCAGGCCCGCTTATTCTCAATCTCCCCACGCCGTTCTCCGGCGGGCCCGGAACGCTGTCGAACCCGATGGTCAACGTCCTGTGGGGCCTTGCCAACATCGCGATCGGCTGGGCCCTGCTGACGCGCGTCCGCCCCTGGCTCGATCGGCCTGCGTTGCGCTGGAGCATGATCGCCAGCGCGGCGGCGTTCTTCGTTTTCCTGACCTGGGCGATCGGCTCGCTACCGCTGCCCAACCGCTTCGGCTGAGTGGTGTCCATGCACGGGCATCAGCCGCAGCGATAGCAGCGCCAGGCCAACGGCCACGAAGCACATGGCGGCGGCGATAAAGAACGTCCCGCCGCCCATCGTCTGCACCAGCACGCCGAAGCCGAGGAACGTCGCCACTGCAAAACCCTGGCTGAGCATGAAGGCGAAGCTCTGCCCCTCGGCGGCATTGTCGTCGCGCGTCCAGTTGGCAACGAAATGGACGATACCGAAATAGGCGAAGGGGTAGGTGATGGCGTGCAGCGTCTGCAGCGCGAACAGCAGCGGCAGCGACGGACTGAAGGCCATCGCCACATATCTGAAGACCCCGACAAGGCCAGCGATGACCAGCAGCATGCGCGCCGAAACTTTGAGGTTCAGCCGCGGCCAGAGGAACATCATCACCGCCTCGCCGAAGGCCGAATAGGCAATGAGCGGCCCGAAATAGGCCTCGGGCACGCCCTCGGCTTTCCAGATCAGCGCCGCCATGAAGACGAGGAAATAGTGCGTCGCGTTGATCAGTGCGAAGGCAATGCAGGGCAGTGCGAACCATGGGACCAGGAATTCCCGCAGGCCTTTCCCGCTCACCGCTGACTGCGGCGGCACGTAATCGTCCGCACGGAATCGCGGCAGCAGCAAAGCGAGCGCGGCGCGCACCAGGCAGGCCCCGATGAACAGCGGCACAAACGCGACCCCGCCGAGCCAGCCTATGATGACCCCACCCAGCGCCGCCGCCGCGACGTAGCCGACGGTCGCCCAGACGCGCACCGATGCGAACTGGGTGCCGCGACGCTGGGTCAGATGCAATGTGGCCGCATCGAGCACCGGCAGGAGCGCGTTGATCGGCGTACTGCAGACGGTGAAGACAAACAGCACTGCCCAGAAGCCGCTGATCCCGATAAACCCGAACGAGGTCAGTGCAGCTATGGCGGCCAAAACGATGATGACGATGCGCCAGTCGCTGGCCCGATCGGCCACGCGTCCGATGAACACGGTGGACATCAAGACCAGGAAGATCGGCGCGGCGTTGACGATGCCGATCTGCTCCGGCGTCAGTCCCTTGCTCGTCATCCATGGCGCGAGATAGGCGGCGAGGATACCGTTGCTGAGATAGACGCTTGCATGAAACAGCGATGCCCGGAATTCGGGCGAGTATGATTTGGCGGGAGCGGGGGAGGGCAATTCGAATCCAATGTGAAGCGATAGCGACATTGGGCCCATAGCCGCGACCTGTCGACGAATTCATTGCGTGCCGCAAACGCCTTGACGCCGCACCGCGGTGATGGCCTATCGGCTTCCATGTGGTCAGATCGCGTTGTTCTCGGTACCGCCTCGCTCGGTCTCAATGGTCGCGAGCCGGCCTTCGAAATTCTCGACGAATATGTGCGCCTCGGAGGTCGAACGATCGACACCGCGGCGATCTATTCCGACTGGGTGCCCGGAGAGATCCGTCGCAGCGAAGGCGTCATCGGTGAATGGCTGAGGGCGCGCGGCAATCGCGACCAGCTGACCATCATCACCAAGGGCTCACACCCGGAAATGGGCTCCACCAAGAGCCGTCTCGATCCGGCTTCGATCCGCGAGGACATCGATGTCAGCCTTCAGCGGCTCGGCGTCGATCACATCGATCTGTGGTTCCTCCACAAGCATGACCCCAAGGCCGATGTGCCGACGATCGTCGCGACGCTGCAGGACATCCACAAGCAGGGCAAGATCGGCGCCTTCGGCAGTTCGAACTGGCCGGTGGCGCGCATGAACGAGGCGCTGGCGATTCCCGGCGTGACCTTCAGCGCCAATCAGGTGCTGGGCAACGTCTTCGCCCGCCTGATTGCCGGCCCGCCCGACCCGACCAATCTCGCCATCGATGCAGAGATGTTCCGCCATGCCCTCGACAATGAGCTGAGCCTCTACTTCTATTCCGCGACGGCGCATGGCTATTTCGAGCGCAAGGCTGCCGGCCGCGAGCCCGCGCGCGAGTATCAGCTGCCTGCCATCGACGAGGCCGCGGCCAAGCTCGAAGCTGTCGCCGCCAAGGCCGGCGTCAAGCCGTCCGAGATGATCCTCGCCTTTTTGCTGCAACTCGCGGCGCCGGTTCACGCGATCATCGGAGCGAGCTCGGTCGAGCAATTGCGGGCGAGCTGGAAGGGCGGCGAACTGATGCTGCCGCCAGGCATCGTGCGCCAGACGGCCGGAGCCGTCGGGATGAACGACTTCTTCCAGGTCTGAGCAGCGCTCTCTGTCGCCCGCTGGACAATAGAGCCGTCCGGGCCTATTAGCCGGGCATGGTTTCGCGGACGTACATCTGTCAGGTCTGGGTCGCCGCTGCTGCCGCAGCGGCCAGCGCGGCCGCTCGCTAGCTCTCTCCACTGGGTCGCCACGCGACCGGAGAGAGCGGACAACAGAGCCGGGTCTTAACTGAGCCCAAACCATAATTCCGCGATAATCCGTGCCTCAATTCGCGTTCAACGCGCCCGCCGGAATCGCGGCAGCTTCGAGGGTCTTCAAATGAACGACGATTTCCACCGCATCCGCCGCCTGCCGCCCTACGTCTTTGCCCATATCGATCCGATCAAGGCGAAGGCCCGTGCGAATGGCGTCGATATCATCGACCTCGGCATGGGCAATCCGGATATGCCGACGCCGCCGCACATCGTCGCCAAGCTGCAGGAAACGGTGCTCGATCCGCGCACCCACCGCTATTCGTCGTCGAAGGGCATCGCCGGTCTCCGCAAGGCTCAGGCCAGCTACTACGGCCGCCGCTTTGGCGTGAAGCTCGATCCCAATACGCAGATCGTCGCGACGCTGGGGAGCAAGGAAGGCTTCGCCAATATGGCCTCGGCCATCACGGCGCCGGGCGACGTGGTGCTGGTGCCCAACCCGACCTATCCGATCCACAGCTTCGGCTTCATTATGTCGGGCGGCGTCGTCCGCTCGATGCCTGCCGAGGCGAACGAGGATTTCATGCGCTCGCTCGATCGCGCCGTTCGGCATTCGATCCCGAAGCCGATCGCGCTGGTTCTGAACTACCCGGCCAACCCGACCGCCTACACGGCAACGCTCGATTTCTACAAAGAGGTCGTCACCTATTGTAAGGCGCAAAACATCTTCATCCTCAGCGATCTGGCCTATTCCGAGATCTATTTCGACGGAGAGGTGCCGCCGTCCGTCCTTGAAGTGCCGGGCGCCATCGACATCGCCGTCGAGTTCACCTCGATGTCCAAGACCTATTCGATGCCCGGCTGGCGTGTCGGCTTTGCCGTCGGCAATGAGCGCCTCATCGCGGCGCTGGCGCGGGTCAAATCCTATCTCGACTACGGCGCGTTCACGCCGATACAGGTCGCCGCCGCCGCCGCCCTCAACGGCGACGATTCCGTCATCTCCGATGTGCGCGAGATCTATCAGACCCGCCGCGACGTGATGGTCGAGAGCTTCTCGCGCGCCGGCTGGAATCTGCCGTCGCCCAAGGCAACGATGTTCGTTTGGTCGCCTATCCCCGACCAATACGCGCACCTGGGCTCGCTGGAATTCGCCAAGCTGCTGATTCAGGAAACCGGCGTAGCTGTCGCCCCTGGCGTTGGGTTCGGCGAATATGGCGATCAATATGTCCGTCTCGCCCTCGTCGAGAACGAACAGCGCATCCGCCAGGCCGCCCGCAATATCAAGAAGTTCCTGAGCGGCAGTATCGGCGGGCAGGGCAACGTCGTCCCGCTGACGGCTTAGCCTCGCCGTTTCTTCCTATTGACGAATAGGCAAACTCCTAGCATGACGCTTTTCCGATAGGAGAGCGTCATGTCCGACATCCAGTCCTTCCGCGCCGCCGTCGAGGCTTTCATCACATCACGCGGCTGGACGGCCACACGGTTCGGCCGCCAGATGGCCGGCGATCCCCTGTTCGTGTTCGATTTGCGCGAAGGCCGCGAGCCGCGCTCGGATACCCGCACCCGCATCCTCAAGGCGATGCAGGAGCAGGCCGAGACGCCGGCCGCTCCTCCCCTACGCATTGGCGTTGCAGGGCTCGGCAACGTCGGCGCGACGCTGGTGCGCATTCTGCAGAAAGATGGCGCCGAGCTGACCCGCAAAGTGGGGCGCCAGATTGTCGTCACCGCCGTTGCCGCCCGCTCGCGCTCGCGCGACAGAGGCATCGACTTCGGCAGTGTCGAGTGGTTCGACGATCCGGTCGCACTGGCGAAATCGCCGAACATCGATCTGTTCGTCGAACTCATCGGCGGCGAAGATGGCCCGGCGCTGGCTGCAGTTCGCGCCGCCCTTGAAATGGGCCGTCCGGTGGTCACCGCCAACAAGGCGCTGCTCGCCCGGCACGGCGTCAACCTCGCCCGCATTGCCGAAGACAATAACGCCCAGCTGGGTTTCGAAGCGGCCGTCGCCGGCGGCATCCCGGTCATCAAGACCCTGCGCGAGGGCCTCGGCTCAGCCCGGGTCGCCCGCGTCTATGGCATCATGAACGGTACCTGCAACTACATCCTCACCCGCATGGGCAATGAGGGCATCGGCTTCGCCGAATGCCTCGCCGATGCGCAAAAACTGGGCTATGCGGAGGCCGATCCGACCTTTGACGTCGGCGGTTTCGACACCGCCCACAAGCTTGCGATCCTCGCCTCGCTCTGCTTCGGCTGCGAAATAGCGCCGGATGAAATCTTCGTGGAGGGCATCACCTCGATCACCCAGGCCGACATCAAGGTCGCAGGTGATCTCGGCTACAAGATCAAGCTGTTGGGTGTCGCGCAACGTTCGGCCGACGGCATCGAGCAGCGGGTTCACCCCACGCTCGTCCCGAAATCCTCGGCGATCGCAGGTGTTGACGGCGTGCTCAACGCAGTGGCGCTCGAGACCGATCATGTCCAGCAATTGCTGATGGCTGGCCCCGGCGCGGGTGGCCCGCCCACTGCCGCGTCCGTCTTGTCCGATATCCTCGACATCGCCCGCGGCACACGGGTCGCGCCGCTCGGCGTCCCCAGCAACGAGCTCATTCCCTACAAGCAGGCGCCGATGAAGGCGCATGAGGGCGGCTACTACATCCGACTAAATGCCAAGGACGTGCCTGGCGCTTTTGCTGCTATCGCTGCGCGCATGGGGGCGGCCGGAATTTCTCTCGAAAGTGTCATTCAGCGGCCGGATCTGCGTGTTACCGACGCGGCCGCCGACGTCGACAGCCGGACCATCGTGCTGCTGACCCACTCGACGCTGGAGCAGTCGGTGCGGGAAGCCCTTGCCCTGATCGCCGCAGACGGGTTCATTGTCGGCGAGCCGCAGCTTATTCGCATCGAGAGTCTTTAGCGACGCCCGGCGACACAATCGTCAGCGCCACCACGAGGATGTAACTTGAAGCTCACCGACACAGACGGCCAACCCAAGGCGATCCTCGAGCGCGCACTCACCCTCGAACTGGTGCGTGTGACCGAGCGGGCCGCGATCAGCTCCGCCGCCTGGCGGGGTAAGGGCGATGAGAAGGCGGCCGATCGCGCCGCGGTAGAAGCCATGCGCGCCGAGCTCTCCAATGTCCGCATCGACGGCCGCATCGTCATCGGCGAGGGCGAGCGCGACGAAGCCCCCATGCTATTCATCGGGGAAAATGTCGGCGCCGGGGAGGGACCGGAAGTCGATATCGCCGTCGATCCGCTCGAGGGCACGACGCTGTGCGCCAAGAACCAGCCCGATTCCATCTGCGTGCTGGCCATGGCCGAGCGCGGCGGCCTGCTCAACGCCCCCGACGTCTACATGCAAAAGATCGCCATCGGCTCCGACTACCCAGAAGGCACCGTCGATCTCGATATGAGCGCCAAGGAAAACATCGCCTCGCTCGCCAAGGCCAAGGGCGTGGCAATCGAAGAGATCACCGCCGTCATGCTCGACCGTCCGCGCCATGCGGCACTGCTCGAAGATCTCCGCTCAACCGGCTGCGCCATCAAGCTGATCAGCGACGGCGACATCGCCGGCATCATCCATGCCGTAAACACCGAAGACACCGGCATCGACATCTATATCGGCTCAGGCGGCGCTCCCGAGGGCGTGCTGGCTGCTGCGGCGCTGCGCTGCATCGGTGGCCAGATGCAGGGCCGCCTCATGCTCGACACCGATGAGAAAAAAGAGCGCGCCCGCCGCATGGGGATCACCGACCCCAACCGCAAATACAAGACCAACGAACTCGCCTCGGGCGACGTGCTGTTCGCCGCCACCGGAGTGACTGACGGCTTCCTGCTCGACGGCGTCCGCTTCAAGAAGAACTCCGTTCGGACTTCAACCGTGGTCATGCGCTCCTGGAGCCGCACCGTCCGCTGGATCACCGCGGAACATCGCCGCTAGAAATGATAACGGGCGGCCCTTGGGACCGCCCGTCGCATTTCTAGTCTAGGCCATCATTCCTGGATCGCGCTGACCAGCCACTGGCCGCCGCCCTGGCGGACGAAGGTCCAGGTTTCCGTGGTCGTCGTCACGCTGTCTGCGCCTGTCACGATCCGCCCGCTGCTCCGCTCCCGCGTCACATCGCGGCTTTCGTATCGCAGCGACACCGACGCGTACTGGGCATTGCCCTCGCGCCACGCCTCGGCAACGTTGCCAGATAGCAGCTTCACGTCATAGACCTCGTTGCGAAGGCCCTTTGTGGCATTGCTGCCCAGTTCCTCGGCGAGATAGCCCATCATTTCGGGCGTCGTGATCTTGCGCAGCGCGTCGTAATCTTCGCGGGCATAGGCATTCTGCAACTCGCCCAGCCGCTGCTCGAACGCGCCGAGATCGCGGTCGGTGATGCCGAGTTCGTCGCGACGGCCGGCGCGCTGCGACGCGCTGGAGGCAGGGCCGCGGGGTTCTGACGAACCGCTGCCCTGCGAGTCCTGCCGCCCCTGATAGGGCGAGGCACGACCGGCGCCTGTCGACGGTCCACCGGCCATTGCCGCGCGTCGGCGTCCAAACAGCAAATTCAGCACGAAGCCGATGATGATGACCTGGAAGATCAGGCTCAAGAACCCGCCAAAACCGCCAAAACCGGCGCCGAACATCATGCCGAAGAGGCCGGAGAACAGCAGTCCGCCAAGCATCCAGCCGCCGATGCCGCCGCCGAACCAGCCCGAACGCTGCGCGGCCGTGGTCTGGCCGAGACGGCTGGCTTGAGTGCCATTCGTCATCGACCGCTGGACCGGTGAGGTGACCGACGGCGAGGTGGGTGTCGCGGGCACAGTCTGGAACGTTCGCGTGCCGCGGCTACCGAAACTGCCGCCACGGCGCGCCTCGGCGGTATCGACCGCGACAAGGCTGAAGGCCGTCAGCAGAGCGAGAAAGAGGGCAGAAAGTCGAAACCCCCGATTGGCGTACATGGCAGTCCCCATTGTGAACAATGGCCAGGATATGGGGACCGTCGCGGCGATGTTTAGACCCGGCGCAGGGGCCGGGTCCAATTCGCATCCTTGAAGTCTGGGCCTATTGTACAGGTGGGACGTTTTCCGGGTACGCGCCCTCGAGATTGCCCGCTGGCGAGTAATTGCAGACGAGCAGCGCCCCGCCACTGCACTGCGCGACGCCGCAACCGACATGCTTGGTCGATTTCCACACCACCTGGGTGAAATGGCCGGTTCCGTCGCTGAAGCCCGGATTGTTGAAATCGTACTGGCCGATCTCATTGTACCAGTCATTGACGAACTGGCTCATCGGGAAGCCGTCGCCTTGCGCCAGATTTTCGCCTAGCCCACTGCCGGTGCGGTGCTCGAAGACGCAGGCATTGGCCCATTCCTGCGCCGTGGCGGCAAGCTTGCCCGACCAGCTAAGGGGCGGCACGCCGTGCTTGGCGCGCAGCGCATTGTGAGCGCTCAGAACTTCACCCGAAATATCCTGCGCAAAAGCAGGCGCCGCAAACGCGGCAATAAGTCCGACGGCCAGCGCCGTCGCAAACATCTTCATGGCATTCCCCCGTAAGCTCCAGCCGATCGACGCGATCGAGCAGGGCGGGGCATTACTGCGTGGTTTCAGCCGCCTCGTCCAGTTCGATCCAGCCCCTCGACGCGGCCAGGCCTTTGGCCTAACTCCCCATCATGTCCGACCGCTCCCCCTTTCTCGCCGTGTCGAGTTCCCTGACGGGACGCGCCTGGATCGATCGGCTTAACGAGCCGGAGACGCGGACGGCCCTCGCCATTGCCCAGCAAACTGGCATGAGCGAAATCGTGGCGCGCATCATCGCAGCCCGAGGCGTCGGCGTCGACGCGGCGGCCGAGTACCTCAACCCGACCATTCGGGCGCTGATGCCCGACCCATCGACGCTGGCGGATATGGACAGGCTCGCCGCGCGCCTGGTCGCCGCTATTACCAACAATGAGAAGGTGGCACTTTTCGGCGACTACGACGTCGATGGCGCCTCGGCCTGCGCGTTGATGGCGCGCTATCTCGGCCATTTCGGCATCGCGCCCGACATCCATATTCCCGACCGCATCTTCGAGGGCTACGGTCCTAACATCGCGGCGATCGACAAGCTGATCGACGCTGGCGCCTCGCTCATCATCACGCTCGACTGCGGCACCACCAGCGATGGGCCGATTGCGCATGCCCGCGGGCGCGGCGTCGACGTGCTGGTCATCGACCATCATTTGTCCGATCACGATCTGCCGCCCGCAACCGCCCTGGTGAACCCCAACCGGCCGGATGACATTTCCGGTCTAGGCTACCTCTGCGCCGCCGGCGTCACCTTCATGGTGCTTGTGGCCGTCAACCGGCAACTCCGTGCACGCGGCGACACTGGGCAGCCGGATCTTCTCCAGCTTCTCGACATCGTCGCGCTGGCGACAATCTGCGACGTCGTTCCACTTGTCGGGCTCAACCGGGCCTTTGTGATCCGGGGCCTCGAAGTCGCTCGACGGGCCACCAATCGCGGCATCGGCGCGCTGGCGCTGGCGGCCCGCGTCACCGGCCCGCTGAGCGCCTATCACCTGGGCTTTCTCATCGGCCCGCGCATCAATGCCGGCGGGCGTATTGGAGATGCGGCGCTTGGCACCAGGCTTCTCACTCTGGACGACGAACACGAAGCGCTGATCATCGCGGCGCGGCTCAACGAACTCAATATCGAGCGTCAGGCAATCGAGCAAGCCGCGCTCGAAGAAGCAGTCCACGCCGCGACGTCCGAGATTGGCGGCGGTGAAGGCCCCCCGGTCCTCGTGCTTGCCTCCGCCAATTGGCACGCAGGCATCATCGGGATCATCGCGGGCCGGCTGCGCGAGCGGTTTGAACGGCCGGCCTTTGTGATCGCGCTGCAGCCGGACGGTACCGGGACCGGCTCAGGTCGGTCCATGCCCGGCGTCGATCTGGGCCGCGCCGTCATCGCTGCGGTTGACGCTGGGATCGTCGCCAAAGGTGGCGGTCACGCGATGGCTGCGGGGGTCACGCTGAAGCCGGGGCAACTCGGACCGTTCCGCGCGCATCTGAGCGAGACTCTGACAGGCCAAGTCGGGGTAGCCCGCGCCGCCACCGCGCTGCAGATCGATGCCGCTCTGACGGCGCGCGGCGCGACGGTGTCGTTCGTCGAGGATTTCGACCGGGCGGGGCCGTTTGGGGCCGGCAATCCGCAGCCAGTCTTCGCCTTCCCGGCTCACAAGGCGAAATTCGCCGAAGTGGTAGGAGCGAGCGGCCACGTCCGCTTCAGCCTGACCTCGGACGATGGCGCGCGGCTCAAGGCCATCGCCTTCCGCGCCGCGGCGACGCCGCTCGGCCAGGCATTGCTGGGAGCGGGTAACGACACCAAGCTGCACATCGCCGGCTCTTTGAGCTTCGACCATTACCAGGGGCGGGCCGAGGTTCAGTTGCGCGTCACCGACGCAGCCGACATCCCTGCCTGAGCAGCTTGGCACTTGCATATCGCCTTGTGGGCGCTAAATTATCGGCAATAGGCGATGGACGGCGAACCCATTCCCGCTCCGCCCTCGTATTTGCATAGCAAGCCGCTCGCTTCGCGCTGCAGCGGCGAAATCTGGAATATGACTGATGGACAGATCTGCGATCGAACCGAGATTGCCGGAGCCGACGCTGTGGACCAACGTCACCTCTACCCTTGCCGGGTTTTTCGCTGAGCGGCTGATTGGCCGTCCAAAAATCGGCTCTGTGACGATTACGTTCCCCAACGGCCTGACACGCACCTATGGCAAGCCGGGCACCGGCGAGCATCCGCGCCTGCTGGTGCGCAATTTCTCGATGATCCCCGAAACGCTGCGCCGCGGTACGGTCGGCTTCGCCAATGCCTATATGCGCGGCGACGTGGAGGTCGAAGATCTCACGGCGCTGTTCCGCTACTTCCTGCAGAACCGCAACGAGTTCCAGCCGAAGGGCGCCGGCTGGTTCGGCCGCGCCACCAAGGACATCGCCTATCATCTGAGCCGCGCCAACACGGTCGATGGCAGCAAGGAGAACATCTCCGAGCACTATGACCTTGGAAACGAGTTCTACGCGGAGTGGCTCGACCCCTCGATGACGTACTCATCGGCGGTTTTTTCATCCGGGGGTCAATCGCTCGAGGACGCGCAATACGAGAAATACCGCAAAGTCGCCGAGATGGCAGGGGTGAAGCCCGGCGATACCATACTGGAGATCGGTTGCGGTTGGGGCGGTTTCGCCGAGACCGTCGCCAAGCACTTTGCCGCGACCGTCTACGGGATTACGCTCTCCAAAGAACAGCTGGCCTTCGCGCAGCAGCGGATCGCCCGCCAGGGCCTCGACAACCTCGCGACGTTCCATTTCGAGGATTATCGCCACACCAAAGGTGCGTTTGACCATATCGGCTCGATCGAGATGATCGAGGCGGTGGGCGAAGAGAATTGGCCGAGCTATTTCCAGACCGTGCATGACCGCCTAAAGCCCGGCGGCACCGCCGCCATCCAGGCCATCACCATCGACGAGGCCGATTTCGAGGGCTATCGATCGACGCCCGATTTCATCCAGCGCTACATTTTCCCCGGCGGCATGCTGCTGACCAAGAAGGCGATGGACGACCAGGGCAAGCGCGTCGGCCTGATGCTCGAAAACGTCGAGACCTTCCGCCTCAGCTACGCCAAGACGCTGCGCCTCTGGCGCGAGCGCTTCCTCGAGCGCTGGCACACTATCAAGCAATTGGGCTTCGACGAGCAGTTCCGCCGCAAATGGATCTACTATCTCGCTTACTGTGAGGCCGGGTTCGAGGAAGGCTCGATCGACGTCG
>JBDSHC010000060.1:0-10700 GCA_039918675.1 Devosia sp.
GGAGCGCTATTCGCCGGCGGCGGTGAACGGCTTGTTCCCGCCGCTGCCCAAGGACCGGGCCGAGATGTGGCGGCTCTGCGACTGGGTACTGCTCAAGCTCAACGATGAAGTGACGCGCTACATCATCGAGGAAAAGATCGTGAAGCGCGACAGGCCCGGTGCGACGCCCGACCCTTCGGTGCTGCGGGTCGCCAAGGCCAACCTCGTCGAGCACATGCTCTATTTCAACTGGCTGTTCGCCACTCGGCAATGGCTCGCCGGCGACGTGATGACGCTGGCCGATTTCGCCCTCGCCGCCCATCTCAGCGCCCTCGACTATCTAGGCGATGTCGACTGGGAGCATTCGGTCGAGATGCGCCACTGGTATGCGCGGATCAAATCGCGCCCCGCCTTCCGCACGCTGCTGAACGACCGCGTCGGCGGCATGCCGCCCCATGCGGGTTACGCGGACCTTGATTTCTAAGCCTTGATTTTTGCATATAGATTTGTATATACATTAGTGGATTTCAACCTTGTGTGTCGTCTCTCGCTGCGAGTGGGACGTCGGAAATCTGGGGAAGTGCCAAAAGCACGGAGTGACGGTCGACGAGATTGAGTTTGTGCTCGACGGCGATCCTTTTCTCTACCCGGATTATGACCACTCCCTAAACGAAGTTCGAACGGTCGCAGTCGGACAGAACCGTGTTGGCGGCCTCGTCTTCGTTATTTTCACGACCAGAATGGCGGAAGACCGGGAACTCGTGCGTGCAGTTAGTGCCCGATACATGCATCGGAAGGAGATAGAGAAATATGGGCACATCAGGCGGTCGCAAGGTTCCGATCCTTCGAACTGACGAGGAGGCTGAGGCCTTTCTCATGCAGGATCTCTCGGACCTCGATTTCTCACTGTTCAAGCGCCACCATTTCGAGTTCGAGAAGAAGGAAGCGCAGGTCAATATGCGCGTACCGGAGTCACTGCTCAACGCGGTAAAAATGCGTGCGAAGGAAAAGGGGCTTCCCTATACGCGCTACATCCGCATGCTGATGGAACAGGACGTTGCCAGCAAGTAACGCGACCCTCGTCGCGGAGCTTCGCGCGCGGGCCAGTGCGCTCGGCTTCGACGCCTTCGGCATCACGGCCGCCGATGCGCGGCCCGATCTCAAAGCGAAACTGGATACCGCGCTTGCCGAGGGCTGGCATGGCGATATGGAGTGGATGGCCAAGACGGCCGAACGCCGTTCTAGTCCCAACGCGCTGTGGGACGAGGCACGGTCGGTCATCATGCTCGGTGTCAATTACGGACCCGACAGTGATCCGCTAGAAACGCTCAGCCAGCACGACCGCGGCACCATCTCCGTCTATGCGCGCAATCGCGATTATCACGAGATCATCAGGGGCAAACTCAAGGAACTGGCGGGCCTGCTGAGCCGACGCACAGGTGCCGAAGTGAAGGTCTTCGTCGACACGGCGCCGGTGATGGAGAAGCCGCTTGCCGAAGCGGCGGGGATCGGCTGGCAGGGCAAGCACACCGTGCTGGTCAGCCGCGAGTTCGGTTCTTGGCTGTTCCTCGGCGCGATCTTCACGTCGGCCGAACTGCCCGCCGACGCGCCGCATGAGGAAAGCTGCGGGAACTGCACGCGCTGCCTCGACATCTGCCCGACCAATGCGTTCCCCGCGCCATTCCAGCTCGATGCGCGGCGCTGCCTCGCTTATCTCAACATCGAGCACAAAGGGCCGATCCCGCTCGAATTCCGTAAGGCGATGGGCAACCGGATTTATGGCTGCGACGATTGCCTTGCCGTCTGCCCCTGGAACAAATTCGCCTCGGTGGCGAAGGAAGCGCGCCTGCAGGCACGCGATGAACTCAATGCCCCTGCCCTTAGTGATCTGGCGGCATTGGACGACAGCGGCTTCCGTGGGCTGTTCGCCGGCTCGCCGATCAAGCGGATCGGGCATGGGCGGTTCCTCCGCAATGTGCTGATCGCGGTGGGCAACAGCGGCGACGCCGGGCTCGCCCCGCTCGCCTCGGCCCGCCTCGCATGCGACGATCCACTGGTGCGCGGTGCGGCGGTGTGGGCGGTGCGGCGGCTTATCCCTAAGGAAGAGGCGGCCGCTTTGGCACTGGACTTTTCCACCCGCGAGACCGACACATCCGTTCGTTTGGAGTGGACGCAGGACATCTGATGGGCGTGTTCTTTTTCGGCATGGGATTCTCATCGCTCGCCACCGCGCGGGCGATGCATGAGATCATCGATCCCGATGTACCGATCGCCGGCACGACGCGCACCGAGGACGGCATCGAGGCGCTGGCCGAGAGCCCCTATCGGCTGCATCTGTTCGACGGCATCTCGCCCGGCCCGACAGTCGCCAACGATCTGCTGAAGGCGACGCATGTGATCATCTCGATCCCGCCCAATGAGGCTGGCGATCCGGTGCTGCGGTTGCATCGCGCCGAACTCGACGCGGCGCCGAACCTTGAATGGATCTGCTATTTCTCGACCGTCGGCGTCTATGGCGATTTCGGCGGCGAATGGATCGACGAGACCGCGCCGACGCGGCCGATCAACAAGCGCAGCGCGCATCGTGTTGAAGTCGAGCAGCAATGGCGCGACTATGCGGCGTCGCGCGGCGTGCCGCTCATGATCCTCAGGCTCGCGGGCATCTATGGTCCAGGGCGTTCTAGCTTCGACAAGCTGCGCGAAGGCACAGCGCGCCGCATCGTCAAGCCAAACCAGGTGTTCAACCGCATTCATGTCGACGACATCGGACGGGTCACCACGGAGGCCGCGAAGCGCGATCTGGCGGGCACGTTCAATCTCGCCGATGACGAGCCCGCTCCGCCGCAGGACCTGATCGAGTATGCGGCGCGCGCGATGAATATGCCTGTGCCGCCCGATGTGCCGTTCGAGGCGGCTGAGATGACGCCGATGGCGCGCAGCTTTTATTCCGACAACAAGCGCGTCTCGAACAAGGCAATCAAGGCGGCACTCGGGATCGGTCTGCTCTATCCCAATTATCGTGCCGGGCTCGACGCTATCGGCAAGGTGCCGGCATGAGTATGCCAGTGCCAGCCAAGGGCCGGCCGGAGCGTGTGATCCTCGACGGGCGCTATGCACGGCTCGAACCGATCGGTCCGGAGCATGTCGCCGATCTCTATCGCGCGGCACGCGACGATGACGCAGAACGGCGTTTTACCTATTTGTTCGACCACCAGCCGCAATCGGAAGCGGAGATGGGTGAGTACGTGATGGCCGCCGCAGCTAAAGATGATCCGCTGATGTGGGCGGTGATCGACAAGACAAATGGGACTGTCGAGGGGCGGCAGACGCTGATGCGCGTCACGCCCGAACACGGTACGATCGAGATCGGCAACATCTATTGGGGCCCGCGACTCTCCCGCACGCGTATTGCCACTGAAGCGCAGTTCCTTCATGCGCGCTACGCGTTCGATGTGCTGGGCTACCGGCGTTACGAGTGGAAATGCAACGATCTCAACGCGCCCAGCAAAGCGGCGGCGCTGCGCTTCGGCTTCCAGTTCGAGGGCGTCTTCCGCCAGCATATGATCGTCAAAGGGCAGAGCCGCGATACGGCATGGTTCGCCATGCTCGACAGAGATTGGCCGGCAATCAAGGCGGAGTATGAGCGCTGGCTCGACCCGGACAATTTCGGCGACGGGAGGCAGAAGAGCAAGCTGCGGTTCGGCTGATGGTCGAGTTCGCCTTCGAGACCATGATCATCGAATGGCGAGGCCCGGCCCCCTTCCATTTTGCGCCGATCCCCGATGAGTATGTCGAGGCCGTACGGCGCGCCGCCAGGATCGCGAGCTATGGCTGGGGCGTCGTGCCGGTCGAGGCGACGATCGGCAGCGTAGTTTTCACGACGTCACTATTCCCCAAAGATGGCGGCTACCTGCTGCCGATCAAGGTCGCGGCGCGGACCAAGGCGAAGGTTACGGTGGGTGACACAATCGCGGTGACGATGACCATCCAGGCGCCGGCACCCGGAACCCGCTTCGAGCGCTAGGCCGCCAGCATAGTGTCGAGGGTTCGCGCCAACAGCGCCAGATCCTGTTCGCGGCTCAGCCGATGGTCGCCGTCCGGCACGAGGGTGAAAATCACCGGATCGTTGATCAGATGCTGCACCAGCTTCAGGGCATGCTCCTTGGGGACATCAGGGTCCTTGGCGCCCTGGAGGATGGTCACCGGACACCCGGTCTCGATAGCCCGGCCGAACAGCAGGTGCGCCTTGCTGTCTTCGATCAGCGATTGGTTGATGCGGTAGGGCTCGGTCGAATAGGCCGAGGGTTCTTCGACATAGCCCTGCCGGTCGAGCAGCTTTTTGTATTTGGCCGGCATCTGCTCCAGCATCAGTTCGGTCATGTCGGTGGCCGGCGCGATGAGGACGAGGCCCTGCACCCGGTCGATGCCGCGCCGGCGCAGCGCGCGGACGACCAGCAGCGCCAGCCAGCCGCCCATCGAGGAGCCGATCAAAATCTGCGGGCCGCTGGTGGTTTCGAACACCGCCAGCGATTCCTCGAGCCAGCGGCTGATGGTCCCCTGGTTGAAATCGCCACCCGATCGGCCGTGCCCGGAATAGTCGAACCGAGTGACGGCGAGTCCCCGCTCGGCCCCGAAATGATCGACCGCCAGCGCCTTGGCGCCGGTCATGTCGGAGCGGAAACCGCCCAGCCACACGAGGCCCGGCGAGGTCCCCGGCCGCCGTTCAATGGCGATGGGGCGGTCGCCGATCTGCAAAAATTCGGGGATTTCGGCCATTTCGCGCAACTCCATCACCGGCTTAGACATTTGCAATTACGCGCTGTCCAGCGCATTGACTTCTCCGCGCCGAGTCACGATTTTAGCGGCGCTTTCCGCCCCGACCATCAACAACAAAAGGACCCCTGCCATTCGCAGACCTATGAGACCCGTGCAGCCCCAGAAAGATGGGCCGCTTTCGAACGAGGATATTCAGTCTCCCGAAGTTCAGCTTATCGACGCCGAAGGCGTCAACCAGGGCGCCGTGAACACGCGCGCCGCGCTGACGCAGGCCCAGGAACTGGGTCTGGACCTTGTGATTATCGCCGGCAATTCGACCCCGCCGGTCGCCAAGATGCTCGATCTCGGCCGCTTCAAATATTCTGCGCAGAAGAAAGCCAACGAGGCGCGCAAGAAGCAGAAGGTGATCGAGGTCAAGGAAATCCAGCTGCGTCCGAACATCGACACGCATGATTACGAGACTAAGATGAAAGCCGTTCAGCGCTTTCTGGAGGATGGCGACCGCGTAAAGGTCACCATGCGCTTCCGTGGCCGCGAAATGGCGCATCAGGACATCGGCATGGGCCTGCTCGTCAAAGTGCAGAGCCAGATGGAAACGCTCGCTAAAGTCGAATCCTCGCCGCGCTCGGAAGGCCGTCAGATGGTCATGGTGCTGGCGCCCAAATAAGGGCTCGCAGTTCGAATGCAGATCGAGGGCGGCTTCGGCCGCCCTTTTACTTTGCGCATTACTTCGCAACTACTTTGCGGAGACGCACAAATGGCATCAGTTCCTTAACCACGACGAGGCTATTTTCTCCCAAACCGCCATGTGCGGCTGCTCATTCGTCGGGGGAACGGGTGTTCGGACGTTTCGGTATTTCACAAAAAATCTACGGCGCTTTTGGCGCTCTGGTCGTCTTACTGGCCTTCCTATGTGTCGCCGGTTACCTCGGCGTGCAGTCGGTGGCCGGAGTGTTTTCCGACTACCGGCATGCGGCGAGCCAGTCGCTGACCACCTCGCAAATCGTGCGCGATGTCGAAAAGCTCCGCATGGCGGCGTTGCGCTATCAGCGCGACCGCAACGAGGATACGGCCGGTTCGTTCACCGCGCGGCTCAAGGGCCTGATGCTGTTCGATCCGGCACAGACCGCGGTGTTCACCGACGACGCCGCCGCGATGGCATCGATCACCAATCTCCAGAACGTCGTCGGGTCGTACGGCAAGGCATTCGCCGCCGTCACCACCCTCGACCAAAGCCGGCAGGAGCTGGTTGCGACAATGGCCGGCGAGGCCACCAAGGCGCGTGGGCTGCTCGGCGAAATCACCACTTACGCCAAGACCACGAACGATCCGAGTTCGGTGCAACTCGTCGCCGACATCACCAGCAATGCGCTGCAGATGATCGCCGCGGTGGATCGCTATGTGGCCAGCGCCAGCGACGCCGATTTCAAGGCGGTCAAGGATTTTGGCCAGACGGCCGAAGATATGACCACCGAGCTCAGCGTGGTGATCTTCACACCCGAACCCGCGGCCAAAGCTCAGGCCACGGTCACGGCGATCACTGACTATCTGAAGCTGGCGGACCAGCTCGATGCGGCAACGAAAGAGCGGGCGACAGTCGAAGCGACGCAGCTCGATTCGACCGGGCTTAGAGTGACGGCGGAGCTCGACGCCCTGCAGAAGAGCATTCTGGGCACACAGGCAAGCCTGGGTGGGCTGGGCGAAACACGCACCAGCATGACCCAGATCGTGCTGATGGCAGTGGGCGGTATCGCCGTGCTGCTCGGCATTTTGATGGCCATCCTGATCGGCCGCTGGCTGTCGGGAACGATCCGCGGCATGGCCTCGGACATGGAAAGGATCGCCAATGGCGATCTCGATATCGAGGTCAAGGCGGCGCGGCAGCGCCACGAGCTCGGCATGATGGCCAAAGCGCTCGAGATCTTCCGCACCAACGGGCTGGCGATCCGCAGCATCGACGAGCAGAAGGCCGTGCAGGCGGCTACCGAAGCGCAGCAGCGCGAGGTCGTCGCGGTGCAGCAGCGCGAGGTCGAGCGGGTTGTGGCAGCGGCTCTGGCGGGCGATTTCGCGGCTCGCGTCGACGATGCGACCGTTCATTCGGACGCGTCGGGATTTGCACAGAGCCTCAACGACGTGATGACGACCGTGCAGCGCGGCGTCGGTGAAACGGCCGACATGCTTGACGGCTTCGCTCATGCCGATCTCAGCCGCCGCATGACCGGCGATTTTGCCGGCGCGTTCGGCGCGCTAAAGACCAGCGCCAATCTGGCGGCAGACAATTTCTCCGAGGTCGTGCGGCAGTTGCAGGGCGCATCGCGCGAACTGAAGGTCGCGACCGGCGAAATCCTCGCTGGCGCCAACGATCTCAGCGAACGCACCACCAAACAGGCGGCGACGATCGCCGAAACCTCGACCGCAATCGAGCAGTTGCAGGGCGCGGTGAACCAGAACGCGACCAAGACCAACGAAGTCGCAGCGCAGACGCTCACCGCCTCGCGCATGGCCGACGAAGGTGGCCAGGTGATGCAGAAGGCGACGGCCGCGATGGAGCGGATCACTCAGTCGTCGAGCAAAATCTCCAACATCATCGGGCTGATCGACGATATCGCCTTCCAGACCAATCTCCTCGCGCTTAACGCCTCGGTCGAGGCGGCGCGCGCGGGCGAAGCCGGCAAGGGCTTTGCGGTGGTTGCCGTCGAAGTGCGCCGGCTCGCGCAGAGCGCGGCGCAGGCTTCGAGTGAGGTCAAGGCATTGGTCGAAACCAGTGCGACCGAAGTGCGGGGCGGCTCGCGCCTGGTCGAGGACGCGGCGGCCAAGCTGGCGGGGATCCTCGGCGCGGTGCGGGAGAATTCGACGCTGGTGAGCGGGATTTCCGCGGCGACGCAGGAACAGGCCGCAGCGATCAGCGAGGTCAATCTGGCGATCCGCCGGATGGACGAGATGACCCAGCACAATGCGGCATTGGTCGAGGAAACCAATGCCTCGATCGAGCAAACCGAGGCCCAGGCCAGCGAACTCGACCGGATCGCCGACACCTTCACCTTGCAAGGCAAGGACGAGGCGCCCAGGGCCGCGCCGGCGCGGCATGAACCGGCTCCGGTGTCGGTGCAGAAGGCGGCCCGCCGCTATGTGACGCAGGGCAATACCGCCGTGGACCCGGACTGGGAAGAATTCTGAGCCGGCAATTCGGCTCGTGAGTAAAAGGGCGGCCCGGTGGCCGCCCTTTTCGTTTGAGACCGTGTGGGTCGCTCAGGCGGCGAGCTTGAGCCAGCTCGGCGCGATCGCCGTGCCGCGGCCGAGGCCGTAGCCGAAGCGGATGTTGAGCATGCCAACCGGCTCGAGCAGGCGGGCGCCATCGAGACCACCGGCGTTTTCGACGGCGAAGCCCGCGAGTTTGGCGACGCTGGTGACGGCCGCGACCGCTGCTTCATCATTGCCGGCAACGAACACCGGGACGCCGGCGGTGCCGGCTGCGGGGGTCGCGAAGACGCTGGCGAAGATCGTGTTGAAGGCTTTGACGACATTCGCGCCGGGCGCGGCCTTCTGGATCTCTTCGGCGGCCGAGGTGCTGTGGCCGATGGCGAGGCCGGAGAAGTCGGCTTTGACCGGGTTGGTGATGTCGACGACAATCTTCCCGGCGAGGTTCAGCGTCTGGGCGGCTTCGAGCGCGACACCATAGGGCAGCGCCAGAACCACGATGTCGGCCTTGGCGACGGCGTCGGCTTAAGAGATCTCACCCGCCTTCGGCTCCCGGGCGCCGAGCAGGACAGTGGCCTGTCCATTGAGGCGGGTGGCGAGGCCCTTGCCCATATTGCCCTGGCCGAGAATTGCGATGGTGGTCATGTCCTGTCTCCGTGGTTTGAATTCGATGAGTGGGATGTAGTCCGATATCTTTCGTGATAGAATTGCCGCTGATGTGGTTTCACTCTATCGATTTGGTATCGAATGGCCGATTTGGAAGCGCTGGACACGTTCGCCACCGCGGTGCGAACGGGCAGCTTCGCCCGGGCGGCGAAGGTTCTCGGCATTACCCCCGCCATGGTTGGGCGCCGGATTCAGTCCCTCGAGGCGCGCTACGGGACCCGGCTGATCGAGCGGACTACGCGCACCCAGCGCCTGACTGAGGCGGGCGAGGCCTTTCTGGCGCGCGCTGAAGCGGTACTCGATGCGGCATCGGAGCTGGACGATTCGATGCGCGCCGCGCCCGGTCAGCTTGAGGGGCGTGTCCGGTTCACGGGTCCCGCGACCCTCGGGATCGCCCGGTTGGCAGGAGTCTTGGCGACGTTCAGCGAGGCAAACCCGGCGGTCACGGTCGAAGCTGTGCTCGCCGACCGGCGGGCCGACATCATCGCTGAAGGCTTCGATTTTGCCGTGAGGGTCGGGGAGTTGCAGAACTCAACAATGATCGCCCGGCATGTGGGGACCTATCGCTTCCTCGTTGTGGCGGCGCCCGCCCATATCGCACGGCACGGCGCACCGGCGGTGCCCGGCGATCTGTCCAAAGCGCGATGCCAGATCAATCTCAACATGTCGCCGCGCAATCGCTGGCCGTTTTTCCGGGCTGGCCAACGCGAAATCGCCGAGGTGACCGGCAATCTGCAGATGGACAATGGTGAGGCCGGACGCGTGGCGGCCATCGAGGGCGCGGGTATCGCCTATTTACCCGAAGATCTGGTCAAGGCGGACATCGCCGCAGGCCGGCTGCTGCAATTGCTACCCGACTGGCAGACCATGACCCTCCCGATCAGCCTCGTTTATCCGTCGCGGCGGGTGCCGCGGCGGGTGTCGAGCCTGATGGACACGATTGCCGAGGCCTTGCGGGTCAGCCATCCAACTTAGAGTGAGCAACTTACCCACCGCTGTCATTCCCGCGAAGGCGGGAATCCAGGGTCATACGCACGAACGGTACTCGCCTCCCCTGGATCCCCGCCTTCGCGGGGATGACACCGTGAGCGAATGACGGCGCTCGCCCGCCTCGTCATCTAGGCGAGTCGCCGCAAATCAGCTAAATAACACCTTATGCAATTCGATCAGCGGCAGACCCTCGGCTTCCAGGCGGCACAACTCGCGCGTCTCCTGGCGCTGCGCGTTCGCGATGGACTAGCGCCGCTGGGCGTGCAGCCCGCACAGGCCGCCGCGATGATCGAGATCGGCCGCGCCGAGGGACTGACGCAGAAGGAACTGGTCGAGCGGCTCGATGTCGAGCAGCCCGGCGTCGCCCGCACGCTTAACGGGCTCGAAGCCGATGGCTGGGTGAGCCGGCAGGCCAAGGGCGGCCGGGCGCAGGGCCTATATCTCACCGACAAGGCCCGGGCGATCGTGCCGGAAGCAGCGCGCATCTGTGCCGACATCAACCGCAAAGCCCTCGCCGAACTCAGCCGCACCGAGCAATCGCATCTGCTCGACGCGTTCGAAGAGCTGATTTCGGATTTGAAGGCCGGCTGAGCGGCGCGGAGCCTTGCGCTCCCTGTCCCTTCCCTCTATAGACGCCGCTTCTAACCGGACCGCCCGGCCGAAAGGCATGCCGTGGCAGTCCAGAATGCGTGCTCTTCGGAGCCTCTATACAGGACCGCAAAATGCCCAAAATGAAGACCAAGTCAGGCGCTAAGAAGCGCTTCAAAATGACTGCGTCCGGCCGCGTCAAGGCCGGCGTCGCAGGCAAACGTCACCGTCTCTCCAGCCACAACGCCGACTACATCCGCCGCAATCGGGGCACCAAGGTGCTCAAGAAGGGCGATGAGGGTCTGGTCAAGTGGTACATGCCGTACAATCGCTGAAGGAGAGCTGAGAGATGTCCCGAGTTAAACGCGGCGTAACAAACCACGCCCGCCACAAGAAGGTTCTCAAGGCCGCCGAAGGTTTTTACGGCCGCCGCAAGAACACCATCCGCGCCGCCAAGGCCGCCGTCGACAAGGCCGGCCAGTATGCGTATCGCGATCGCCGCA
>JBDSHC010000061.1:0-12311 GCA_039918675.1 Devosia sp.
CCACCGAGACCTCCCCTTGCCCCTTCACCCCAAAATCGAAAGCTGGTTCGCGACCAAAGGCTGGGCGCCGCGCCAGCATCAGCTCGATGTGCTGGCGAGCTGGGAGGCGAACGCATCGGTGCTGCTGATCGCGCCGACCGGGGCAGGCAAGACGCTGGCCGGCTTTCTGCCGACGCTCGACGATCTGACGCATCGGCCGATGGAGGGGATGCACACTCTCTATATATCGCCGCTGAAGGCGCTCGCCGTAGACGTAGCGCGCAACCTCACAACGCCCATCGACGAGATGCAGCTCAAGATCAGCGTCGAGACGCGGACCGGCGACACGCCATCGTCGCGGCGCCAGCGCCAGAAGCTGAACCCGCCCAACATCCTGATGACGACGCCCGAGCAATTGGCGCTGCTGCTCAGCCACGAAGACAGCCCGCGCTTCTTCGGCTCGCTGCAGCGCATCGTGCTCGACGAACTGCACTCTCTGGTGACCAGCAAGCGCGGCGAATTGCTGTCGCTCGCCATCGCGCGCATCGCAAGCTACGCGCCCACGGTCAAGATCACCGCACTGTCGGCGACCGTCTCGCGCCCCGATCTGCTGCGCGACTGGATCGCGGCGCCGCTGCCCGAAAGCCGGACGGATTTGCTCATCGGCGCAGGCGGCGCCAAACCTAACATCGCGATCCTTGCCTCGGACGAGCGCGTGCCCTGGGCCGGCCACTCGACGCAGTATGCGGTGCCCGAGCTCTACGAGATCATCAAGCAGCACAGGACCACGCTGCTCTTCGTCAACACACGCTCGCAGGCCGAGATGCTGTTCCAGAATCTGTGGTCGATCAACGACGACAATCTCGCCATCGCGCTGCATCACGGCTCGCTTGCTGTAGAGCAGCGGCGCAAGGTCGAGAGCGCAATGGTGGCGGGCAAACTGCAAGCGGTGGTTTGCACTTCGACGCTCGACCTCGGCATCGACTGGGGCGATGTCGATCTCGTGGTGCAGGTCGGCGCCCCCAAGGGCGCGAGCCGCATGCTGCAGCGCATCGGCCGCTCGAACCACCGCATGGACGAGCCGAGCAAAGCCCTGTTTGTCCCCTCGAACCGCTTCGAGGTACTCGAATGCGAAGCGGCGCTCGAGGCTGTGGAGCAGAACGCGCAGGACAGCGAGGAGCCATCGCTCGGTGGGCTCGATGTCCTCGCGCAGCACACGCTGGGCATGGCCTGCGCCGCGCCGCTCGATCCGGTCGCCTATCACAACGAGGTGCGACGCGCCTGGCCCTATCGCGATCTCAGCTGGGAACAGTTCGAGCGCGTCATCGATTTCGTCGCGACCGGCGGCTACGCTCTGCGGGCCTATGAGCGTTATGCCAAGCTCAAGAAGACGCCCGAGGGCAAGTTTCGCATCGCCAATCCGGGCATCGCGCAGCAATACCGGCTCAACGTCGGGACCATCATCGAGGACCCGATGATCAAGGTGCGGCTGGTGAAGGGCGGGCGGCCGCGCGATGGAAGGCAATCGACCGGCCCGATCAGCCGGTGGGGCCGCGTCCTCGGCGAGCTCGAAGAATATTTCATCGACCAGTTGGTGAAGGGCGACACCTTCGTCTTCGGCTCGGAAGTCG
Organism: Devosia sp.; assembly: GCA_039918675.1. Lineage (GTDB taxonomy): Bacteria > Pseudomonadota > Alphaproteobacteria > Rhizobiales > Devosiaceae > Devosia_A. The sequence goes on from JBDSHC010000061.1 coordinate 1,611, forward strand.
TTGCCTATGAGGGCATGTTCGAGACCGAGGCCTATGTCTCGCGCTCCAATTCCAGCGACCCAAAAATCCCGTCCTACATGGGCGGCAAGTTTCCGCTCTCAACCTATCTCGCCGAAGGCGTGCGGCGGCTGCTCTCCGATCCGGCCGAGTGGAACAAGCTGCCAGATCAGGTGAGCGACTGGCTGCGCTTGCAACATGAAGCCTCGGTGCTGCCGCCGGCCAATTCGATGCTGGTCGAGACGTTCCCGCGCGGCACGCAGAACTATCTGGTCTGCTATCCCTTCGAGGGCCGCCTCGCGCATCAGACGCTCGGCATGCTGCTGACGCGGCGGCTCGAGCGCGCGCGGGCCCGGCCGCTGGGCTTCGTCGCGTCGGACTATTCGCTGGCGATCTGGGGTCTCGGCGATTTCGGCGGTCTGATCCGCACCGGTCGGCTGTCACTCGATCAATTGTTCGACGAGGACATGCTGGGCGACGATCTCGAGGACTGGCTGCATGAGAGCCAGCTGATGCGGCGCACCTTCCGCAATTGCGCGATCATCGCCGGCCTGATCGAACGCCGGCACCCGGGCAAGGAAAAGACCGGTCGGCAAGTCACGGTATCGTCCGACATCATCTACGACGTGCTCTATGAGCATGAGCCCGACCACATATTGATCCAGGCAACGCGGCGCGATGCGGCGCGTGGGCTACTCGATATCGAGCGGCTGGGCAGCATGCTTCGCCGCATCCGCCATCACATTGTGCACAAGCCCCTCGACCGAATCTCACCGCTTGCGGTACCGATTCTGCTCGATATCGGCAAAACCGCTATCTTCGGCGAGGCGCGCGAAAGCGCGATGGCCGATGCGGCAGCCGAGTTGATGCGAGAGGCAGTTGGCAGTGTGGGGCAACGCGGCAAGGGCCGCGCCGGTAAATGAGGATGCCATCGTGCTCCTGAATTTTGCCGGCCATGTTTTCGAACCGCTGCTGTCGGGCGCGCTGTTCTGGCGTACCGAATCCATGCTGCTCGTGGCCGATCTCCATCTCGAGAAATTCTCGTCCTTCGCCAAGAAGGGCCAGATGCTGCCACCCTACGACACGGGCCTGACACTGAAGCGGCTCGAGCGCGATCTCGCGGCAACGGGCGCGGCGCGCGTCGTGGCGCTGGGGGATTCATTCCACCGCGATGAAGGCACAGAGACCCTGCTCGACGCCGATCGCCTGCGGCTTACGGCAATGCTCGGCAAATCGCATTGGACCTGGCTCAGCGGCAATCACGATCCCTCGCCACACGCGCTGGGCGGCGTGTGCGTCACCGAGTTCGCGCATCGCGGCCTGACGCTGACGCATGAGCCCAAGCGCGGCATCCCCGGCATGGTCGCTGGCCATCTGCATCCGGCCGCGACGGTCTATTCTAACGGCAGCGCAACGCGTCGGCCCTGCTTCGTGCATGATGGCAAGGTGCTGGTGTTGCCCGCCTATGGTTCGGGCACAGGTAGCATGAATATCCTCGGCGCCAGCTTCGCCGGACTGTTCGACCACGGATCGCTGGAAGTGACGATGATCGGCAAGAGCCGGCTGTACCCTGTGAGCACCAAGCGGCTGGTGGGTGGGATTTAGTGCACTGCGGGCCGGCCTCCCTCCCCCTTGAGGGGAGGGATTGAGGGTGGGGGTTGGCCCAGAACTCGGTTCTTGTGGCCTTAACCCCCACCTCAGTTTCGCTAAGGCCTACGGCCAAGCTGCACTATCCTCCCCTCAAGGGGGAGGAGGACCGGACTGATAGGAGTATGCCCTACCGCCGGAACGCCACCCCAGCCAGCCACCCCGTACCAATCGCCAGCACCACACAGATCAGCCCATACAGCAGCGGCTGCTGGCGCGACGCGACGAACACGAAATTCTCGAACCCGGCCTTGCGCACCGAAAAACCTTCGCTGCGTTCGGCGACGAGTTGCTTGTTCCTCAGCACCAGCGTGTGAACGAGAAACGGGCCGTTGGCGACGTCGCTGGGGAGCGCGATGTTGACCGAGTATGCGGTGGGCGAGAGGAAATTCACGCCGTCCTCGCGCAGCACGAAATGGTTCTCCTCGCTCATCAGCCGCACCAACTCGCCGCTGAAGCGCTCGCTTTTGAGCCCGGTCGATTGCGATGCGGCGCGGGCCTGGTCCTCGGCACGCACCGCCTGCGCCGCAAGCAGCTCCGGTTCGGCGATAAGCTCAAGCTTGCCGCTCGCAACGACCGCATAGAAAGACGGGAAGTGATGGAAGTTCACATGGTCCGTATTCGACCAGATACCGAGATTGTTTGTCTTGATGCGTGTCACCCGATCCTGCAGCGGGCCGGTGACGATGACGATGACGTTGTAGGGGCCGGGGGCGGAGCCATCGGCTTCGATGTTGCCGAAGAGGCTGAGCGACGCGCCATCGAAGCTTGAGGTGATGAGAACGTTCGGATTGGACACCGTCGAGACAAGCTTCTCCGCACCGGCAGGCGCCGCGGTGACGATCAGTGCGAGGGCGAGGAGAGCACGTCTCATTTGAGCCCCCCCGCGATGATCGCCATCGAGAATGGATCGGAGGGCGGCAACACCAGCGTCAGCCCGAAGCGGATGGCCACCGCAAGGACGAGCAGCGCCAGTAGCGCACGCAACTGATCGCCCCGCAGATATTTGCCGGCGGAGGCGCCGAACTGCGCCCCCACGGTGCCACCCAGCATCAGGCAAAAGGCGAGGATGATGTCGACGCTCTGGCTGGTGACCGATTGCAGCACCATGGTGACGCACATCATCGCGACGACCTGCAGCAGCGACGTGCCGATCACGACATTGCCGGGCACGCGCAGCAAATAGACCAGAGCCGGCACCAGGATGAAGCCGCCACCGATGCCGAGCAGCGCCCCCACCCAGCCGATGAAGACGCCGATGGCGAGCACCGGCAGCACAGATATATAGAGACGCGATTTCTTGAACCGGATGCGCAGCGGCAGGGCATGCATCCAATTGTGCTGGCCCGGAAGCTTGTCGCGCGTCACCACGCCCGAGCGGCGCCGAATGAGCGTGCGGACCGCCTCGATCATCATCAGCGTGCCGACAAAGCCGAGCAGCAGCAGATAAGAGACCGAGATAAAGAGGTCGAGCTGGCCCGCCGAGCGCAGCCACGAGAACGTGGCGACCCCGATCATCGCGCCGATGGTCGAGGCGAGGATAAGATAGAGCGCGAGGTGGAGATCGATGCCACCGCGCCGATAGTAGGAGAGGGCGCCCGATGTCGAAGCCGCAGCGACCTGGCCGGTGACCGACGCCACAGCGACTGGTGCGGGGACGCCGGAGAAAATCAGCAGCGGTGTCAGCAGGAATCCGCCGCCGACGCCGAACAAGCCCGACAGGAAGCCCACAGCCCCTCCAATTCCGATCAGGAAGAAGAGGTTCATCGAAAGCTCGGCGATCGGCAGGTAGATCTGCAACGGCGGGCCTAAATAACTACGAAGGGGCGCGGGATTCCGCGCCCCTCGTCAGTTCAGTCCATCCACTGTCGTCCCACTCTGCGACGACAATGAGACATTACGATCTCATACTGGCTGGCTGCCGAGCACTGCGAGAAGCCGCGGATTGATCAATCCGACTTCACTCATGCCCGTTGCCTGCTCAAAAGATTTGATCGCGGCGGCGGTCTTGCTGCCGGCGATGCCGTCGGGGGTACCGACGTCGTAACCGAGTTTGCCCAGGACCCTCTGCACGCTGGCGACGATGTCGCGAGCCGAGATCGTCTCGCCCGGATCGAAGGTCTTGGACCAGCTGCCGATCGGCGCGAAGTTCGTCGCGAGATCGATCTGCTCGGGCTTGAAGTTGTTCACGATGTCGGTGAGGCGCGTCATCGTGTCGGCGTCGAGCGAGCGGGCCATATCGTCGCGCGCCTTGGCAGCGTCTTTGTCGCCGCTCTTGGCCGCGATGCCGAACCATTTGAACGAATCCTCTAAGCTCTGCGGCACGCCGAGGCCCCGCGCATAGAGCATGCCGAGGTTGAACTGGCTGTCGGTCAGGCCGCGATTGGCGGCCTCCTCGAACCATTTCGCGGCGGCGTCGAACTGCTGCTTGCCGAGTTGGCCGCCGGCATAGATCGCTGCGAGATTGTGCATCGACATGCGGTTGCCCGCTTCCGCGGCGCGCTCGTACCAGAGCTTCGCCGTGTTGAGGTCCTTCGCGACGCCGTTGCCCGCTTCATACAGCGAACCGAGGCGATACTGCGCCGGGGCAAAACCCTGCGCGGCGGAACGCTCGTACCAGGTCGCGGCGGCCTTATAGTCCTGCGGCACCGCACGGCCTTCGGTGAAGATCGCGGCGACTTCGAACTGGGCGCGGGCATTGCCGTCGGCGGCGGCCTGACGCAGTTCGATCGGGCCGATGCCATCGGGCGGCAGATCGACTTTGATCGGGCTCATCTCAGGCGCGAGTGGTGCGATGTCGCCGGGGCTCGCATTGGCGAGATCGGTCGCAGCTTCAAAAGCGCTCGGCATCGTCGCGAGCGGTGAGGTGGTGAAGCCCTGCGCGGCGGTGCGATCGATCGAACCCGTGCTCGTGCTATCGACCATGTCGATCACACGAGCTGCAGGCCCCTGAGCCACGGCCATTTCCTCCGGCACGAGAGCGGAGGGGAGGAGGCCTTCGCTCTCGATGTCGCCGGTGGTGATCGGTGCCGCGACAGCGGCCTGCGGCTCTTCGGGCATCATGCGCTGGGCGACGAGGTTGAGCGTCATCAGGCCGATGGCGAGCACGGCGGCGGCAAGCAGAATGGTGCGGCGATTGCGCGACAGGAAGCTCTCGCCACCCTCGGCTTTGACCTTGGTTCCCTCGTCACGGATTTGCGCTTCGAGCGATGGGGCCGGCTCGATCGCGGGTTCCGGCTTGAATTCGGTCCGTGCCGGCTTGTCACCCGCCAGCGCCCGCGGCGCCTTCTCGGGTTTGGCGGCTTTGGTCTTTTCCGGCTTCGCCTTCTCGGCCTTGTCGTCACCGGTCTGGAACCGCGACAGCGCGCGGCCAATCAGCGAGTTCGACTGCGCCGCAGGAAGCGGCGTCGGCTGACGCTGCGCAGCGCGGCGTGCAGCCTCGATGAAGGTGTTGGTGGTGCGGCTCGACGCGGCGGGCGGCGCAGCTTCGGGAGCGGCCGGCGCGATGGCGGCGCTTGACGCAGAGTCAAAGAAGCCCGCGCTCGGCGTCGGAGCCGGCGGCACTGCGACCGCCGCGGGATCGAACCCGGTGGGCGCGGCGATCGCTGGCTTGGGCTCGTGCCGCGCCGCGAGCGAATTCTCGTCGTTGAGGCCCGGATGGCGCATGCGCGCCGCCGCGGCGTCCATGGTCGGCGCGGGGAAGGCAGGCGCGTTGAGTGGCGCCTCGGCAGCGGGGCTGCGCGGCATGATGTCGGTGCGCGGCCGCAGCGGCTGCGGCGGCATCTGCACATCGGCTTCCGCGATGATCGCTTCGATGTCGGATTTGCGCACCATGTCGGCGGCGGGTTCGCCCGAACCGCGCGCCATCAGCGAGGATTCAAGCCGGCGCAGGCGCTCATTGACTTCGTTTATGCCGGCCTGCATGCCGCCGAAATCGCTGGTCTCATTATCCCGATGCATCGACTGCAGCATCGTCGCGATGCGGCTTTCGAGGCTGGTCATCGTGTCGTTGATCGAGCTGCCCGGCGCGGTGCGCGATACCGCATCGGCAGCGCGCGTCGCGACCATCTCGGCCATGGCGTCGAAATCGAAACCACCCACCGCAGGGCTGACGCCCGGCTCGCCCGAATAAAGCTTGGCGAGGCCGGTGAGCTGCTCGCCGGTCTGGTCCATCCGGGCAACAAGCTGGCGCACCTGCGCTTCGAGCTGGTTGATGCCATTGTCGGCGGGGCGGTCGATGATGCGCTCGCTGAGCACGCCGATCTGCCGGCCGATCTCGGCCATATCTTCGCGCGTGCCGAGCGCTTCGAGGCGCTCGTCGATCGCGTCGAAGCGCGGCATCATCGAATTGACGACGGCATCGCGCAGCGCCGCAAGATCCTTGCGCAGACCATGCAGCAGCCGGTCGCCGCTTTCGATATCGGAGATGCGCGAATTCAGCGCATCGACCAGCTCGACGAGATTGTGCGGCGTATGGCCGTTCTCGCGCATCGTCTCGGTGAAGCGCGCCATCTCGCTCGTGACGTGTTCGAGATCGCTGGGCGTCAGCGACGAATTGCGCTCCAGTGCATCGATCCGGTCATAGACATTGCGCACGCTCGTTTCGATCGAACGCATCCCGTCTTTGAACGCGTCGCTTTCGACCGGGTTCTGCACCTTGTCGGCATAGTGAACCTGCAGCTCCGCCAGCTTGCCGACGGTCGAAGCGACATCATCGAGACGGCGGGTGAGGGTCGAGATATCCATCTCGCGGCCCTGCGACATGATCTTGCCGAGGCTCGCGATCTGGCCTTCGAGCCGCTTGACCTGTCCGGTCTCGCCCACCGCACCGGCCAGCAATTCGACGACATGGGCGAGCTGCGCGACCTGGTCGGCCACATCCTTCACATTGGCGCCGGTCTTGATCTGCGCTTTGATTTCCCCTTCGAGCCGCTCGAGGCGGGACGAGAGTCCGGTTACGCCTTGCGCCAGCCGTTCGAGCATCGGGCCTTCCGGTGCGCGCTGCATCGGCTGCTGCGGAGCGGGAGCAGCGTTGGCCTGGCGCATCGGCGCGCTCTGCGAAGATCGGATCTGGTTGATCGCGGCCTGCAGCGTGTCGCGCGGATTGGGCGCCATCTGCGGCGCGGGCTCTTCGAACCGGTTGATCTGGCGCTGCACGGATTTCAGCGCGTCGCGGTGGCGCGACGACGGGTTCTGCTCGGCGTCGCTCATCTCCATGCGCAGATCGCGCATCCGCTCGCTGAGCGAGGAGTCACGGGACCGCGAGACCTGGCCATCGACCTGATCGAGAAGCGCCACGAGTTCGCTGCGCAGCGACTGCCATTCGGCAGGGCTGTGGTCACGGTCGTAATCGACTGGCTGGGACTGCTGATACGCGCGGGCCATGGATCTATTCCCAAGCACCAAAAAAACTGGGGGTCCGACGCAAAACGAAAGAGCCGGGTTCAGCGCGCACTGTCTCAAGAACATGGTAAAGAACGGGTTAAGTGCCGATGCAATTTGCAACTCCCGCGGCCATTCGCCCTAAGTGGCAATGGAAGCTGGGCCGCCTTCTTGCTAAAGGCAGGGACAAATCGAGGGGTGCCATGAGCCGCCGCATCATCATTGTCGACGACCATCCGCTGTTCCGCGCCGCGCTGCGCCAGACGCTGGCGGGCACCGAGGGAACGAGCGTGGAGGAGGCCGGCGACCTCACCGCGCTCAGCGCCGCACTCGAAGCCAATCGCGACTGCGATCTGGTTCTGCTCGACCTCAACATGCCCGGATCGCATGGGTTTTCCGGGCTGCTGCTGCTCCGCGCGCAATACCCCGATGTGCCGGTGATGATCATTTCGGCGGTCGAGGACCCCAAGATCATCCGCCGTACGTTCGAGCTCGGAGCCGCGGGCTATCTGCCTAAATCGGTGGGACCGAGCGACATCAGAAGCGCCATCGACACCGTGTTGAAGGGCGAGATCTTCGTACCGGCCGGGGTGAGCCTTGCCGGCGACGACGAGCAGTCCGGCTTCGTGCGCCGGCTCTCGACACTGACGCCACAGCAGATCCGCGTGCTGATGATGTTGAGCGGCGGGCTGATGAATAAGCAGATCGCCTATGAGCTCTCGATCTCTGAGGCGACGGTCAAGGCGCACGTCTCTTCTATTCTGCAAAAGCTCGACGTCGACAGCCGCACCCAGGCGGTCATCGCCGCAGCCAGGATCGAGAAGGGGCAGTTCGAGGCCCTGCTCGGCTCGAACGCATCTTAACGAGAGGTTAAGAGACCCTCGTCCTATCCCTTGAGGATCGCCTTGGGCACACGCTGTGTGGCGAGGCCGCTGATCGCCGCGCGCAGCGCTGCGGGTTTCACCGGCTTGGTCACGACAGCGATGTTGCGCTCTTCGGCGAGGGCTCGAACGGCCGCCGTACGATCGGCGGTCACCAGTGCAGCGGGCAAATGGCCGCCCACATTGTGCCGCAGCCATTCGACCGCATCGAGACCCGACGTCTGGTCCAGATGATAGTCCATCAGCACCAGGTCGGGCAGCCAGCCGATCAGCAGTCCATCCTTGTCGATATCCTTGAGCGAGCGGGCTGAGCGCACATCACAGCCCCAGCCCGACATCAGCCCTTCCATCGCATCGAGCACCGCGCGCTCATTGTCGACGCACAGAATCCTGAGGCCAACAAGGCTCGTCGCAGGCTCCTGCCGCACAGGCTCGGGCGCGGCCTGCTTCTCGATCTTGCCCTTCGGCAGATAGAGCGAGAAGCGCGAGCCTTTGCCCTCGACACTTGCCAGTTCCATCGTGAGCCCCATCGCGTTGACCAGTCGTTCGACGATCGACAGACCGAGGCCGAGACCCTGCGCCATGCGCGCGCCCTGCTCGAGCCGCGAGAATTCCGCGAACAGCAATCCGTGCTGCTCGCGGTTGAAGCCGATGCCGGTGTCGACGACGTCGAGGCGGACGCGGCCACCGCGCCGCCGCAATCCGACCAGCACGCCACCACCCGGCCGCGTGTACTTGATGGCGTTGGAGACGAGGTTCTGGACGATGCGGGCGACCAGCGCGCGATCGGCGAAGGCGACGCCGGAGCTGTCGACGAGCGTCAGGCGGATCGATTTCTCGCGCGCGGCGGGTGCGAATTCGACCGCCACCTTCTGAATCAAATCGCGCACCTGGAACGATCGCGGTTGCGGTTTCAGCGCTCCCGAGTCGATGCGAGACATGTCGAGCAGCGCCGACATGATTTCTTCCACAGCATTTAGCGAGGCCTCGATGGAGTGCGCGAGCGGTCCCAGCTCGGACCCGCTGGAACGCTCCAACAGGGTTGCGGTGTAGAGGCGTGCCGCGTTGAGCGGCTGCAGCAGATCGTGACTGGCGGCTGCGAGGAAGCGCGTCTTGTCCCGGTTGGCGGTGTCGGCCTTCTTGCGCGCCGTCTCGAGCTCGGCATTGACCCGCAGCAGGGTTGCCGTACGCTCCGAAACCCTGCCTTCGAGGGTGGCATTTGCCCGCTCCAGGGCACCCTCGGCATCCACCCGGGCCGACACATCGGCGAAGCTCACCACCACCCCGCCATCGGGCAGGCGTGCCGAATGAAATTCGATGGTTTGCCCTTGTTTTCCAATGCGTTGCGATATGGAGCCAGAGGCACTTGTAAGCGTCTCGACCCGCGCCACGGCCAGCTGCATCGGGTCGCCAGGGCCAAGATCGCCCCTCCTGCCGACATAAAGCGCCATATCATAGAGTGCTGTTCCAGACTGGACCAGCGCGACCGGCAGGTCGAGCAGCTCGCGATAGCGGGAATTGGACGTCACCAGCCGCAGATCGGCGTCGAACACGGCGAGTCCCTGCGGGACGAAATCGACCGCCCGGCGAAGACTGGATTCGGCGTTGGGGGTTGGGTCCATGGTCGGCGTCCGGTCGCCATTCTAGAGCGGCGCTGGTGGAACTATCCTCTGGAGAGCGCCCGCCTGCAAGTTGACACTAAGTCGGACCATTGCATTTCGCCGCGATCTGCATGATTCTGCGCTCGTTGCGAATCTCCTGATTTGCAATGCGTCGCCCAGAGGGTTGGCGGCGCAAATATGTGGGCAGCCAAAAAGAGGGGTCCCCATGTCAGTGCTCAAGGAGTTCCGTGATTTCGCCATCAAAGGTAATGTCGTAGACCTTGCCATAGGTGTTATCATCGGCGCGGCTTTTGGCGCCATCGTCTCCTCCCTCGTCGATGACGTCTTCATGCCCGTAATCGGACTCATCCTGGGCGGGCTCGACTTTTCGAACCTGTTCGTCGTTCTAAACAATCCGAACAACGTTGCAGTCACTTCCCTTGCAGCCGCAAAGGACTCTGGCGTCGCTACGCTCAATATCGGTTTGTTCATCAATGCGGTTGTAAAGTTCACCATTGTTGCCTTCGTCTTGTTCCTCGTCGTGAAGGGCATCAATACGATGAAGAATAAACAGGCTGCGGCTCCGCCCGCACAACCACCAGCTCCAACAAAGGAAGAAGTTCTCTTGACCGAAATCCGTGACGCCCTCCGTGGCAAAACCAAGTCCATGCCGATGGCCGCTGCGAAGGCTCCGTCGGTTTCCGCTAAGCCCGCCGCCAAGAAGACGGCTGCGAAGCCCGCCACCGCTGCCAAGGCACCGGTGAAGAAGGCTGCCGCCAAGAAGGCCCCGGCCAAGAAAGCCGCCGCCAAAAAGGCCCCCGCCAAGAAAGCCGCGCCGGCTAAGAAAGCCGCTGCCAAGAAAGCCCCGGCCAAGAAGGCCGTAGCGAAGAAGGCCCCGGCCAAGAAGGCCGCCGCCAAGAAAGCCCCGGCTAAGAAAGCCCCGGCCAAGAAAGCCGCGAAGAAGTAACGACGGCTCCGGCCCACGGGCCGGGTTGTCCGTCCAGGACAATAGGACCAGCATCCTCACGGACGCTGGTCCTATTCCTTTTTAAGGCATTCTTCGACCATTGTTCTTGACTTTGATCCTACAATAGGAACATAAACCGCATGTTCTACTTGACGTACCCAATCCCGACTCTTATATAGGTGGGGTAAGGAGTTACCCCGATGGCCAAGTCAGTTCTCAGCGACAA
>JBDSHC010000062.1:0-12036 GCA_039918675.1 Devosia sp.
CGGGGAGAAACCGCCAGTAATGGCCGAACCGGATTACCTGGAATCTTGGCTGGTGACGAATGAGCCTGTAGCAGGCCTGACATCGTTCGACAGCAAGGTCGGAGCGACCAAGTGCTGGGGTTGACCTCCACAATTTCGGCGTAGGGCTCAGTGAGGAGGCGGCCTCGAAACAGGTCGCCTCGTTGTCTGCGGACGTGTCGCCGGAAAATGCGTCAACCCTTGTGCCTTCACCCCGGACGGCTGGGGTTCACGAACTTGGGGGTCGAACTTGTGACCGATAAGCCCGTGGCTGGCGTGGCGTCGATGGACTCGACCGTCGGAATGACCAAGTGCTTTTGACGCCAATCAAAGCTGACGATTTAGTTAGCGAGGCGGTTCCGGAAACGGGTCGCCTCGCGCCTTCAGCAGGTCCCCGGATCGGACTATCAAAGGCGCTCCACCGGGCTGGTGGTCACGCCAAGCCCATCAGCACAACCGTCCGACTCGCTCCGCTCCGTAGCAATTCAGTGCCGACTTGCGTTCAGGTGGACGGCAGATGACCGGCATCGATGAGATGCTTACCAGCATTGGAAATGTCCGACAGTCGGAGGAGATTCCGGACCTCCTCGCCCGCATTGCTGCGCAATTCGGTCTCAAGACGGTCGCCTACCTTGGGACGGGTACGCTTGACCGCAGACTCCCAAAGCCAGAGCCCCATCTCGCCGTCACCTTTTCATCCCAGTGGATCGAAAACTAGCGGGCATGCGGCTATCTCAAGATCGTTCCGGCCACTGCTGCGGCTCGGTGCCCTCTCCGACAAGCTCCTGCAGCTGTCGCGCGCCGACGCCGCCATTTCGTCAGTCGCCGATCCGGTCGACTTGCTTCCCGCTGTCAGAGTGCTGGTTGAAGACGCCCGGCGTGCCGATGGCATCACGAACCGGATCGATCTTATCATCGACAACGATGCGACACTCACGGCCCCCATTGACATAGATGCCTTTGGCATCGCGCTGCGCAACCTGCTTGAAAATGCGCACCTACATGGCGATGCAAGGGATCAAGGTTATCATCCATACTGGCTCGGTGGAGATCGTCAGTGGTGGCCCAGTTGTCCCGCCTCAAACAATGCAGCAACTGATAGTGCGGTTTGCTCGCGGCAAAACGGACTCACAGGGCTCTGGGCTCGGTCTCGCAATCGTCGACACGCTGATGAACCAGGCCGGCGGGTACCTCCGGCTCGCATCGCCGGCCCCTGATCGCATTGACGGCTTCAGCGCGCTGCTGGATTTTCGCAACTAGGGCATCGAACCGTCAACGACCCTCTGCACAACGGCTCTCTGTAAGCCCCGTGTCAGGTCTTAGGTCCAGATGTTCTTCCAAGGTCACCCTCGGATGGAAGAACGGACAACGGACATGGTTGGAAGGGTCACGGCACTCGGTACTCCCGAGTACAAATTGGGCTACACTGGCTCATCGCTGCGATGGTGGTTTTTCAGATAGTTTTCGGCGAGAGCATGACCTCCGTCGTTGACGCTGCCCAAGAAGGCGAGGCCGTGTCGCCAAAAAACGCGTTCCTTGGAAGCGCCCGCTACTGGGTCGGTCTCTCGATCCTGGCACTCGTCGCCATACGTCTGTTCTACCGCGTTTGGCGAGGAACGCCCCCTAGCTTGGCCAAGCCGCCGTCATGGGCAGAATATGCGGCATCGGGTATGCACTGGCTTTTCTATGCTCTCTTGTTTGCAGTGCCCATTTTGGGGCTGCTCACGCTTTACGTGTCGGACCGGTTTGGTGACATTCACTCTTTGGCCAAGCCAGTCTTCTTGGTGCTTGTTTTTGTCCATGCGGGAGCAGCCATGTTCCATCACATCGTGATGAAAGACGAAACTTTAAGCCGAATGCTTTTCCCAGATCGCTAGCGTTTACTTGATCAATCCCCAACGTCGCGCGGAGTTAGGATGACCAGACTGCATCTGCATGCCGAGAACCACGCCGTCGATCGCATCGGCTGGCTTCGGGCGGCCGTGCTCGGCGCAAATGACGGAATCGTATCAACGGCCAGCCTGATCGTAGGCGTTGCGGCGGCCGCCGCGGATACAAGAACGATCGTTGTCGCCGGCGTCGCCGGACTCGTCGCCGGCGCAATGTCGATGGCTGCCGGAGAATATGTCTCGGTCAGCTCTCAATCGGATACTGAGCGCGCGGACCTGGCACGCGAACGACGCGAACTTGCCGAGACGCCGGAGGCAGAGCGCCAGGAACTGGCGCAGATCTATGTGGCACGTGGACTTGACCCCGTCCTGGCGCTGCAGGTCGCCGACCAGTTGACAGCGAGGGACGCGCTTGGGGCGCACGCGCGCGATGAACTCGGAATTTCCGAGATCACGACGGCCCGCCCGATTCAGGCTGCACTCGCGTCTGCACTGAGCTTTGCAATCGGCGCCGCGCTACCGCTGTTGACGGTGTTTGTTGCTCCAGCCGCGTGGCTGGTGCCAGCCGTCGCCATCGGGGCGCTGATTTTTCTCGGCATTCTCGGCGCCCTGGGCGCCCAAGCCGGAGGCGCTGATAAGACACGTGCTGCCATACGCGTTGTCTTTTGGGGCGCACTCGCGTTGGCGCTCACCGCGGGGATCGGCCGGCTTTTCGGAGCTGCTGTCTAGCCTCTGCGCGACATTAATAGGTGACGAAGGTGGTGATCTGGCGATCGGCCGAGTCCGGATGGCGACTTGTTTTACACCAGCGGCAATGGTGATCAGTGGCTACTTTTCACTGACAAAGGCGGCCGGCGTTTTGCGCGCCACGTTCCAAACAGATGGTCGGGTGGGGTTGTAGAACTTACTGATTTGCAATCGTTCCTCGATCATGAGCCCCAGAGCCCGCAAAATCGCAAACGCGAAGCATTTCTCGCTTGATGCGACGATTCCGAGGGAGAGGCGGCCTTAGGCGACCACTGCCGCAGACGGACGGAGGCGAAGTGCGTCGGCCAAGTCGCCGTCCGTCGAGGCCAATGGCCGACGTTGAAACGCCCGAGCTCCATGCTGGCGGGTTGTGAGGTAACAGTTCGTCCCCCGGTCAGCCTAGCAGTGTCGCAATGCGACACACTTCCCCTCGCAATTCCAATAAGGTCCGATTTCTATCGAGTCGTCCGTTCCGGGCGTGGAGAAAAGATATGAATCCGACGCTGACTATTTTGCTCGTTGTGGTGATTGGCATAGTCGTAGGTATTGGCGCCCTACGTGTGAACCGTCCATCATGGCTTACCAGGCAGATCGCGGGCGGCCGTCGCGCTGAACTCACCAGTGCGCTCGTCGGCATCGCCGGCGCCTTCATCGGCTTCCACCTCGGAGCGCTGGCGGTCTTTGATGCCATCATCCTCCTGGTCTTCGCGCTGGTTGGTGCAGTGCTGGTGGTTTGGGCCTGGCGCGAGGTCCGCCTCTGACCTGCGTCGGGAGCAAAAGCGGGGCGATTGACTTGGGAGCGTGGCATGGCGGTTGATGTAAGGCCCGAGGCATCCGATAAATCGAACAACCTGCTCGCCCTACTCCGGCCCTACTGGGTGTGGGTTTGCCTGCTGGTAGCCCTAACCATCGTCGGGAACGCGCTCAACCTCGTCGTCCCGCAGTTCATCGCCCACGCCATGGACAGTTTCGCTGCGCCCGGCTTCGGCCTCCTGCCGCTGATCCTAGAGTTCGTTGCCGTGTCGCTCGGCATCTTCGGCTTCACCTATGTCCAGAGCGTCGTTCAGACACTGACCTCCGAGCGCGTCGCGCGTGACCTCCGCCAGCGCCTCGTCGGCCGCATTGCGCAGCAGGATTTCGCCTATGTGCAGACCGTGTCGCCGGCACGGCTACTCACTAACCTCACCTCCGACGTCGATGCGATCAAGAATTTCGTCTCGCAGGCAATCGCCTCGATCGTATCGTCGCTGTTCCTGATCGTCGGCGCCAGCGTCCTGCTGCTGCTCATCAACTGGCAACTCGCACTTGCCGTGCTGACCGTCGTGCCGGTGATCGCGGTCACATTCTATGTGGTGCTTACCCGGGTCCGCGCCCAGTTCCGCAAGGCCCAGGGTGCTATTGACTGGTTGAACAAGGTGATCAACGAGTCGATCCTCGGCTCGTCGCTGATCCGGCTGGTCAACTCGCAGCAGGCTGAATACCAGAAATTCCTCGCCGCCAATGGCGAGGCGCTCAGCATCGGCATGAGCATCCTCAGGCTGTTTGCGGGGCTCATCCCGACCATCATTTTCGTCACCAATCTGGCGACGCTCGTGATTCTCGCTTTCGGTGGGCACCTCGTGATCACGGGGGCCATGACGCTGGGCCAATTTACAGCCTTCAACTCCTATCTCGCGATCCTGATCTTCCCCATCCTCATCATCGGCTTCATGAGCAACGTCGTGGCGCAGGCCCAGGCCTCCTACGGCCGCATCGCAGAGGTGCTCAACGCCCCCGCGCCGAAAGCCGCTGGCACGCTCGACCGCGAGCTTCGCGGTGACATCGAGGTGACGGGTTTGTCGGTACGCTACGGCCAGCGCGAAGCGCTCGAAGATGTGAGTTTTGTCGCCCGCGCCGGTACCCGCACGGCTGTCATCGGCCCGACCGCCGCCGGCAAGACGCAACTGCTCTACGCCATGAGTGGCTTGATCGAACCGCAGGCCGGCCGCATCACCTATGATGGCGAGCCGCTCGAGTCCTACGACAAGCAGGCGCTACACCGTCAGGTCGGGCTGGTGTTCCAGGACAGTGTCACCTTCAACCTGAGTTTGCGCGAGAACATCGCCTTCTCCAATATCGTCGACGACAAGAGCCTCAGCAAGGCCATCGACACCGCCGAGCTCGGCGACTTCATCGCGACCCTGCCGCAGAGACTCGACACCATCATTTCTGAGCGCGGCACCTCGCTCTCAGGCGGCCAGAAGCAGCGCATCATGCTGGCACGAGCTCTCGCGCTGAACCCCAAGGTGCTGTTGCTTGATGATTTCACCGCCCGTGTTGACCAGCGTACCGAGCGGAAGATCCTGGCCAATGTCCGACAAAATTATCCTGGTATCACGCTGGTCTCGGTGACCCAGAAGATCGCGCCGGTCGAAGACTACGACCAGATTGTGCTGCTGATGGAGGGCAAGGTGCTCGCCACCGGCACCCACGACGAGCTGATCCACGCCTCGCCCGAATATATCCAGATCTACAGATCCCAGCAGAGCACCGAGGACTATGAGCTACAGGCTTAACACCTCCGAAGCGAGCCAGACCAAAGAGCCCGTCTGGACCGCGCTGGCGCGGCTATTGCCGCTGATGAAGGGCGAGGGCCGCAACGTCTTTGTTGCCCTCACCGCTGTCCTCATCTCGTCGACCACCGCATTGGTCTCGCCACTGATCATCGGTCACACCGTCGATAGCTACATCGCCACCAAGGACTATAACGGCGTTCTTTTGTGGGGCGGCATCCTGCTTGCCGTTTACATCGTCGGGCTGTTCGCGGCGTACACCCAGACCCGCACGATGGGCGGCGTCGGTCGCCGCATCCTGTTCAACCTCAGGAACGCGATCTTTAACAAGCTGCAGGACCTGCCGGTCGCCTTCTTCAATCAGAATCGCTCGGGCGATCTGATCTCGCGCATCAACAACGACACCGACAAGCTCAACCAGTTCTTTGCCCAGGCGCTGATGCAGTTCCTGGGCAACGCCGCCCTGATTGTCGGGGCGGGCATCCTATTGCTGGTGCTCAACGTCCGGCTCGGCAGTGCTTCTCTGCTGCCGGCGGTCGCGGTGCTCGGCGTCACTCAGTTCGTTGGCGGCTGGGTCAAGCGCGCCAGCTTCAAGAGCCTCCAGACCCTCGGCAGCCTCAGCGGCGAGATCCAGGAAAGCCTGGCCAATTTCAAGGTCATCGTCGCCTTCAACCGGCTCGATTATTTCCGCGCAAAATTCGCCGAGGCCAACAGCGCCAACTACGCTGCCTCGATCCGCGCCGGCATCGCCAGCAACGTCTTTATCCCGATCTACGGCCTCGCCTACAATCTCGGCCAGCTCATTGTCCTTGGCTACGGCATCTGGATGATCTCGGCCGGCGACCTGACGGCGGGCTTGCTTATCGGCTTCCTGCTCTACGTCAACAATTTCTACAACCCGCTGCGCCAGCTCGCGAGCATCTGGTCATCGCTGCAACTGGCGCTGGCTGGCCTCGACCGCATTTCGGAAGTTCTCGCGCTCAACTCGGACATGGCGATCGTTCCCGCCGAGCAAACCGCCTCGACGGCCGTGATGGCGTTCGACGGCGTCTCGTTCCGCTATCCCGACGGCGCCGACGTCCTCAAATCCGTGAGCTTTGCTCTCGAGCGCGGCAAGATCTATGCGCTGGTTGGCCCGACCGGCGGCGGCAAGACCACAACCGCCTCGCTGATGGCCCGGCTCTTCGATCCGACTGAGGGAACCGTACTGCTCGCCGGCAAGGACATTCGCGCTCATACGCCCGAGGAGCGCGCCGAAAAAATCGGCTTCATCCTCCAGGAGCCGTTTCTGTTTACCGGGACGGTCCGCGACAACATCCTCTATGGCAATGCGCGGCACGCCCCACTTTCCGACGAGGCACTGCGCAAGACCCTCGACGATGCGGGCCTCTCGGGCCTTTTTGCTCGCTTCGAGGACGGCCTCGAGACAAAAGTCTCGGCGACCGGCGATGCGATGAGCCTTGGCCAGAAACAGCTTATCGCCTTCATTCGCGCCGCGCTCCGAAACCCCGAGATCCTGATCCTCGACGAGGCAACCGCCAACATCGATACCGTCACCGAGCAGCTGCTCGAGGACATCCTGAAGCGCCTACCCCCAACCACGACACGCATTATCATCGCGCACCGGCTCAACACCATCGATACCGCCGATGCGATCTTCTTCGTCAATGGTGGGGCAGTGACTCTCGCCGGTTCGATGGAGCGTGCCGTGGACATGCTGTTGCACGGGTCAATGCAGAGCTAGTCGAGGACGAGACGCCGAATGGAGCGACCTGCGATCGGGCGCCGTTCCGCACATCTCGTTCTGGTCCCGTCCATGGTCGGCCGCTGACGCACCATGTCAAGGCTGAGCCGTCGGCCCAAAGGCCGTCACGATACCGCGAAAATAGACAAACTCGCCCCGCGGGAGGACCCAGGCCACTTCGCCGCGGCGGGGAAGCCTGTAGCGACCGAACTGAGCATAGTCCCAGAAGCGACCGACCCAGCGCGTCGGGACCGCCGTTCGGTCCACCTGATAGGGACGATCATCCGTCTCGATCGCTACGATGTCGCCATCGGCATCAAACGTTTGGCGGACCGCCACCACACCATCCGTCGTATCGATGGAGACCTCGATCGTTCGCGGGTCTATCTGTCGCCAGCGCAGCCCCGTCGCGTTGAGGATGCCGTCGGGGTTCCATGCCAATTCGGCGAGGAAGCGGATAATCTCGCCCTTGTCGGCATCCGAGCCACGCTCGCTCGCTACCGGGATCGCACCGGCGATCCGCACCTCCAGCCAGCCCTTACCCCCGACATGCGAGTCGACCACGCGCATTGGCAGCACTGCGGCCATGATTGCGGTGGCCTCCCAGACGAAGCCCGGATCGCGGGTGCCCGAAAGCTGGGTAGCCTCTAGTTCAAAGAAGGTCGCATCCGGTCCTGACCGCATTTGATCGCTCTGGGACATCGACACGGTAGGGGGGCCGCCGGCCGTTCCGCCATTGCGCAGCGCAAAAGCCTTCATCATCTCGGGAATGGCGTTCTGGTCGGGTAACGAAGACGTCTGGGTGGCAATGACAATCTTGCGAAGGGCCTCGATTTTGGTTTGGAACTGCAGAGACAGAATCGGCGGCACCACCACGACGAAAACCACAACCACAGCGAGCAGGCCCATTAGCGCGAGTGTCAAAGCATTGGCTTTCAAAAAGTGAGGTCGGGTCACGCTGAGGGCGACGATGCTTCGATGATCACCTTGAGCGCTTGCGTTTCGGCGGCGTGTCCAAAGACCTCATAGGCGTCGATAATCTGGTCGAGCTTGAAGTGATGAGTAATCAGCAGAAGCGGGTCTAGTTTCTGGGATTGGACGACATTGAGCAGCATCGGCGTGCTGACCGTGTCGACCAGCCGCGTGGTGATTGTGATGTTTCGGTCCCAGAGACCCTCAAGGTGCAGCGCCACCGGTTTGCCGTGCACACCAACATTGGCGATCGTGCCACCTGGTGCCACAAGTTGCTCGCAGAGTTCGAACGTTGCGGGGATGCCCACGGCTTCGATGACGGTGTCGGCGCCACGCCCGCCGGTCAGCTTCATGAAGGCCTCGAGCAGGCTTACATCGGAGCTGTTAAGCGTCGAGGTAGCGCCGAAGCGCTTTGCCACGGCGAGCCGACTGTCATCGAGGTCAATCACGATGATCGCAGCCGGTGAGTAGAACTGCGCAGTTAGAAGTGCCGCGAGGCCAATCGGTCCGGAGCCAACGATTGCGACTGTGCTGCCCGGTTCGACCTTGCCGTTGAGGACGCCACACTCGAAGCCCGTAGGCAGAATGTCGCTAAGCATCACCAGCGCTTCTTCGTCGGCTCCCTCCGGGATTGGATAGAGACTCGTGTCGGCGTGAGGAATGCGAACAAACTCGGCTTGAGTGCCGTCGATCCTATTGCCGAGGATCCACCCTCCCGTCGTACAGTGGGAGTACATCTGTTTGCGGCAATAGCTGCATTTTCCACATGACGTGATGCACGAGATCAGCACGCGGTCTCCCACTTTGAACGTGGATACCCCTGCCCCCACTGCCTCAACAACACCAACGCCTTCATGGCCCAGCACACGGCCTGGCGTGCAGGTTGGGACATCGCCTTTGAGGATATGCAGATCGGTTCCACAGATTGTTGTTCTGGTCACCCGAACAATAGCATCGCTTGGAGCCGAAAGGGTCGGCTTGGGATGGTCCTGCAGGGCTTTCGTACCGGGACCGAGATAGACAAGAGCCTTCATGGCGAGGGAGACCTCGTTTGCGGCCACACAAATGATCGGGTTCGATCACAGCGGGAGACGCGTGATGTCGGGTAGGCGAAATCGGCGGGGAACGCGCTGCGACGAACGCAGGGAATAGACAATCGCCAATGCGCCACTAACCGATAGGTTGCCGTGCTGGCAGACGCCAAGGGCGGCCGGTGGATCGTCGCCGCCAACAGGCAGGAGGCAGGCAGCGGGCGCCACAGGTTCACAATGGGCCTCAGCGCACCCGCTGCCTCTAGAGTCACTGCTGAGGTCACGCGTCCTTGGCGGGGCCGTCACCCTCTCGAACGATCTCGATATGCGCCTTGGCTGCCACACCTGCGATGGCTCCAATCGCGGCGAGCCACGGCGCGGTGAGGACGACTGCTCCTCCGGCGATGGCTCCGGCGGTTAGAGGAATCTCCATGAAGACCTCGCCGGTGCCGGTACGAATTCTGAGCCTGCGAACGTTCCCTTCTGCGGCAAGTCCAGTCACGGTCTCGAGCAGCCGGTGCCCCGCAATCTCGAGCTGTTCTGTTAGGGCCTTCCAAGGGGTCTTGTCGTCGGCGTTGGTCATGTTGCTTCTCCGGGTTCTGTTGAAGTGTCAGGCGAGAGCAGGCGGCATAGTTTGAGCGATCGCTGAGGTTGGCCGGCGGGCGTGGCATGGGCCACGATAGTCCAAGTCGCAGGAAACTGATGACGACGATGAGCGCGCGGATCGGTTCAGCAACTTGCCTCGGACTTCAGCACGATGCTCTCCGGTATCGGCCAACGCTACATCCACCATTGGCAGCCTGCTCCGACCGCCAGAAGGCGCTGCCAACGCGTTTCCTGGTGCGACACGGTGGGCCTTGGGCCTCGCCGCATTGATCTTGCCCAACGGAGCTTTCATAGCTGTGGTTTCGTCGGCCGACCCTTTGGCGGCGTCTCGCGCACCGCAAGAAAGAGAGGACCGGCGGGATGGCCCGTCCATGGCCGAAAGGTCGGGCTCTCAAACCGCTGAGACCAGCCATCGATAGGTGTCACACCGCGTGCGCGAGCCATCATGGTCAGCTGTTCCATCGCCTCGAGTAGGCCTTTGAGGCCCGCGGCAGCGTCGGTCTTGATCATGGGGCCAGTAGGAGTGTGTCCAACGTGGACATCGTCGCTCCTCAATATATTGGCACCCGGCGATGCCATGCCGATCTCGACAGTAATCGTCGTCGATTGACGATTTTTGTAACTAACCACGAGGGCTGCCGGGAGTGACAGACTATTCGCGACAAACAGAGCGTCAAGCTCGCCCACGGCCTGCCGGATCGCCGACGACAGCGATACCTCGTCTATGCCGCAATATCGAACCACATAGGCGTAGGGCGCGTTCGGGACCTCGGCAGCAAACGGTGTGTCGATCAAAATCGCGCCGGGACCGGGCTCGATCGCGGCCTGCAGCGTCTCCAAAACCTCTATTGTGTTTATTACTGTGCTCACCCCCGTCACGGTGGCGACGGCTACCTCTGCCGCCTGCCGCTGCGCGCCACTTTGCAGCACACCGCTCAGTGTGGCGACGCCGCCACTGATGGACAGGTCGATCAAACGCTCGGCGCGACCGATAGCGTTCCATATTGCGACCTGTGCGCACTCGACAAGATTGTCGTCCACAGATTCGTTGCCGACGAAAGGCCGCGACGCTGGATCAACCCGCGGCTGAGGCTGGGGCAGTCTTAAGCCCAGTTGGTCGGGACTGTTGCGTTCGGTATTGGCCATCTTGGTCTTCCATCGGGTTCAGTTCCAGACCTGCGTCGGCCTACGGTCGCCCGAAAATTCGCGGCATAATAGTTTCTTGTTCTATTTTGCATTGCGAACCTTTCGCGATCGACCGTGCCTAGGATCACTTGTCTTTGGGCCCAGCGTGACGGCGAAGGCAGAGCCGGAAAATACCTAGGCGAACACAAAGGGTAGTCAGAGGATGCGTGAAGCGGCCGGTGCATGCGCACTTCCCGTAGCCGTCTTAGCGTGGCCAGTAGTCAGCCGCAGTCGCCTGGCTAGGGTCGCCTGGCTAGGGTCGTCGCAGCGCCGGAGTAGGCCGCGAGGCTGAAATAGTCGTAGCTCTGGTGCGAAGCCTAGGCGCGGCTAGACTCGGAAACTACGCAGGCCGCCGCGGTGCTGCTATCGAGCCGACTTGCGCCGTCCGTTCGTTGAGTATTTTCCGTCCCTCGCCGCACCGATCGTTCTTCAATAGCTTTCGGTTGCTTCAGCACGGCCCAGAACGGTGGCGATACTCACCACCGGTCTTTGCAGTGATGGAGAGCTCCGCAGATCCGGCCAAGCGAACCCCGCCGAAAACATGAGGGCCGACGTTCGGCACAGCACCATGGCTATCTCGTCATCTGATCAAGCGACTGGCTCGACGCAGTTTAGTGCGCTGAACTCTCCCTCTCAGGGGGTCCTGGGTCTTGGAGCGCTGACGGCTGTCGTCATCGGCTCGATGATCGGCTCGGGCGTCTTTAACCTTCCCCAGAACCTTGCTGCCGGCGCCGGACCGCTCGCCATAATCATCGGCTGGACAATCAGCGGCATCGGCATTCTCGCGCTCGCCTTCGTCTATCAGGGCCTTTCCACGCGCAAGCCGGAGCTCAACTCGGGGCCTTACGCATATGCCAAGGCCGGCTTCGGCCCGTTCGTCGGTTTCAACAGCGCGTGGGGGTATTGGCTATCCGCATGGATCGGCAACGTCTCTTACGCGGTGGTGATGTTCAGCGCGCTCTCCTATTTCTACCCGCCCTTCGGTGACGGCAATACGTGGCAAGCGGTGCTTGGCGCGTCGGCGGTACTTTGGCTGATCCATGCGCTCATCCTGTCGGGCGTCAAGCAGGCCGCCTTCGCCAACGTGATCACCACGATTGCCAAGGTCGCGCCGATCATCCTGCTCATCGTCGTGGTGATCCTCGCCTTCCGGATGGACGTCTTTACCATGGACTTCACCGGCCTTGCGACGCCCAAGCTCGGATCGGTCCTCGATCAGGTGAAGAGCACGATGCTGATTACGCTGTGGGTGTTTATCGGCATCGAAGGCGCCAGCGTTGTCTCCGGACGAG
>JBDSHC010000063.1:0-7695 GCA_039918675.1 Devosia sp.
TGATCAACCAGATGGGCAGCGGCCATTTCCGGGGCTACTCCGCCGGCAGTGCGCCCAAGGGCGCCGTCAATCCGATGACCCTCAGGGTGCTCGAGGAGGCGGGGATCCCGATCGCCGGCCTGCGCTCAAAGTCGTGGGAAGAGTTCGCCGGGCCCGACGCACCGGTCATGGATTTCGTCTTCACCGTCTGCGACAACGCCGCGGGCGAGACCTGCCCGATCTGGCCAGGTCAGCCGATGACGGCGCATTGGGGTATCGAGGATCCGGCGGCCGTCGAAGGTCCCGAGTTCAAGCAGCGCGCCGCCTTCGAGGACGCCCTGCGCTTCATGCGGAACCGCATCGCGGCCCTCATCAGCCTGCCGCTCGAGACAATCGACAACATGGCCCTGGGCTCGAAGCTGCGCGGCATCGGCGCCATGGAGGGTTCCACCTCCAAGACCTCCAAGACCTCCAAGACCTCCAGGGCTACATGACCAACCCGCAACGGTTGGTCGCGGAAGCGCTCGGGACAGGCATGCTCGTCGCCACGGTGGTCGGTTCGGGCATCATGGCCGAAAGGCTGACGGACGACACGGCGCTTGCGCTGCTCGGGAATACCATTCCAACGGGCGCGATCCTGTTTGTGCTGATCACGATCCTCGGACCAATATCGGGCGCGCACTTCAATCCTGCGGTGACGCTGGTGGCCGCGCTGCAGCGCTCGGTGCCCTGGGGCATTGCCGCCGCGTATGTGCTCGTCCAGGTCTTGGGCGGCATCGCGGGCACTATCCTCGCCCACGCCATGTTCGATGCGCCCGCGCTGGTCCTCGGCGATCACGTTCGCAGCGGCGGCTCGCAATGGCTGTCAGAAGGCGTTGCCACCTTCGGTATGGTGCTGACGATCTGTGCAGGGGTGCGATTCAGGCCTCAGGCTATTCCGGCATTGGTCGGCGCCTACGTCGTTGCCGCCTATTGGTTCACGGGGTCGACCTCCTTCGCCAACCCGGCGGTGACCATCGCAAGAGCGCTGACCGACACCTTTTCCGGCATTCGCCTGATCGACGTCCCCGCCTTTATCGCGGCGCAGCTCGCGGGCGCTCTCATCGCCCTCGGCCTGTGCCGCTGGCTCCTGCCCAGAGAAACGGCCGCGTGACCGTCCAAACATAGCTGCAGTCTCGAACTCGGCGCGTTCTCTACCCACCACCCACAGGCGTCCGCTATGTCTTGCCCTCATTAAGCCGCCCCAGATCGTGCCGCTTGTCGGGCCTAGCCTGGAGAAACGCGCCGCTGCTCGCGTTGGAGAGGATCGAGGACAATCACGCGTCTTACACACGATCAGACCGAGGCCATGACGCTGGCCGACCGTCTCATCATCATGAACAGCGGCCGCGTCGAGCAGGTGGGCAAGCCTCGCGTTCTTTATTGAAAGCGGGATCCCGCGTCTCCCACCGGAACGCAATTTTAGTGGAGAGGGCCCAGGGCCAGGCTTTCGATGATCGGACAGTCAGGCCGGTGGTCGCCGTTGCAGGCCTCGACCAGATGATCCAGGGTATTGCGCATTTCCTGCAGCAGTTTGATCTTCGCATCGAGCGCAGCCACGTGGCTCTGCGCCAGGACTTTTACTTCACTGCTGGCGCGCGCCCGGTCGGCCCATAGCTTCAACAGGTCGCGGATTTCGTCCATCGAGAAGCCAAGGTCGCGCGCGCGCCGAATAAAACCCAGGCGGTGCAGGTCGTGATGGCTGTAGTCGCGGTAATTGCTATCGCGACGGTCGGCCGCCGGCACAAGGCCAATGGACTCGTAGTGGCGGATCATCTTGGCGGAGACACCTGTCGCCTTCGCCGCTTCACCGATTTGCATGATTTTCTCTCGCATTGCGCAAAACAGGTGTTGACCTTGCCATGGTGGGAAGGTCTAGGACAAGAGAGAAGACCGAAGACCAGGAGCCTAAAAAATGACCGAGCACCCGCACTCCCATACTCACGCCGATGGTTCGCCCTGCAGCTGCGAGCCCGAGACGGGCGGTCCGACGGCGATCGATCCGGTTTGCGGCATGACGGTCACCAAGGAGGGTGCCGAACACACCGCCACGCTCGAGGGTCAGGACTATTATTTCTGCAGCGGCGGCTGTCGCACGAAGTTCCTCGCCAACCCCCCGGCCTACCTGCAGAAAAAAGAGTCAGGACCCGAGGCGCAGGATCATTCCCACCCTCATGGCGCCCCCGATCACAGCCATCACAACCACGATTCCGCGCACGGCCCGCATGGCCATGCGGCAGTCGCCTCGACGGCCCCGCAGGGAACGGTCAAGGACCCGGTTTGCGGCATGGATGTCGATCCGGCCACCGCCAAATACAGCGCCCAGCATAACGGGCAGCGATACTATTTCTGCTCCGCCGGCTGCGAGACGAAGTTCAAAGCCGACCCCAACCAGTATCTGACGCCAAAGGCAGCGCAGCCGGCACCCGAGACCCTGCCCCGGGGCACAATTTACACCTGCCCGATGCATCCGCAGATCAGGCAGGAAGGCCCGGGCTCCTGCCCCATTTGCGGCATGGCCCTCGAGCCGGAAATGCCGTCGGCCGAAACCGGTCCGAGTGTAGAACTCACTGACATGACGCGCCGCCTCTGGATCGCAGGGATACTTGCGATTCCGGTGCTGATCCTGGGCATGGGCGCCGAGCTCCTGCAGCTCGACCGTTTCATCTCCGGCACCATGCTCAACTGGTTGCAATTCGCAATCGCGACCCCTGTGGTCCTGTGGACCGGATGGCCGTTCTTCGAACGCGGCATCGCCTCGATCAGGAACCGCTCGCTCAACATGTTCACGCTGATCGCCATGGGCGTGGGCGTGGCCTGGCTTTACTCCGTCGTGGCGACAATCGCGCCCCAGCTTTTCCCCGAGACGATGAAAACAATGGGCGGCGCTGTTGCCGTCTATTTCGAGGCCGCTGCAATCATCACGGCATTGGCGCTTCTCGGACAGGTACTTGAGCTGCGTGCCCGCGAAATGACCTCAGGCGCTATTCGCGCCCTGCTGGATCTCGCCCCCAAAATCGCACGTCGCATCAAAGCCGACGGGTCCGATGAGGAAGTGCAGGTCGATATGATCGCGGTCGGCGATCGCCTGCGCGTGCGGCCCGGAGAAAAAATTCCCGCCGACGGCGTGGTCGCGGAAGGGCGCTCCGCCATCGACGAGTCGATGGTCACGGGCGAATCCATGCCGGTGACGAAAGAGGCCGGCGCCAAGCTCATTGCCGGCACCATCAACCAGTCGGGCGCTCTCGTCATGGAAGCGACCAAAATCGGTCGCGATACCATGCTGGCGCAGATCGTCCAGATGGTCGCCACTGCACAACGTTCACGGGCTCCCATTCAGCGCCTGGCCGATCAGGTCTCGGGCTGGTTTGTGCCGCTGGTCATACTGATCGCTGTCATCGCCTTTGCCGTCTGGATGTTCGTTGGACCCGAGCCGCGCTTTCCCCATGCTCTGGTTGCGGCCGTCTCCGTACTGATCATCGCCTGTCCGTGCGCCTTGGGGCTTGCGACCCCGATGTCGATTATGGTCGGCGTTGGCAAGGGCGCGGGCCTTGGCCTTCTGATCAGGAATGCCGAAGCCCTCGAGCGCCTCGAAAAAGTTGACACGCTCGTGGTCGACAAGACGGGCACACTCACCGAAGGCAAACCCTCGGTAACCGCTCTGCTCCCGGCCGAGGGCACTTCCGAGGCCGATCTCCTGCGCCTCGCCGCCAGCCTGGAGCGTGCCAGCGAGCACCCCCTAGGCGCCGCCATCGTCAAGGCCGCCATCGATCGAGGCCTGACTCTGACACAGCCGCAAAGCGTGGATTCTCCCGTCGGACGCGGCGTGACCGGCATGGTCGAAGGCAAGCGCGTTCTAATCGGCAGCGCCAAGTACCTGGAGAGCGAGCGCGTCGAAATCGGAACCTGGAGTGCCCGCGCCGACGAATTGCGTTCCAAGGGCGCTACCGCCGTATTGATGGCAGTCGAGGGGAAGGTAGCGGGCGTGATCGGCATTGCCGATCCGATCCGCCCGACTACCCGAACTGCGATCGATGCGCTTCGCCGCGACAAAATACGGGTCGTCATGATGACCGGCGATAACCGCGTGACGGCAGATGCAGTCGCGCGGGATCTCGGTATCAGCGAGATCGAAGCCGACGTGCTGCCCGAACGCAAAAGCGAAGTCGTGGCGCGTCTGCGCACCGAAGGCCGGATCGTTGCCATGGCAGGCGACGGTGTCAACGACGCACCCGCTCTTGCGGCAGCCGATGTCGGCATCGCCATGGGCGGGGGCACCGATGTCGCGATGGAATCGGCTGGCGTGACGCTGCTGGGCGGCGATTTGCAGGGCATCGTCAAGGCGCGGCGTCTTTCGGCCGCGACCATGCGGAACATCCGGCAGAACCTGTTCTTCGCCTTCGTCTACAATGCGGCGGGTGTTCCGATTGCCGCGGGCATTCTGTACCCGGCAACCGGCCTGCTGCTCTCACCGGCCATTGCGGCCCTCGCCATGGCGCTGTCCTCGGTGAGCGTCATCGCCAACGCGCTGCGCCTTCGCGCGGCCAGGATTGGGGCTTAAGGGGTTTGAGAGGAACCGGCCCCTTATCGCTTCGTTGGAGACAAATGCTTCGACGCCTGGCAACCACTGTCCGCCTTGTACTGCTCGCCGTGATGTTCGTGATGGCTGGCAGTGTGCACCATATCGCCGTAGCAGGCGCCATGGACGGCCACGCCGGTCACGGCATCGCAGCTATCCATGAGGGCGTGCCACACGAGTGCAGCGGCCCGCAGTGCGGAGATAAACACTCCTCCTGCTGTGTCATGGGGCAATGCATGATGGCCGCCCTCCCCTTCACGGATATTTCTCTGCGCCTGCCCACCAAGCCTGCGCTTAGTCCCGCCCGCCAGTTCGTTGTAGCGAACGGGGCCTCAACCCTGCCCTTCCGACCACCCGCCTGATCAGAACCTCTTAAGCACGGTTCGCCTACCCGTAGGGCATCGCTTAACAGGCGCGCGCCACGGGAGTAATCAACATCGATCAGGAGTAATTTCTATGACCAGCACAAAAATGCTCGCACTTGCGATCGCCTCCGTCTCGTTCCTCGCTTTGGCGGCGCCAACTCTGGCGCAGGACAATGCAGATGCCGGCCGTGTCCTGCCGGAGATCTGCAAAACAGGTGCGATGCAACACGATATGGGCGCGATGAAAACCGACATGACCGGCATGGATCAGGCCCATCAGGACCTGATGAAGGGCATGGACGAGATGAACGCCAACATGATGCAGGGCGGCACTAGCCCCGACATCGACGTGGCCTTCGTCTGCAGCATGATCCCGCACCACCAGGGCGCCATCGACATGGCCCGCGCCGAGCTTGCGCACGGCGATAGCCAGTGGGCGAAAGACATGGCCCAGAAGGTGATCGACGCTCAGGAAAAAGAGATCGCCGACATGCTCAACTGGTTGGCCGAGCAGAAGCATTAATCAGGCCAAGGGGCGCTTTCAGGCGCCGTGGCCTTCTTCCCAACCTACAGCGCCTCGAAGGCGGCGATGCGTTCTCTGACCCAGGCAGCACGTGTCTTGCTGCAGGCCCAGGGCACTGCCGTCTTCGGGGTTTATGCCGGCCCCATCGACACTGGTATGACGCGTCACCTGGCGATGCCGAAGACCTCGCCGCATGAGGTTGCGCGCGCCATTCTCGATGGCATGGAGGTGGGGCAGGAAGACATCTTCCCCGATGCGTTTGGCGCCAGCTTCGGTCGCCAGTACGAGGCGTCTCCAAAGGCCGCGGAGCGTCAAACGCCGCGATGGTTGCGGGAGCCGCCGGCTAACCACACGGTCGCCTCTCGAACGTCAATCTATAAATTCAAGAACTGGAAACACGATGAACGACCGCAGTTATACGACGACCACACGGTCGACCAAACACGGAAGAAGCCTGCGCTGCCATCAATGACGTCCGCGGCTGGTGGGACGGAGAACTCGACGGCCGCACGGCCGCGCTTAGCGATGAGTTTACCTATCGCTATCAGGACTAACCGAGCGCGCGCCCGTGTCGGCGCGCTGGTGGGAACATGCCCGCCATTAGGCCGAGGTCATCACGCGGCGGAAATCCACGTGATTTGGGCAGATCGATTGAAGACACGGTTTGGTGCGAAGCATCTCTGGCAGGAGATATTAAGGCATTGCGGCTAGGATTTCTGCCTAGGCTACTAAGAAGCGGCGAGAGCGGATGCATAACCATCGGCTTATTCTGGCGATCAGAGATTTTGGCGTGGTGGTCATTCCGATCATCGCGGCGGCGGTGCTCGCCTATCAACTGAGCCTCCACGATCAGCGGAACCGCGCCCAACTCATGGCCGACGTAGTCCTCAATCGGGGCGAAGTCGTCACCGAACAACTCGGGGCCGCGTTCCGACGGCTGGCTATCATTGCGCCGGGGCGTTCATGTTCGGCCGAAGCCGTGGCGCTAATGCGCCAAGCTGACCTTGGATCGAGTCTGCTGCAGGGCCTTGGTTATGTCGAGAACAACCAGCTGCTGTGCTCTTCGCTGGGTGAGACGGGTGCAGTCCCCGTAGGTGAACCCGACTATGTCAGCGCCACAGGGGCGATCATCCGGCGTCAGCGCATTCTGCCGATCGCGCCGGACACACCGCTGCTGTTGGTCAGCACGCAATCGGGGTACACCGGTCTAGTCCATCCGGGACTGATCTTCAGCCTCACGGGTGGTAGCGAGGATCTGACGGCTGGCACCGTCGGTTACTCTACGCGCGAAAACATCATTCATTCTGGACCCACCGCTTTCGAATGGGGCGGCGTCGACATGCCTATTGGCCAGTACTCTGGTACGCTGTTCTTGGGGGACAAGCTTATCGCGTGGCGTCGTTCGACACATTGGGACCAGTTCGCCTACGCGGCGTTTCCGGCCGCGGCGGTCGGCGAAGAGTTTCAGGGAACAGTCGGTTTCTATATAGCCGTCGGAGCGATTGCGGGGCTCGCGCTCCTGGCATTGTTGCGGCGGCTCGCGGAAAGCCGTGCTTCGTTGCCGGCGCTGCTTAAGGCGGGGCTCGCGCGCAAGGAGGTCTTTACCGTCTACCAGCCGATCGTCGATATGCGGACTGGGCGGTGGATTGGTGCCGAAGTCTTGGCGCGCTGGCAGCGGCCCAGCGGGGAGTGGATCTCACCCGATGTCTTTGTGCCCATCGCAGAAAAGCACGGCCTGATCCGTCAGCTGACACGTCACGTGATGATCGAGAGCGCCGAGGACCTCAAGGCCTTCGTGCAGATGGAGCCGGACTTCTTCGTCTCAATTAACATCACTTCTATGGACCTCCAGGATCCCGATTTCTCCAAGCAATTGATCGCGGAATGCGACGGTAGAGGCATTGCCCATCAACGCGTCCACCTGGAAATCACCGAGCGCGTCGAGGTCGATCCCACGAAACAGGCTCACAGCATCCGCAAATTGCGTGAGGAAGGCTTCGAAGTCGGCATTGACGATTTCGGGATCGGGTACTCGAACCTCGCCTATCTCGACACTCTGCAGGTCGACTACCTCAAGATCGATAAAGCCTTCGTCGCCGGCATTTCGAACGGGGCGATTGGGACGGCGGTCATTGACCACATCATCGAACTCGGAACCGAGCGCGGTCTAAAGGTTATTGCGGAAGGCGTGGAGCAGGACGAGCAGCGAC
>JBDSHC010000064.1:0-40084 GCA_039918675.1 Devosia sp.
ATCGAGATCGTCACGCCGGCCTGCAGCATTCCCCAGTCTGTACCACCCAGGCTCGTCTGGGTGCGCGCCGTCGAAAGGATCAATGGCAGGGTGAAAGTGTCCTGCCGGTTCATCATCACCAGCGCCCCGAGAAACTCGTTCCACGAGGTGATGAACGCGAAAAGCGCGACCGTCACCATCGCTGGAACAACCGATGGCAGATAAATGAGCCTCAGCACCTGAAACGAATTGGCGCCATCGACCACCGCGGCCTCATCGAGCTCGCGCGGCACGGCCTCGAAGCTGTTGCGCATCACGTAGAGGCTGAAGGGCAACTGGATCGCGGTGTGGACGATCGCCAGCCCGAACAGCGAATTGGTGAGCTTCAGTTGCGCGAACATCAAAAAGATCGGCGTCAGCAGGGCTTGATAGGGAATAATCAGTGCAAGCAGCAGGAGGCCGAACAGCCACTCTTTGGCGGGCACCGGAAAGCGCGCCAGCGCGTACCCCGCGGTCACCGTCAAACCGAGCGTCATCGCGATGGTCAACCCCGCGGTGGCCGCGGAGTTGAACAGATATCTCCACAGGCCCGCCTGGTATTGCCAGAGCTTGAGGTAGCTCTCAAGGCTCAGCGTCTGGGGAAAGTAGGTCGGCCGGACTGCTGCCGCTTCAGCCGTCGATTTTATCGAAGCCGTGATGCCGGCATAGAGCGGCAAAAGCATCAGCGTGATGATGAAGATCAGCAGCGCGCCGATCAGATATTTCGAGCGCGAAGCCCAAAGTCTGGCCACGATGCCGCCCTGCATTGAGGTGTGAGTCATGGGGGCTGTCCACGCGACACTCATGCGTGGCTCCTGCGCGTTGCGATGATCTGGAGCGTGGTGAGGACGAGTATCATCCCCGCAAGGAGCAGCGACAGGGCCGCGCCATAGCCTAGCTTCAGATAGGGGAACGCGTTGAGGTATACATAGAACACGGACGTCGCGGTGCGGTTCTGAGGCTGCCCGGCGGTCATCAGGTAGAATTGGTCGAACGCCAGCAGCGAGCCGATCACCGAGATCAGGGTCACCAGCAGGATCGTGCGCGCCGTGAGGGGTAGTGTGATCCGCGTCAGGCGCTGCCATGCCGAAGCGCCATCGACATAGGAGGCCTCAGTGACCTCGGTCGGGATCGCCTGGATCGCGGCGACAAAGAGCAGCATGCCGAAGCCAATCACCTTCCAGGTCACCGAAGCGATGATCGCCCAGTTGGAAAGCCCGGCGTCGACGCCCAGCCACAGCACGGGCTTGGTTATAAGGTGCAGATCCAGCAGCACCCGGTTGATCATCCCCGAATCGGGTGAGAACAGCCAATACCAGAGAAGGCTCGACGCCCCGAGGCCAATAACCACCGGCGCGAAGATCACGGTGCGCGCGAGGCGTCGCAGCGGCGTGTTGCGGGCGGTGAGGAGCGCCAGCGCATAGCCGCCGACCATGAGGATCGGCGTGATGAGCAGCGTGTATTGCAAGGTAAAGCCGAGCGAGACCCAGAACTGCCGGTCCGCAAAGGCCTTGGTGTAATTCGCCGTTCCAACGAATTTGGGTGGGGTGATCAGCGACCATGAGTTGAACGACAGCCAGATCATCTGGCCCAGGGGATAGGCAGTGAAGCACAACACGAACAGGAGCGCCGGGGCGAGATAGGCCAGGCCAATCCATTTGCTGCGGGTGGTCGAATACATCGTCTTGCTCAATCGCCGGGCCGACACGCCCGTGTTTGGGGATCTGGGTATCGTGACACGCTCCAGGAGGGGAGCGTGTCACGATTGAAGGCCGCGGTAGGAACCGGCACCGCGGCCTGTCCGCCGGGAGACGGAGCTCTGTAGACTACTCGGCCGCGATGGCCTTCATCTGCGCCTTGGCATCGGCGATGATCGTGTCGATCGGATCGTCGGTGTAATAGACGCGCTGCAGCATCTGCAGCCACGGGCCCTGCGGGGAGTTGATCAGCTCGAAGAATTTGAGCGTATACGGCGTCCGTGCCACGTCGAGCGCTGTCGCCATCTTCTGCACCAGCGGGTTCTCGTCGAAGTACTTGTTCTTGGCCATGTCGCCGCGCGTCGTCAGATTGAGCAGCTTGGCATAGCTTTCGACCTGCACTTCATCGGACAGGATGAACTTCATGAAGTCGACGGCGTCGGCAACGCGCTTGGATCCCTTGGGGATCGTCACAATGTCACCGCCCGCGAAGGATGCGGTCTTGCCCTTTTCGAGTCCGGGCAGGAAGGTAATGCCGACGTTGCCGTTGAACAGATCGGGGTTCTGGTCTTTCAGCAGGTAAAGCTGAAAGTTGCCGGTACCCATGATGCCGATCTTTCCCGACGCGAACTGCTCGGCAAACGTGCTGCCGTTCTCGGACTGGGCGGAGGGATTGATCAGGCCTTCCTTATGCATCATGCGCGCCCATTCGAGCACCTTCTTGATCGAGTCGCCGGTGAGCGGCTCGTCATTGGCGTCCTTGGGCTCGATCGTGCCACCCGAGGCCCAGATCAGGGGGCCGAAAGTGAAGATGTTGCAGCCGGCGCAGTTGCCCGGCAGGTAATACCCATAATTGCCATCACCAAGCGCGGTGATCTTGGCAGCCATGTCATGGATTTCCTGGAGGCTTGCGGGCCCAACTTCCGGATCGAGGCCAGCCTTCTTGAACAGCGACTTGTTCCAATAGAGAACCGACACGTCCGCATAGAGCGGCACACCATAGAGGCGACCATTATAGGTCGATACCTGCACGTGGCCGGGGCTTGCGGTCTTGAGTTCGGCCCAGTCCTTTGTCGCGTCGGTAATGTCCTCGAGCTGGCCGGCAGCCTCGAACTGGGGACCATAGATCAGATCCATGCCCATCAGATCGGGCACTTCGCCCGACGCAATAGCCTGGGCCAGCTTGGGCACCATTTCAGCATGGTCGATGTAGGTCAGGTTGATCTTACGATCAGGGTTCTTTTCGTTCCAGGCACGCACCAGTTCGTCGACCATCGACGCGTTACCGCCGGTGCGTTCCCACATCTGCAGGTCTTCGGCGCCGGCGTAAGTGGCCGGGGCCATAGCCAGGATAGTGGCGGCAAGCGCCACTCCCATAAATTTCCTCACGATTTCCTCCCGTTAGCTAACGGCTCCCGGCTCATGCTGGGTTGCGCCGCCATTCCGAAAAGCTTTTCGGAAAAGCTTTTCTTGACGGGACAATTGCATGGCGTGGCGACAAATTGCAACTGGGTCGACGAGAAAATGTGTTGGCGAAGACCACTTCCGGCGAGCCTGCTTCGGTTCGCCGACGTCCCAGTGTCAGGCGCGGCGTGGCGTGATGTCGGCAAGCCAGGCGCCGATCGCCCCGGCGAGCATAAAGGCGAGCGCCTGATGGCCGAGGGCGAGCGGTAGGGGCACAGCGAGGACCAGCGTCGCGATGCCGAGGGCGACCTGCAACAGCACCAGCAGCGCGATCCGTGGCAGCCAGCCATTGGCACCGGCAAAGCCCCCTGCCCCACGCTTCCAGATCCAGAGCGCGCCCACATAGAGCACGATCACATAGGCGATCGTGCGATGGACGAACTGCACGGTGAGCGCATTCTCAAAAAGATTCTTCCACCAGGGATCCATCACCCCAAGTCCGTTCGGCACGAGCGCGCCATCCATCAGCGGCCAGGTGTTGTAGCCCATGCCGGCATCGAGCCCGGCAACGAAGGCGCCCGCAACGATCTGGAGAAATACGAGGAGCAGGAGAATAATCGCCGCGCCGCGATCGGCATCCGCGGGGACCGGGCGCGCCGGCGCGAGGCGGCGCGCGACCCAGATCAATGCGAGGAACAGCAGCAGGGCCGCCGCCAAATGCGCTGCCAGCCGATACTGCGAGACCGAGGTAAGCTCTGTGAGGCCTGAGGAGACCATCCACCAGCCCAGCGCCCCCTGCAGGCCGCCAAGGACGAACAGCCCGGCGAGCGGCGCGGCAAGGGTCCATGAGAAGCGGCGCTGCACGAGGAAGACGAGGAATGGCACAGCGAAAACGAAGCCGATCACCCGGCCCAGAGCGCGATGCAGCCATTCCCAAAAGAAGATGAACTTGAACGCGTCGAGCGTCATGCCCTTGTTCAACACCTGGTACTGCGGGATCTGCTGATAGGCCTCGAATTCACGCTGCCAATCGGCATCGGTGAGCGGCGGAACGATGCCGCTGATCGGCTTCCACTCGACGATCGACAGGCCCGATTCCGTGAGCCGCGTGATGCCGCCGACCACCACCATCGCCAGCACCATTAGCGCGATGACGTAGAGCCACACCCGCACCGGCCGCAGCCGGTCGTTGCTCGAGAAATTCGGGACGGATTCGGCGGAAGTTAGCGAGACCAATGCATTGACCACAGAAGGGATTGCGGCGAGGGAATAGACCCGCGCCTGCCCCGGCGCAATTGCTGGAGTGACGCAGGGTATGCGCCGGAAGACCAGAAGCCTCCTCGGCACCGTCGCCATCATCGTGCTGATGATCGCGTATCCAGTGGCCATTGTGGTGCTGGTGGGCGATCAGATGGCGCGGTTGCCCTGGTGGGGCTCGATCCCTATTTTCGCGCTGCTGGGACTGCTCTGGTTTGTGCCCGCCGCGGTGGTGGTCCGTTGGATGAGCCGGCCGGACGCCTAACCGGGCATCATCGAGAAAATCGCCGGCGTCGCGAAGACGTCGATATACCGCTTCTGCTGGAACAGGCCGTTGAGCGAGACGCGCGGCAGGGAGTGAAGGCTCTCGCGTTGCTTGCGATAGAGCCCGCCCGGGATGGTGGTCACGGCGGAGCGGAGACCCGATTCCTTGGCGAGTTGATACTCTCGCAGGCTTGCCGATGCGAGGCCACCGATCGGATAGCTCAGATGGATCGGGCGCTTGCCGGTCTGTGCCTCGATCACCTTCACTGACAGCTCGATTTCGCTGCGCGCATGATCCGGGGTCAATTTGGCGAGCTCGTAGTGGTGAACCGTGTGTGCGCCAATCGTGCAAAGCTGCTCCGTGGCGAAGGCCCTCAGCTCGGTCCAGTCCATGATCAGGGAGCGGCAGTGTGCGTCTAGGTCGAAGCCATATTTGCGGGCCAGATCCTGGATCAGCAGCACGCGATCGGCCTCAGGCATCGCCCGCATCTTCGCGTAGAGCAGATCATAGGTCGCGCGCTTCTCGGCGAGTGATGCCGTCGGCAGATAGTCGGTCTCGCCATTCTCCGTAATGGCGAGCGCCGACTGAGCTGCGATGATGTCCTCGAGCGCCTGCCACCAGACCTCGCCCACGCCATCGACAAGCGCGGTCGGCACATAGAGCGTGAACGGGCATTGATGACGCCGGAGGATGGGTAGCGCGTATTTGAGGTTGTCGCGATAGGCGTCGTCGAATGTGAAAACGACGAAACGCTTCTCGGGGAAATCGGACTCGATGCGGCGAATGCCTTCGCTGAGGTCGACGATGTCGAGGCCAAGTTGCCGGACGCGACGGATCGCGTAATCGAGAAAGTCCGGCTGAATCTGCAGGATTGCGTTGGGTGAGAAATCGGCCGGCTCGTCAGGCAGCACCCGGTGCAGTGTGAAGATGACGCCTCGGGCGCGCGATGTTGCCCGCAGCAACGCGGTCAGCCGCGTCGCGTAGAGCAGTTCGAACATGCCAGTGATGGCGGCGTAGCGGAGCCCGCCCATCAGGCCACAGCGGATTGCGGCTCGGGCAGCAGGACGGCTTCGACCGTGTCGAAGCCAAGCGTGGCGGCATCGGCGGAGACGGCTTCAACGAGCGCATCGGGCGTGCCCGCCTGACGCACCATGACCAGACGGCCATGGAGCCCGGCAAAGACCGGTAGGCTCGTGTTGATGCCGACGCGACCGGTGGAGATGACGACGATCTCGTAGATATCGGCCAGCGCTTCGACCAGCGTGAGCGGACGCATGGAGCGGCGATCTATTGCCTGGAGCTGCCCCCATGGCACCTCGGCGAAGCCTTCGCGAACTTTATGCACCACATCGCCGAAGCTTGCCTGCTCGGCGCAAAGATCGGTCAGGCCGGGCGCGGTCGACGGGCGCGCGCTGCCGGCATCGATGCGGCAGATGCTAAGGCCGCGGCGCAGCGCCTCGCCGACCAGCGTATCGGCGGCAATGGCGGAGTCACGGGCTTCGGACACACCGGCGAGCAGAATGATGCGGGCCCGGCCCAACGCCATGTCGGCGGCGAGATTGGCAAAGCCCGGGGGACGGTGGACGGTCGTTGCAACAGGCGCGGGATGACTCACAGGCGCGACGGGCGCAACCATCGGTGCGGCTGCGACGAATTCGGGCTCGGGCATGTCGGCCAGATCGGCTTCTTCGTCCGACGGTGCGGGCTCAGCGGTCGCGTCAACGGCAACTGGCTCGACCTCCTCAGCGTCCTCGGCTTCGTCAAGCGTCGGCTCGATCTCGCCACGGTCCACGATCTGGCGGAGCGTGTTGCGGTCGTAGACGGCGCGGCCCGACATCAGCTCGCTGAACAGCACAGTGCCAATCTGCAGGGCCAACGCCACGAAGGCTACGGCGCCGAGGATGAGCGCGGTCTTTGGCGAGGCCGGAACCACGGATGGAGCGGCCTTTGTGACGATGCGAACGTCAGGCAGTGCAGAGCCGCTCTCGGTCCGGCCGGCGGCGTCGCGATATTTCAGCAGATAGGAGTCGAGCAGATCGCGCTGTGCCTTGGCCTCGCGGGTCAGGCTGTCGAGCGCCACGCTGTCCTTGGTCTGGGTGGACGCTGTGAGCTTGGCGCGTTCGAGATCGTCGTTGAGGGCGCCGATGGTGCCATCCTCGATACCGACCTGGGCGGCGAGACCGTCGGCTATGCGGCGGGCCTCGGCGCCGATCTGCACATTGATCTGCGCGATCTGGGCGTTGAGGGCCTTGATGGTGGGGTGGGCGGGCAACAGCGTCGCCAGCTTCTCTGCCAGCGTACTCTGCAGGGTCGCGCGCGTCTGCATCAGCGACTGCATCACGGGGCTGGTGCGGACATCATCGATGCCTTCGACGGGCTTATTGGATTTCAGCAATGCACGGATCGAGTTGGAGCGCTGTTCCGCCGTGTTACGACGGCCCTGCGCGTCGATGATCTGGCGGCTAATGTCGGACATCTGCTGGTCGGGGAGCGTCGTGCCGTTGGTGCCGGCGTAGATGCCGTTCTTGGTGCGATAATCGGCGACGGCGGAGTCGGCCTGCTGCACCTTGGTGCGCAATTGCTCGATCTGCTGCTCGAGCCAGACAGAAGCCTCGGCGGTATCGGCGAGCGACTGCCCGGCCCGGCGCTTCAGATGCTCGGCTGCGATCGCATTGGCGATACTCGCAGCCAGCTTCGGATCGGCCGACTGCACTAGGATGTTGATGGTCGCGGAATCGCGTTCGCGGACGACCGACAGGCGGTCGTTGAGATTTTGCAGCACGGTCTCGTCGCCGGGCACGGTCTTGCGGCCGACCAGGGTCAGCAACATGGTCAGCGGGTTGGCGCCGGCGCCGTTGAATTCAGGGACGGAGCGAAGCTTCTCGCTGTCGATGACCGCGAGCAACGTGTCGCGGGATTTGATGAGCTCGATCTGGCTCGACATCAGCGCGTCGATTGTGATGCTGGTGCCAGACGGCGCCTGCACGCCGGTCGACTGCGTAAAGATCGAGGTACGGTCTTCGACGAGAATGGTGGACTTCGACTCGTAGAGCTTTGGCACGAACATCAGGATGACGAATGCCGCGACCAGCAGCAGGATCGTGACGATCACGATGCGCAGTGCGCGCGCCCAGAGAGCGCCAAACAAGGCGCCGACGTCCATGCGCAAATCCTCGGCGGGCAACGACTCAACACTCATCCGTCAGGACCTCTTCTCGTCCCTCAACTTATCGAATGGGCATGGTCAACAATCGGTTAAGGCCAATTGCAGCCTGCAATTATCAATATCCGCGATAAGCAGATTTTTAACCATACTGCCCCGACACTGCGCGCTGACTCGTAATGTCGTGGTTGTTCAATGCGCTGGTTGCAGCTCTGTTTGATTTTGTTCCTTTTGCCTCTGGCGGCGTGCTCGCTGAACGGCAAGACGACCTATACGTCGCTCGAACCGCGCGGTGCCTACACCCTGGGTGGTGGCGACGTGCTGCGGGTCAAGGTCTATGGCGACGAGACCGTAGCGGGCAGCTACAAGGTGGACGACGCTGGCCTCGTTTCGATGCCGCTGATCGGCCAGATCTATGTCTCGGGCAAAACCACGTCGCAGGCGGCCGGCGACATCGCCGCAGCGCTGGCCAGCGGCTTCATGCGCAACCCGGATGTCGCTGTCGAGATCGAAACCTACCGGCCCTTCTTCATTCAGGGCGCGATCAAGGGCGGCGGTCAGTTCCCCTACGTGTCGGGCATGACGGTCCGCGCCGCGGTCTCGACGGCAGGCGGCTATTCGGACACTGCCAACCGCACCCGCGCTACCATCTACCGCAAGCAGGGCGACCAGATGGCCAAGACATTGGTCGACCTCGATTTCCCGATCTACCCCGGCGATACCATCGTCATTGCCGAACGCTGGCTCTGAGGCCGTGCCCGGACAGCCGCCGCTTCGCATTCTGCAGATTCTGCGTGCCCCTGTCGGCGGTCTGTTCCGCAATGTCTGCGATCTCACGGAAGAGCTGGCGCGGCGCGGTCACCAGATTGGCATTGTCGCCGATAGCCTCACCTCCGACGCACTGACGGCAGAGCGCCTGGGGCGGCTCGCACCCTCGGCGGTACTCGGAACGCATCTGCTGCCGATGCCGCGAACGCTGGGCGTGGGCGATATCACGACGCCCAACCGTGTGCGCAAGCTCGGGCGTGCCCTCAAGATCGATGTGATGCACGGGCATGGTGCGAAGGGCGGGCTCAATGCTCGCTTTGGCCGCACGCGCGGACAGGTCTCGCTCAACACGCCGCATGGTGGCGTACTGAACTACAAGCCCGGATCGCTGGTGGGCGGATTCTTTCGCGCCGTCGAGCGCACTATCGGGCCGATCACCGACGCCTACGTGTTCGAGAGCGCCTTTGCGCAGCGGGCCTTTCACGAGCAGATCGGCGTGCCGCCCTGCCGCGAAGCGGTGATCCATAACGGCCTCGCCGCGGTCGAGTTCGAGCCGGTGATCCTCGATGCCGATGCGCGCGACTTCGTTTTCATCGGCGAATTCCGCGACGTCAAAGGCATCGGCACGCTGCTCGATGCGCTGCATGGCTTGGCGCGGCCGGATGGCCGGCCGGCGAGCATCGCCATGGCAGGCGGCGGGCCTGAGTTTGAGAAATGGCGCGCCGAAATTATCGCGCGCGGCCTCACCGGCCGGATCGAGCTCTTGGGCGTGCGGCCGGCGCGCGAGGCGATGCGGCGCGGCAATGTCCTCGTCGTGCCGTCGCTGGCGGAGTCCCTGCCCTACGTCATTCTCGAGGGCGCCGCCGCCGGGCGACAGGTGATCTCGACTAATGTGGGCGGGATCGCCGAAATCTACGGTCCAAGTGCGGGCAGTCTGGTACCTCCAGCCGATGTCGTCGCACTGAGGAGGGCGATGCAGGCGGCACTCAACGATCCAGCGGCGGCGGCCAAACAGGCCGAGCTTCGGCTCAAATATGTTCGGCCGCGCTTTTCGATCCCCCACATGACCGACCAGATCGAGGCGCTCTACCGCGAGATTCTGGACAAACGGCGTTTATCGTCAACGGGTTGATCGCGGCGACTCCAATCAAGGTGGCGGCCGCGTTTTCACTCGGTCTTCACCCCTTGGCTCCTATAGTTCCGGCAGAACTCTCCCGAGCCGGATCGACCGTCCCATGTTTCGCCTGGATGCAAAGCAAGCCGTACTCGAGCACGTGGCGCGTAAGGCCGCCGGGCAAGGAGAGCTTGGCGCCGAGGCCAAGGCGATCGTCGCAGCGCCGATCGAACCCAGCTATTCGAGCGCGGTGATCGTCGGCATCGCGCAGGCGATCGAGGCGCTGCTGCTCGGTACGCTCGGCTTTGCGATTTTTGCCAGCTATGTCGAGCCGGGCCAGCACCAGATCTATTTGCCGACGATCCTCTTGGTCACGCTGTTTGCGAATGTGCTGTTCAACGCCGCGCGCACGCACCGCATCGTCGCCTACCGCACGGCGGTGCAACAGACCGGCCGGGTGCTGGCCGCGTGGTCGCTGGTCTTCATCGTCCTCATGACGCTGGCGTTCCTACTCAAATCGTCGGAGCTGGTGTCGCGGGTCTGGCTCGTCACCTGGTACGTGTTCGGCGCGCTGATGCTGGTGCTGTTTCGCCTGTCGCTGCGCCATCTGGTGCTGCAATGGACGCGCGAGGGCCGTCTCAAGCGCCGCACGGTCATCGTCGGCGGCGGACATGATGCCGAGGTGCTGGTCGAGTCGATCAGCAAGAGCGCGGGGGCCGATGTGCGCCTGCTGGGGCTGTTCGACGACCGCAATGATGAGCGCTCGCCGGAATCGGTCGCGAGCCTCGCCAAGCTTGGCCGCGTCGCCGACCTGCTGGAGTTCGCACGGCAGACGCGGGTCGATCTGGTGATCGTGTCGATGCCGCTATCGGCGGAGAAGCGCGTGCTCGAAATGCTCACCCAACTCTGGGTGCTGCCGGTCGATATCCGTCTCTCCGCGCATATGAGCAAACTGCGCTTTACCTCGAAGGCCTATTCCTATGTCGGCGACGTGCCGGTGTTCGACATGGCCGACCGGCCGATCTCCGACTGGAACCTCGTTTTCAAATGGCTGTTCGATAAGACCGTCGCGCTGCTGGCGCTGATCGCGTTCTCGCCGATCATGATTGCCACCGCGATCGCCATCAGGCTCGACAGCAAGGGGCCGGTGTTCTTCAAGCAGAAGCGCCATGGCTTCAACAATGAGCTGATCGAGGTCTATAAATTCCGCTCGATGCGCACCGACATGCTCGATGCCACAGCGAGCAAGCTCGTGACCAAGAACGATCCCCGCGTGACGCGCGTCGGCCGCTTCATTCGCAAGACATCGATCGATGAGCTGCCGCAATTCTTCAACGTGCTGCTGGGTGAACTCTCGGTTGTGGGGCCGCGCCCGCA
The DNA here is from genome assembly GCA_039918675.1 of Devosia sp. GTDB lineage: Bacteria > Pseudomonadota > Alphaproteobacteria > Rhizobiales > Devosiaceae > Devosia_A. Next base: position 11,064 of record JBDSHC010000064.1, read on the forward strand.
TGCGCTGCAGGCCAAAGCCGACAACATCCTCTATTACGAGGCGGTCGAAGGCTATTTCGCGCGGCACAAGGTGAAGCCCGGCATCACCGGCTGGGCGCAGATTCATGGCTGGCGCGGTGAGACCGACACCGTCGACAAGATCATGCAGCGCGTGCAGCACGATCTCTACTACATCGAGAAATGGTCCATCCTGCTCGATCTCTACATCGTGGTGATGACCCCCTTCTCGCTCTTCAGCAAATCCGAGAACGCTTACTGACATGAGCATGGCCGACGCCAGTTTCGTCGGGCGCGTACAGGGCTCGGCCTATCTCCAGTCGCGGCTGAAGACGCTGCTGAGCTGGACGGTGGCGCTGTGGATTTTCGCCGGCTCGGTAGTGATCACCGAGCCCTCGCCCTACGAGCTCAGCTTCCTCCTGGTGCTAGCGGTATCGCTGGTTGCCGGCACCTTTGCCTTCGTGCGCGAGACGCTGGGGCTGATGGTGCTGTGGATCTGCTTCGTACCCTTCGCGCTGATCGGCGCATTCCAGGCGACCTTCACACCGATGACCGACGCCCTGCTGTTCCAGGCTGTCACTATCTTCCTGTTCTTTACAAGCTTCTGGGTCGCCAACTATGTCGCCGAGCATCCGCAGGAGCGGATGCGGCAGATCATTGGCGCTTACACGCTCGCTGCAGTGCTGTCGGCGGCGATGGGCACGTTGGGCTATCTCGGACTCATCCCCGGCAAAGAACTGCTGACCCTCTACGGACGCGCCAAGGCGCTGTTCAATGACCCCAACGTCTTCGGACCGTTCCTCATCCTGCCCGCAATGTTCGCGCTGCAGCGTGTCTTGCTGGCCTCGCCGAAGCGGGCCTTCTGGGGCAGCGCCATCTTCATGATCATCGTCGTCGGCGTGTTCGCGAGCTTCTCGCGTGCCGCCTGGGGTCATATCGCGGCTTCGGCGGTGATGGTCTACCTTTTGTGCTTCGTGTTCGTCGCCAATGCCCATGAGAAAGTGCGCATGCTGATCCTCGCGCTACTGGGTGGGCTGATGATCGTGGTCGCCATCGGCGGCTTACTGTCCATACCCTCGGTACAACGCCTTTTCGAAGCGCGCGCGGCGGCGCAGAACTATGACGAGGGCGAGACGGGTCGCTTCGGGCGGCAGGGTTACGCGTTCGATCTGGCGCTGCAGAATCCATGGGGCATTGGCCCGCTGGAATTCCGCAATCTGCGCATCAAGGAAGAGCCACATAACAGCTACGTCAACGTGCTGCACGTCTATGGCTGGGGGGGTGGGCTCGTCTTCATTCTGTTCATTGGAACGACGCTCTGGCGGGGCCTGACTTTCGTCGTCAAGTCATCACCCAATAGGCTTCTGCTAATCCCGTTGATCTCGGTGTTCCTGCCGCTCGCCGCTGAGGCAGCGCTCATTGACCTCGACCATTGGCGGCATTTCTACCTGGTCGGCGGACTGATCTGGGGCGTTACGGCGGGCTATCGCAGAATCAACAAGGGCGAAGAGGCTCGCCTCTCCGCCCTGATCTGAAGGCCGGCCGACAGCTTTAGAGCTTGCGGCCCTGCAGCGTCACCGTGGCCGAACCGCCACCGATGAGCTTGGTGTACACCAGATCGACCTTCTTGATCAGGCGGGCGGCGCCCGGCAGATTGATCACGCGGCTGGTCGAGCCGGGCAGGAAGGCGAAACGCAGCGGCACATCGTAATGCGCGCCGCTCGAGAAGGTGACCTTCATCGACGAGATGAAGACTGTATTGCCCGTAACCTTCAGGCGAACGTCGGTATAGAGCCCAGCACCAGCGCCGACCCAGATGGTGTCGTGATCGAGGATGAGATTGACCTTCTTGGAGCCTAGGGCCACCCAGCTGGCGGCGAAGGCTTCGACGGGAAGAAGGGCGGCGGCGCCAGCAGCGGCGAAGCCGGCAAGAAGCGTACGACGGTTCATTTGTAACCCCTATGTTTGCGCGTGTTATGTGGCTCCGCGTCGCCCTCAACTCAACTGCGGCGTGGATTGCAGATCAGACGAACGGGCCGCCACAATCCTTGGACCGGATTTTGCCTTGGACCGGATTTGGTCCGGTCAGCTTTTTGCGCAGTCGCGTGCCACCACCACTATGATAGCTGCGTCTTCGTGCGGATCGTAGTGGTAAGTGAAGACCCGCCGGTTGGTCACTGCGGCGAGGCCCAATCCGTCGCCAAGGCTGTTGATCGAAACGCGCAGTTCCGTGCCGGGCTGTGCCAGACATTTCCGGGACGCGGCCAAGTCCCCGAAAGGCTCCATGGGCACGGTTGCCACAAGCCCCTGCCCGGCCAACGCGCTAACCACCGCTGTATGCAGCGGCTCGAATTCCCCATCACGGGCGAAGTAGTTTACCTGGGTCTTGGCATAAGCGGATGCGGCTGAATAGGCGGCGCGCACAATGGTTTCGAGTTCCGCGTCGCTTGGGCCTGGATTGATCCAGCTCGCCAGCGCAAAAGATGGTGTCAGGGCAAGTGCCATAGCCAAAATCGCAGCGCGCAACGCCATCAGCCTCTCCCAACGCACTGGCAAAGCGTAGCTTATCTCGATGGAAGGTAGAATGGTCGGAGTGGCCGGATTTGAACCGACGACCCTTTGTCCCCCAGACAAATGCGCTACCAGGCTGCGCTACACCCCGACACTGGCGCGCTTCTAATGGGTTGGGCCGGAGGTGGCAACCCTCACGCTGACGCAGCCGCGAGCATAGAGGCTGGCTGCCCCCTGCCCCGCGACCAGGTGTCGACGAGGACCAGTTTGAAATCGTCGTCGGCGAATGGCTTGCCGATCATCGGCCGCCCCGCGTGGCGATCGTCAATCGCACCCAGATCGCTGCCGGTCGAAAACAGGAAGGGAATGCTCTGGTCGGCGCAGGCATCGGCCACTGCACGGCTGGTATCGCCGCGGAGCCACAAGTCTAGCACTGCGCAGTCGATATCCTCATTGCGCAAGACCTTTAGCGCCGACTCCACATCGGCGCAGACATGCACGTCGCGCACGCGAAGCTCACGGACGAGATCTTCCATCATCATGGCCACGATCCCCTCGTCCTCGAGGATCAGAACCGAGCGAATCCCTTCGCCAATCTCAATGTGCATTTCAGGCCAACCTTTCAGACGCATCTTTGGGGTGCGCTGTTCGCGGTGGCATGTCGACCTTATTCGCAGTGAGCGCAGACCCGCCTTCGCCCATCGTGGGCGAAGTACTCATTTGAACCATTTCGCAGGCGATGCGTTGTTGTAGACGACGACAAAATGAGCTAAATGAGTATTTGGCTCAGTTACCTTTACCGGGGGCGGCAATTGGTAGAAAAGACGGCCAAAGGCAATGACTTACAGCGCGGAGAGCGCTTGCAAATCATGCTCGACGAGGCTGAGCTGAAGGGACGACTTCCGCTACGCCAATCGGATGCCGAGCCGGGCCGCAGCGATCCGCGAATTGCTGCGCCGGGGACTCGCTGGCTTGGGCTACGCCGCCGACATCACAGGTGCGCAATCCGATCAGTTCGGCGTGATGACGCCACCTGAAGGCACGCCCGACCGTCTGGACGACTGACCAGAGTCACTCGCGGGCGCGTTCCAGCATCCGCTTACACTCAAGCAAATCGCGCAGCACTGCCGAAAGCCGCTCGCGGTCAGTGCCGCTGATAGCCCGAGCGGAAACCGGCGACATGTTCTCGTCCGGCCCCGGCAGAATGTCGACGCCCTCACCCGTCATGTCATCTTGCGGCTCGTTGCCCGCCGGAGACGGCAGTGCCTCGAGCCCGCCATTACCGATAGCAGAGACATGCCGTGCGCCCTGATCCTTGAGGATCTTCTGGACGCCCTTGATGGTAAAACCCTGATCGTAGAGGAGGTGGCGGATGCCTTTGAGGAGCAACACGTCTTCCGGGCGATAATAGCGCCTGCCGCCACCGCGCTTGAGCGGCTTGATGGTCGAAAAGCGAGTCTCCCAAAAGCGCAGGACGTGCTGCGGGAGATCGAGCTCATCGGCTGCTTCAGAGATCGTGCGGAAGGCGTCGGGAGACTTGTCCAACCCGAATCCTTTCAGAGGAAAGCCTTATTTTCCAGCACGAACCATAGATTTGTTGATCTTGGATTTCAACACGTTGCTGGGTTTGAACACCAGAACTTGGCGGGGGAGTATAGGCACTTCCTCCCCCGTCTTGGGGTTGCGGCCGATCCGCTCATTCTTCGACCGAACCTGGAAGGAGCCGAAGGAGCTGAGCTTGACGTTCTGGCCCTCGACCAGCGCATCGCCGATCAACGCCAAGAACCGTTCCACCAGTTCCGCCGACTCCGTTCGCGACAATCCTACAGACTCATAGACGGCCTCTGCGAGGTCCGCGCGCGTGACAGTCTTTTGGGTCATGCCTCTCCCCTCGTATCTCGCCGGAACGGGTCCGCATTCCCGCTTGGCGCCCCCGCCAGAGATCGGAAAGACTAACCCCCAGAGGCAATTAAGGCAACGCTATGCAATGTAACTAAAGCTTACCATCTGATCAGCGACGCGCCCCAAGTAAAGCCGCCGCCCATCGCCTCGATCATCACGAGGTCGCCGCGCTTGATACGACCATCTTTCACGGCCTCGGTCAGCGCCAGCGGCACGGATGCCGCGGATGTATTGGCGTGCCGATCGACGGTGATCACCACCTTTTCCGGCGGAATGTGGAGTTTCTCGCCGGCGCCTTCGATAATCCGGCGGTTGGCCTGGTGCGGAACGAACCAGTCGAGGTCTTTAACTGTGTAGCCCGTAGCCGCGAGCACGTTCTCGACCACATCGGTGATCTTGCCCACGGCGTGGCGGAAGACTTCCTTGCCTGCCATGTGAATGAAGCCGATCGAGCGCGTCGTCGATGGGCCGCCCGTGGTGTTGAGCTTGTCGGCGAAATGGCCGTCCGAGCGGAGCGACGACGCGAGAATGCCGCGCTCGCCATCGCCACCGAGTTCAAGCACCGCTGCGCCGGCGCCGTCGCCAAACAGCACGCACGTGCTGCGGTCGGTCCAGTCGAGCAGGCGCGAGGCCGTTTCGGCGCCGATCACCAGCGCGCGGCGGGCCATGCCGTTCTTGAGGAACGAGTCGGCGGTGACCATGCCGTAGACGAAGCCGGAGCAGACAGCCTGGATATCGAAGGCCGCGCCGTGATGGATGCCGAGCTTCTGCTGGACGATGGCGGCCGTCGCGGGAAACGTCAGGTCAGGCGTGGTGGTCGCGACGATGATCAAATCGATGTCGTCAGTTGACAGCCGCGCATTGTCGAGCGCCCGGCGCGCCGCGTGGGTCGCCAGATCTGATGTGAATTCGCCCTCGGCGGCAATGTGGCGCTGCTTGATCCCGACGCGCTGCTGGATCCACTCATCGGAGGTGTCGATGGTCTTGGACAGCTCTTCATTGGTGAGGATGCGCTCGGGCAGATAGCTGCCGACACCGCGCACGATAGACCGCATAGTACTCAAACCGGATTCGCCTCTCTGTCGTCGGTGGGCAGCGGCGCTGGAGCGACCGGAAACGCGGGGAAGCGCTGCATACCCTCGGAAATCTTGTCGATCAGGCGGCTGCGCGCCATTTCGTAGGCGAGGCCCAGCGCGCTCTTGAAGCCGACTTCGTCGGTGCCGCCATGGCTCTTGATGACAATGCCGTTCAGCCCCAGAAACACGCCGCCATTGACGTTGCGCGGGTCGAGCTTGCGGCGGATGGCATTGAGCGCCTTGCCGGCGAGGAGCGCGCCGAGCTTTGAAAAGATGTCGGCACGCAGCGCAGTGCGCACATAGCTGCCGATCTGCCGGGCCGTGCCCTCGGCGGTCTTCAGCGCAATGTTGCCGGTAAAACCCTCGGTGACGATGACGTCGACCGTGCCCTTGCCAATGTCGTCACCCTCGACAAAGCCATGATACTTGAAGCCGGCCCCGCTGCCGGCCATGAGCATGGCGGCGGCTTCCTTGACCTCGTCGTGGCCTTTCATCTCTTCAGTGCCGACATTCAGCAGCCCGATGGAAGGCGCATCCATATCGAACAAAGCGCGGGCCAACGCAGCGCCGAGAATCGAGAAATCGACGAGCTGCTTGGCGTCGCCGCCAATCGTCGCGCCGACATCGAGCACGATGATGTCGGCCCGCAGCGTCGGCCAGATCGCCGCGATGGCGGGGCGCGAAATGCCAGGGATCGGCCGCAGGCAGAAAGTCGCCATTGCCATCAGCGCGCCGGTGTTGCCGCCCGAGATGGCGACGTCGGCCTCGCCGTCTTTCACCGACTGCAGTGCCATCCACATGGAGGAATTGCCCCTGCCCTTGCGGAGCGCCTGCGACGGCTTTTCGTCCATCGAGATGACGTTGTCGCTGTGGACGATCCGGCTGACCTTCTTGAGGTCGGGGAATCTATCAAGGATGGGCGACACCTCGGCCTCGCGGCCATGAAAGATGAAGCTCGAATTCCGCAGTTCACGCAGAGCCAGCGCCGCCCCTTCAACCGCCACTCGGGGACCGACATCGCCGCCCATAGCGTCGACGGAAATGCGAATGCTGTCTGCCATTTGATCCGTTTTCGTGCCCGCAGGAGCGGGCGGGAGCACCTTAGTCATTCGCCCCTGTGGTGCAAGGGCGGCCCGTAGATGCCTACTTTTCCTTGGGTTTCAGCGCCTTGAGCACCGCAAAAGGCGAGGTCTCTTCCAGATCGGGCTTGAGTCCCAGATCGTCAACGCTGGCGCCGGGCTCGCGCGGATAAAGATCGATCGCCAGTGCCAGCGTCTCGACGATGAGATCGGTCAGATCGGCTTCATTGCCCTCGAAATGATCGGGCACGTCGTCGCCTTCGAGATCGACGAAAATCTCGGCATTCGCGGCGCCGGCATAAGCCTTCTCGCCGCCGGGCAGAAATATCCGGTCGACGGGCTCGGCAATCTTCTGCCGGATCGGATCGAGCGTTACCACTGAAGGTTGCGTCACCTCGCCGGTCAGCCGTCCCGTGACGCGAATGCCGCCACGGAATTTCACTGCGTGCAGCCGCACGTCCAAATTTTCGAGTGTCGAAACCTTGAGCACTTTGGCCAATTCAGCGCGCTCAGGTTCGGACACGGCAATGTTCACATCACGGCCAGCAACGGGCATCGAGTCGAGGCGAATGCTCGCCTCGTTCAGCCGCAACCTGTGCGACGCGCTCAAGCCGCAGCTCCCGCGGCATGGGTCAGTTCCGTCAGCGGTACCGACGCAAGGCGATCGACATCGGCCAGGAGATAGGCAGCAAGCGACGCAGCACCGGGATGGACGGCGCCATAGACATTGCGCACCAGCACAGCCTCGACATTGGCCGGCAGGCCGGAGTCGAGCGCCTCACCCAGCGTGCCGGCAAGGCCGTAGAACACATTGCCCATCGTCTTGATCTTCTTGGGTACACCGATATCGGTCACGCCAAGCTCTCGAATCGAGCGGTCCATGTCGAGGAAGAACAAATCGACCAGCGCCTGCGAGAAGTCGCGGGCCGCGGATTCGGCGTTCAGCCGCCGCAACATCAGCGCCATGTGGAGCGACACCATATCGAAGCGCCCGGTGACCGTGTCGGCCACCCCCCAATCGGCGTAGAACACCGGCTGCCGGGATTGCGCCACAATGGATCGATAGGCCTCGTCGACGGCTGGCGTGGCGACCGATTTGCGGAACAGATTGAAAATCATGGACGTAACTCCACGGCATAAGCTTTGGCGAGGCTGGCGCGAGCTTGCCAGCCGGCGCTATTCCTAGCTAAACAAACGGCGCTCGGCGGAAGAGCCAGCGTCTTAGTCGAGAGCCAACGTGAAAGTCAAATCCATGTCCCAGCGCCATTCTGCCCCACGTCTTGCTTCTGTGGCGGCGGCCGGCCTGCTTGCCCTGACCCTCGCGGGTTGCAGCGGCATGGGCTCGGGCTTGGCGCTCTCGACGAGCAAGGTCCAAGGCTACGCGATCTCGCAGGACGCGCTGGCGCAAATCCGTCCCGGCCAGAGCCAGGATCTGGTGGTGGTCGTGCTCGGTTCGCCGCAGACCATGAATGCCTTCAACGAGGGCGACGCCTGGTACTATATCGAGACCAAGGTCGATCAGACGGCGTTCGGCATGACCACCGTCAAGGAACGGACGGTCCTCGCCATCTATTTCGACAAGAACAAGCGCGTCGCCGACAAGGCGCTCTATAGCGCCAAGGATGGCAAGGTGTTCACCATGGAAGGCCGCAAGACCGCGTCCTATGGCGAAGACAAGAGCTTCATCCAGTCGCTAATCGAGTCGCTGTAGCTTCGTTTGCTCTGGCCGATCGATCCCGAGGGGGCTCGATAGTCCAACCGTAGCTTCTCTTTGCTCTGACCGATCGGTCCCGAGAGGGCTCGATCGCCCAACCGTAGCTTCTCTTTGCTCTGACCGATCGGTCCCGAGAGGGCTCGATCGCCCAAGCGCGGTCAGGGCGCCAGCGCGACCTGCTTGGCGATAGTGTCGAGCACGCCATGGACGAGGCCTGGCGCATCGTCCTCATAGAACGCTTTGGCGATATCGACATATTCCGAAATCACCACGCCCGACGGAATGTCGCGGCGGCGCAGCAGCTCGAATGCCGCCGCGCGGAGAATCGCCCGCAGCGTCGCGTCGATGCGGCCCACCGGCCAGTCATTGCTCAGCGATTTGTCGATCGTCGGGTCGATGTCGAGCTGGCTCTTGATGACGCCGGTGACGATCTGCCGAAAGAAATCAGCGTCGGCGGGCAGATATTGCTCGCCCTCAACCTCACGCCCCAGCATGTGGGCTGAGAATTGGCTCAGCGTATCTTCGAGCGTCTGGCGGCCGACATCCATCTGATAGAGCGCCTGGACTGCAGCTAGGCGCGCAGCGCCGCGCTGATTGGCGGGTCGCTGGCTCTCAGACGGCTGAAACTCGGGGCTGGGCATGTGTACTCGATGGGCGCTCGACGGTGGGCGACGTTATCTTCGTCCGGCGCGCCCCGGTCAACCAATGAAAATGCGAGGCGGCGATGCAGCCTCATCGCTGGCGACGGGTTCAGTCCTCGTCTTCGCCCAGGGTGGGCATCTCGCCATCCTTGAGTTCGCTCAGGAAGGAGCGGAAATCGTCGGCGGCGCCGAAATTCTTGTACACTGACGCAAAGCGCACGAAGGCGACGTCGTCGAGGTTCTTCAGCCCATCCATGACGAACTCGCCGATCTGGTCGGAGGTGATCTCGACCTCACCCAGGCTCTCGAGCTGACGGACGACGCCGGAGATCATGCGCTCGACGCGGTCGGGTTCGACGGCGCGCTTGCGCAATGCCGTGTTGACCGAGCGGGCAAGCTTGTCGCGATCGAACGGCACCTTGCGGCCAGACTTCTTGACCACCGTCAGCTCGCGCAGTTGCACGCGCTCGAAGGTAGTGAAGCGGCCGCCGCAGGACGGACAAATCCGGCGGCGGCGAATGGCGCTCGAATCTTCGGTCGGACGGCTGTCCTTGACCTGCGTGTCGTCATTTCCGCAGTAGGGGCAGCGCATCGCTCGTCCTCAGTCGGCGTAGATCGGGAAACGCGCAGTGAGCGCGCGGACCTTGTCGCGCACGGCGGCTTCGACGAGGGCATTGCCTTCATCGGAGTTCGCTTCGCGCATGCCGTCGAGCACTTCGACAATGTATTGGCCGATGAGCCGGAACTCCGCTTCGCCGAAGCCACGCGTCGTTCCTGCCGGCGTGCCGAGGCGGACGCCCGACGTTACAAACGGCTTTTCGGGATCGAATGGAATTCCGTTCTTGTTGCAGGTGATGTTGGCGCGACCGAGCCCCTGCTCTGCCCGCTTGCCGGTGGCGTTCTTCGGTCGCAAATCGACCAGCATCAGATGGTTGTCGGTGCCGTTCGAAACGACATCGAGCCCATGCTCCATCAATGTTGCCGCCAATGCCTTGGCGTTGGCGACGACCTGTTGCGCGTAAGACTTGAACTCTGGCTGCAGTGCCTCTTTGAGAGCCACGGCCTTGGCGGCGATCACATGCATCAGCGGCCCGCCCTGCAGTCCTGGGAATACGGCGCTGTTGATCTTCTTGGCGATATCCTCGTCATTGGTGAGGATCATGCCGCCGCGCGGACCACGCAGCGATTTGTGCGTCGTGGTGGTCGTCACATGGGCATGCGGCACCGGCGAGGGATGGACGCCACCCGCGACGAGACCGGCAATGTGCGCCATGTCGACCATGAGATACGCACCGACGGAATCGGCGATCTCGCGGAAGCGCTTCCAGTCCCAGATGCGCGAATAGGCGGTGCCACCGGCGACGATGAGCTTGGGCTTATGCTCCTCAGCTAGGCGCGCCACTTCATCCATGTCGAGCAGATGGTCGTCGCGGCGCACGCCGTACGACACCACCTTGAACCACTTGCCGCTCATATTGACCGGCGAGCCGTGCGTCAGGTGTCCGCCCGAATTGAGGTCAAGGCCCATGAAGGTGTCGCCCGGCTGCAGCAGCGCAAGGAACACTGCCTGATTCATCTGGCTGCCGGAGTTGGGCTGCACGTTCGCAAAACCAGCGCCGAACAACTGCTTGGCGCGATCGATCGCCAACGTCTCGGCGATATCCACATACTGGCAGCCGCCATAGTAACGCTTGCCCGGATAGCCCTCGGCATATTTGTTGGTCATGATCGAGCCCTGCGCCTCGAGCACGGCGCGTGAAACGATATTCTCGGACGCGATCAGTTCGATCTCATGCTGCTGCCTGCCGAGCTCAAGCTTGATGGCTTCGGCGATCTCGGGGTCGGTCTCGGCGAGATCGGCCGAGAAGAATTTCGGAAAGAGCGGAAGGTTCGCGGCGGCGCTCATTGGCGTTCCCCCTGAATTTGGACTTGTCGGATCGGGCGTTGGCCCGGCTGTATCACGCGGCCAACAGCGATTCCAAGGCCGGCGGCGGCGGGCGAAATTGTGCGCGAAATGGATGGCATAGGGGCTCCCACAATCATCAAGAAGGTGCCCAGGCGAGCGGCGTCGATGTTCGCGTTTCCCGATGGTGTCCCATCTTTTCTCGCCAGTCGCGCGAACCTTGGCCTTATCGCAGGTTTTTCTGGGATGGGGAAGCGGGGGAACGATGCCGCGCGGAAAGCACCCCGTGTTGGCGGGCCGTCAGCCTTGCGATTCGAGACGGCGCTTCAGTTTCGCCAGCGCCAGCGTCTGCATATACGATTGCGTTGCGCTGAGCGGCGCGATGACCACGACCTCGATCCCGGTGGCGCCATCGATCGCAGCGACCCGCATCTGCGGGCCCAGCTGCGTAAACTCGAAAAACACTTCGCCGGGGCCGGACGGTTTGCTGTCCTTGCCCCAGCCCATCGGCGCTAGGAGTCGAAGCTGACTTTGCCCTGCGCGTCGTACTCGTAGATATCGTCGCGGAAGCTGACGGTATTCTGCCGGTTCGACCAGGCAGTGACGTAAGTGGTGTGTAGCGGCATCTGGAATTTCAACGGCACATTGACGTTCTCATTGGTCGCGAACATCGCCTGGACCGAGGGAAGGTCCCAGCCGCCATTGCCCTGCAGCAGCCAGTTCGCAACTTCATCGATGCCTTCGACGCGCACGCAGCCCGAAGAGTGGAAGCGGGCATTTTCGCCGAACAGCGCCTTGGACGGCGTGTCGTGCAGATAGCAGTCATAGGGATTGTAGAAGTCGACCTTGCAATGACCCATCGAGTTCTCGCCACCCGGGTCCTGCCGGAATGTGTATTTGAGCGCATCGAGCGACTGCCAGTTGATCGTCTCCGGCGCCACTTCATTGCCCTTGCCGTCGAAGGCGCGGATGTGGAAATTGGTGAGGTACATCGGGTCTTCGTTCATGTACCGGATCAGATCCTTCTCGATGATGCTTTTGGGCACCGTCCAGTAGGGGTTGAATTTGATCTGGTGAACCTTGGAGCTCATGATCGGCGTCTGACGGTCGATCTTGCCGACAACTGCCGTATGACGCTGCTGCACCACGCCGCCTTCGACGATTTCGATCGAGGCCGCGGGGATGTTCACCAGCAAGTATCTGTCCTGAAGCGTCCCGGCGAGCGTCTGGATGCGCGCCGAATTCAGCGTAAGCTGCGCCAGCCGCTGATCGGCGGGCACGGCGAGGGCATAGAATGTCGGCTCGTCGACCTTGCCATTGGGAATAATGCCATGGCGCACCTGGAATTTGCGCACTGCGAGATCCGTGTCGTCATCAAAGGTCTGGTTGACCTTCTCAGCGCGCGGCATATCGCCAACCAGCATCAATTGCCGCTTCAACAGGGCGACGGCCTTACCTTCCTTGCCAAACGCCAGCTTGAAAGTCTGGCGGGTCGGCTGTTCCCAGCCACCCATGCCGACGAGCTGTTGGTAGTAGTTGATCGCGACCTGCAGATTGTTCGCAGTGTCGAATGAGAGGATCGGCTCGGGCGTATCGATCGTTCCGAGCGCCTCGACTGTATTCTTGTCAACATCGACTTTGCCCTTGCGGGCATTGCGCGCCATGACGTCCCAGATCGACTCTTCGAGTTCGTCGTCTGCTCGAGCAATGGCGGGGAAGGCCGCAGCGGCGCCGAGGGCAGCCGCAGAAGCAAGAAGCTTACGCCGGTTCAGAAACATGAATCACCAGTCAAATCGTCAGGGGCCGCAGAAGGGTTCAAAAATACCATTCGTCCCTATTCCATCACAACGCCGGTCAACGAGCTGTGAAGCCTGCCAAACAAACGTGAACACGCAAAAGAAGGGACGCCGGCGAAACGGGGGAAGTTTCGCCTGACGCCAGCTTCTAGCGGCATTTGCGGCGCAAATAAGAAACGCCGGCGCGATGGCCGGCGTTTCTTATGCCCTGTGGCGGCGAGGCCACAACTTTGGAGGTCTTGGGCTTAGAGCTTGTAGAGGATCTGGTCGACCCAGAAGCGCTCGAGGCGGCCAAGCGCCTTGTTGAGGCCTTCGAATGCGCCCTCGTCTAGGCCACCGACCTTGTCGATGGATTTGAGGTGGCGATCGTAAAGTTCATCGATCACTTCGGCCACTTCCTCGCCCTTGGGGGTGAGACGGATGCGAACCGAGCGGCGGTCGGCACGCGACCGCTCCTGGAAAATGTAGCCCGTCTCAACCAGCTTCTTGAGGTTGTACGAGACGTTCGAGCCCAGATAATAACCGCGGGAGCGGAGCTCGCCGGCGGTCATCTCGGCATCGCCGATGTTGAACATCAGCAGCGCCTGGACCGGGTTGATGTCGTCCCACCCCATCCGGTCGAACTCATCCTTGATGAGATCGAGCAGACGGCGGTGGAGCCGTTCGACGCGGCTGACGGCTTCGAGATATTGCGGCTTCAGGCTGACCGAATTGCCCGGCGCCTCTGCCTGCACGGCGTTGGATTTGGTTGCCATAATTGCCTCACTGTTCCTGTCGTTTGGGCGATTGTTCGCCTCTCGTAGGTCCAAGTTAGGCCCCGCCAAATAAGATCGGCTTAAGCGGCACACTTAAGATCATCTTACTGAAAATGTTCGGGATTTTGGCTTTACAGACCGTTACGCAGGTAACGAAAACAGTAAGCTTAATCAGTCGTGTGCGCGCTCGCGAAAGCGCAGGCTGAGGAGAAATATCACGAGGATCGAGACCAGCAGAACCAGCCGCACGGCAAAGCCGATGGCCGACATCTGCACGTCCGGGCTGCCCATCATATACATGGCGAGCTCGATGCCCGTAGCTCCGACCAGCAGCACCGCGCCCCAGCTCGCACGTATCCACAGGCCCACCGACGCGAACAGCCGCGCCATGCCGAAAATCGCCAGATAGGTGAAGCCGGAAACGCCCAATACGCTGATCGGACTCTCCGTGCTGCCATTGACGCCCAACAGGCGCGCTGCGTCGCTCAGGCCAAGCAGCAGGGCGATGATGGCAACGATGCGGATATAGCGGCCCGCGATGGGGGATTTGAAATCCATCGGCGAGGATTAGCTGTTTCGCCGACCGCCCACAACGTCCCTGCCCCCTCCCCCTTGAGGGGAGCTATGTATTTCACAGACCCGGGGCCGCCTGATATGAGGTGGCTATGGATTTGGGAAAGTGGCTTCAGGAAAACTGGGCCGTGATCGCGCCTGCGATCTGGCAGTTTGTGACCTTTGGTTTGTTCGTTTTCGGGGGCGGCTGGGCATTGGGCCGCTTCATGTATGTGCAGACAATCGAGTTCTATAAGTCCCAGTCGGCAGCTTCCAAATCTCAGGTTGAGGCTCTGCAAGAACGGCTGCGACTTCGAGACGATCAGCTTGCTACCACTAGAGCCGACTTGGAAGCCGCAAGGGCTAGGCCCGAGGAAGCCGACAAGATCGTAGAAGAGTTGCGGGAACGTCTGGCGGCCCTTGAGCCATACGGGCTTTCTAAAGAGGCCGCGCAACGCATGGTTGAAGTGCTGCAAAAGAGGCCCTCAAGCGTGCGCATTAACATCGTTCTAGAAGCCACCGATTCCGACCCGCTCTACAGGCAAGTTGTCGGGTGCTTCCGCGCGGCGGGCTGGGAGGCATTCGACACAGGTCAGATTTGGAAACTAACGGGCGCTCCCGATAGCGGCGTGGCCGTCCTCACATGGGACGGGATCAAAGCCGACGATCTCGCCACCGTCCAGTTGGCCCTCGACGTTGCGGGGCTGGACGCGAAGCTTCTGGTTAACGATCCCAATACGGTCGCAATGGCAGTCCCTCAGATCATTTTTTCTTCGCGCGATCCGAACTATCAACCCGCCGCTCGGTGGGGTGGTTAGTAGCCACCTTCTTCAACGTCCGGTCAAAAGCTTCCTCTGCGAGCGTGGGTTTGTCAAATATACCCCCCTCAAGGGGGATGTAGCCCGACTGCGACTCACGCGCCCTTCCCGCCCCCTGGTCGCACTGCTAAACACCCCGCCATGAGCGATTGGCCCAAATACGATATGGATGTCCTCAATGGCCGCCGGCAGCGGCGGCTGCGGCGGACCGGCTGGATGCGCGACCTCGTGCGCGAGACGACGCTGTCGCCCGCCGATCTGATCTGGCCGCTGTTCATCATCGAAGGGCAGAACGAGCGCACGCAGATCAAGACCATGCCTGGCGTCGACCGCCTCAGCATCGATCTCGCGGTGCAAGCGGCGCGCGATGCATCGGCGGCCGGTATCCCTGCCCTCGCGCTGTTCCCGAATACGCCGGAGCATTTGCGCAATGCCGATGGCAGCGAGGCGTACAATCCGGACAATCTGATGTGCCGCGCCATGCGGGCGATCAAGGATGCGGTGCCGGAGATCGGGCTCATCACCGACGTCGCGCTCGACGAGTATTCAAGCGACGGTCAGGACGGCCTCGTCCGCGACGGCGAAATCCTCAACGACGAGACGGTCGCCGCGATGGTCCGCTCGGCGCTGGTTCAGGCCGCCGCTGGCGCCGACATTATCGCGCCGTCCGACATGATGGACGGCCGCGTCACCGCGATCAGGCAGGAACTCGATGCAGCGGGGCACGAACAGGTCGCCATCATGAGCTATTCGGCGAAGTTCGCCTCGGCCTTCTACGGTCCATTCCGCGAAGCGGTCGGCTCAGGCCAGCGCCTGCTCGGCGACAAGAAGACCTACCAGCTCGACTACGCCAATACCGACGAAGCACTACGCGAGGTCGCGCAGGACATCGACGAGGGCGCGGACATGGTGATGGTCAAGCCCGGCATGCCCTATCTCGATATCGTCCGCCGAGTGCGCGACTGCTTCAACGTCCCGGTGTTCGCCTATCAGGTGAGCGGCGAGTACACGATGCTAAAGCTCGCCGGAGACGCCGGCGCCATCGATGGCGACGCTGCCATGATGGAATCGCTGTGGGCGTTCAAGCGCGCCGGCGCCAAAGGCGTACTCACCTACTTCGCGCTCGAAGCAGCAAGGAAGCTGGGCGGCTAGCAGTCTGTCCTCCCCTGTCGAAGACGGGGGAGGTGTCGCGAAGCGACGGAGAGGGCGCCACAAACACCGGCGCGAGTTGCGCCCCCTCGACCGGCTCCGCCGGTACCTCCCCCACGCGTCGCGTCGGGGAGGACGCCGACTGCGATTTTTGGTGCTGCCTCTTGCATCAGCATGAGGACGGGCCATGTTTTGCGCCATGAGCAACTCTGCCCCTAGCGAACTGCCCGACCCTGCCACCGCCCCCGAGCTGTTCGAGGGCGTGCTGACGCGCCGGGTGTTCGCGTATTTCGTCGATTTCGTCATCCTCGTGATGATCTCTTCGGTCATCGCCTTTGTCGGCCTCATCGCCGGCTTCCTGACGCTCGGCCTCGGCTGGCTGCTGATCCCCGTGGTGCTGCCCATCGCGATCCTCGGCTACTACATCATGACACTGGGCTCGCCGATGCGGGCAACGGTCGGCATGTCGCTGATGGATATCGTGCTCGTCCCCGCCCGTGGCTATCCGCTCGACGGGCTCGCGATCCTGGTCCATCCGCTGGTGTTCTGGGTAACGGTCTGGGTCGCCTGGCCGATCTCGCTGCTGGTGGCGCTGCTGACGCCGCGGCAGCAGATGGTGCAGGATCTCGTGACCGGCACGCTGATGCTCCGCCGTTCGCCTATGGCGCAGCATTGGGGCTCGATGCGCGCTTAGGGCCGCATTGCCGACACGTTCGGCGCGGCATAAGCTCGACCTAACGAGACCGGGTTGATGACCGAACACACACCGGAAAATACCCAGCTTTTCCTCACGGCGCCGATGCCGTGCCCGTATTTGCCCGACAAGATGGAGCGCAAGCTTTTCACTCATCTGACCGGGCGCCGCGCCAGTGCGCTGCACGCGCTGCTCAGCGACAATGGTTTCCGCCGCAGCCAAAACCTCATCTACCGCCCGGCCTGCGAAGGCTGCGCGGCCTGTCAGTCGGTGCGAATCCTGGCGCAGGAATTTGAAGCCAGCGAGCGCTATCGCCGCGTCCTGAAGCTCAACGCCGATATCGAGGTCGCCGTTCGTCCAGCGACTGCGACGATGGAGCAGTTCGCGCTGTTCAAGCGCTATCTCGACAGCCGCCATACCGGCGGCGGGATGACGGCGATGAACTATGTCGACTATGAGTACATGGTCGAGGACACTCCGGTGCAGACCGTCCTGGTCGAGTACCGGCTCGGCTCCGATCCCGACAAGCCGCTGGTGGCGGTGGCGCTGACCGACGTACTGCCCGACGGGCTCTCCATGGTCTATTCGTTTTTCACGCCAGATATGCGCAAGCGCGGCCTCGGCAATCTTCTTATCCTCGATCACGTCCGGCAGGTGCGGCTCGCCGGCCTCAGCTACGTCTATCTTGGCTATTGGGTGCAGGACTCACCCAAGATGGCCTATAAGGGGCAGTTCCGTCCCCTCGAAGTGCAGCGCGGCCCGCTCGGCTGGCGCCGCCTCGACTGAGAGTCTTCGTTGCGCTTCATCCTCGGCATGCTGCGCGTCATCACGGCGCTCCTGATCCTTGCCACCGCGCTCCCTGCGCTGCTGGCGATCCTCGGCTTCATCGTCCCCTATCTCGACATCTTCAATCATCTGCAGTTGCTGCTGTTCTTCGGCACCTTGGCAGGCGTCATCGCGTCGCTGCTGTTCGGCATGCGGCGTGGCTGGAAGGCGTTGGCGATTCTCGGCTTCCTCGCCTCTGCCTGGACGTTCGTGCCCGAATGGCTGAGCAGCATCGCGCCGCATCAGCAGACCTCCGATGTCAGCACGATCCGCGTGATGACCCACAACGTCTTCGGGCTCAATTACGACATGGAGCGGGTGGCGGCGGTGATCGCCGAAGAAGACCCCGACATCGTCGCGTTGCAGGAATTTTTCCCCGAGCAACAGCGGCTCGGCGGCCTGCTTAAGTCGCGCTATCCCTACAGCGTCGTGTGCCGAGGCGGGAAGCGCGCCAATCTCGGCCTCTACTCGAAGTTCGCCTTCGAGAAGAAGATGAGCGCCGCCGATTGCCCGGCGAATGCGCAGGGCAATCAGCGCACCGCGCACATCATCGCCGCCTTCACGCTGAGCGATGGAACGGCGTTCTCACTGATGACGACGCATATGGATTGGCCGCTGCCCGCCGAGCGGCAGCTCGACGAGCTCAACGCCGCCGCCGAGGCCATCAACAAGATCGCCGGCCCGCTGGTCGTGGTCGGCGATTTCAACTCGACGCCATGGTCTTACGCCCTCAAGGGCTTCGCGGCGGCAACCGGGCTCAAGCGCGAGACGCGCAACCTCATCACCTACCCATTGCTGTTCACCGTGCCGGAACGGCTCTACCCCACGGGCCTCCTGCCGCTATCGCCCTTCCTGCCGCTCGATCATGTGTTCCAGCGCGGGGTCACCGTGCACAGCCTTCACACCGGTGCGGCGACCGGCAGCGACCATCTGCCGGTGATCTTCGAGTTCAGCGTCAACCCACCCTGACGTCGAACACGACAAGCCCGCCGATGCCGCCTTCGAGCGCCGCGACAAGCTTCGCGCCCGCCGCCTGATGGTCCAGATGGACGAGGTAGGCATCGCGGGCCGCCTCATCGCGGAAGTCCATCATGAACCCGTCGCGAAAGCCCTGTCCCAATCCCTCGGGGCTGACGTTCGGCCCGTAAGTCTCGGCGAGCAGCCCATCGATCTTGGGCTTCAACGCGCGCAGTCCATCATAGATTGCCTCACGCTCGGTCTCGCCAATGCTTTCCTTGAAATTCACCAGAACGATATGCCTGATCATCATCAGCCTCCGAATTTGTTGTTGCGCGGGAATCCCTGCGGCGGCTGGCGACCTGCCTGAGCCCGCTCGCCGACCCATTCCTTGAGTTCGCTCATCGATTTGACGAAAACGCGGTTCGAGGAGTCGGTCCAGCTCAGCCCGTCCTTCGCCGCGAAGATGCGCGCGTCAGCGATGCCGCCATCCTTGTATTTCTGGAGCCTGACACCTTTGCCGCGCGCCATCTCGGGCAATTCGCTTGCGGGGAAGATCACCATCTTGCGGTTCTCGCCGATCACCGCGACCGTGTCGCCTTTTGCCGGCACGATCAGCTTGGCCTCTGCTCCACCCGCGACGTTGAGCACCTGCTTGCCCTTGCGCGTATTGGCGATCAGTTCGTCCTCGGCGACGATGAACCCGTCGCCCATACTGGAGGCGATGAGGCGTTTGGCACCCGGTGTGTGAACGAACAGATCGACGAAATCCTGCCCCTCCTCCACATCGACCATCAGGCGCAGCGGCTCGCCCTGCCCGCGGCCACCCGGCAGCTTGTCGGGGGCAATGGTGTAAACTTTGCCCCCTGTTGAGAGCAGCAGCAGCTTGTCAGTGGTCTCGGCGTAGAACGCCACTTTCAGTTTGTCGCCGGCCTTGAAGCCCTTCTCGTCAATCTCCGCATTGTGGCCCTTCATCGCGCGAATCCAGCCCTTCTCGGAGAGGATCACTGTGATCGGTTCGCGCTCGATGAAGGCTGCTTCCGCCTCTTCGGCGTAGTCGGCATGCGGTGCGTCGGCGAATTCGGTCTTGCGGCGGCCTAGCGTGGTGTCCTTGCCGTAGGATTTCTTGAGCTCGCCCACCTGCTTGGTGATCTCGCCCCACTGCTTCTTGTCCGACGCCAGCAACGCATTGAGGTGCCCCTGCTCCTCAATCAGCGTCTTGTGTTCGGTGCGAAGCTCGATCTCCTCGAGCTTGCGCAGCGAGCGCAGACGCATGTTGAGAATGGCCTCCGCCTGATTGTCGGTGAGCTTGAACCGCTTGATCAGCCGCGCCTTCGGCTCGTCCTCCTCGCGGATGATGCGGATGACCTCATCGAGATTGAGGAAGGCGACGATGTAACCATCGAGGATCTCGAGGCGGCGGGCGATCTGCTCGAGCCGATGCTGCGTGCGCCGAACCAACACGTCCTTGCGATGGTTGAGCCAGGCGCTCAGTACCTCCTTGAGGTTCATCACCCTGGGGACCGTGCCGCGGTCGAGGACGTTCATGTTGAGCGAGATGCGCTGCTCGAGGTCGGTGACCTTGAACATCTGCTCCATCAGCACCGCCGCATCGACAGTTCCGGCGCGCGGCTCCAGCACCAGCCGGACGTCATCGGCACTCTCGTCCCGAATGTCTTTGAGCAGCGGCAGTCGCTTCGCCAGCAACAGCTCCGCGACCTTCTCCACCAGCTTCGACTTCTGCACGCCATAAGCGATCTCTGTAACGACGATCTGATAGACGCCGCGGCCCTTATCCTCCTTGTGCCAGCGCGCACGCAGGCGGAACGAGCCGCGGCCCGTGGAGTAGGAATTGAGGATCGAATCGTGCGGCTCAACGAGGACGCCGCCGGTTGGAAAATCCGGCCCCGGGATATGGCGCACCAGATCCTCGATGCTCGATTTGGGATTGGCGATCAGTGCAAGCGCTGCCTCGCATATCTCCGCGACATTGTGCGGCGGGATCGACGTGGCCATGCCGACAGCGATGCCGGTCGAGCCATTGGCGAGCAAATTGGGGAAGTTCGCCGGCAGCACCACAGGCTCTTCGTCGGAGCCGTCATAGGTGGGTTTGAAATCGACCGCATCTTCATTCATGCCCTCGAGGAGGCGCATGGCGATGTCGGTCATCTTGGCTTCGGTGTAGCGATAGGCGGCCGCGCCATCGCCATCGATGTTGCCGAAGTTCCCCTGCCCGTCGACCAGCGGGTAGCGCATGGCGAAATCCTGCGCGAGGCGCACCATGGCGTCATAGATCGACTGGTCGCCATGCGGATGGAAACCGCCGATCACGTCGCCCACGACCTTGGCAGATTTCTTGTAAGCCTCGGTGGGATCGAGCCGCAGCAGGCGCATCACATGCAGGATACGCCGATGCACCGGCTTCAGCCCGTCACGCGCATCCGGCAGCGCGCGCTGCGTGATGGTCGACAGCGCATAGGAGAGATAGCGCTCCTCCAGCGCCTTGCGCAGATCGACGACAGTATCGTCTTCGGGGGGCAGAATTTCGGCGTCGTCGGTCATAGGCACGTCCGTGAACGAATCAGGTCCGGACTATAGCCGATTGAACTCCTCAACCAGCGCATCGCGACTGGTCGGAGGGTCGATTTGGCGCGGCTCCCACACATGCATATGGAGGAAATGGCCCGTGAGGCGGAACGCGTGCAACAAATCGCCCGGCTGGGCCACTGCGTCCGAAATCAGGAACTGCGGCAGAACCAGCAGCCGGTCGCAATAGGGCTTGGCAGGCTCCCGCGAGACCGCCCGGCCGGTCTTGGGCGAGACGTGTGTGAGGTCCTCGGTCGTGCCGGTCACAGCGCAGGTGCTGAGGTCGAGACCGAAGCCGAGTTCGTCGAGTAACGCCAGTTCGAAGCGAGCGAGATCGACCGCGAGTTCGTGCTTGGCCTTGTCGTCCAGCGCCTCGACAACAAGCCCGAGCAGCCGGTCATGCGGATCGCGCTCCGGCAGTAGCCGCAAATGATCGCAAAGGAGTTGGCAGGCGTAGAGGCGCGTGCGGTCGGCGATGAGATCGGCGGCGCGCGCGTCGATCAGCTCGACGGCAAAAGTCCCAAGGTGTTCCTGGAGCCGCGCCCGCCAGGCCACTTGCACCGTGTTGCCGGCCTGCAGCGTCGCGGCAAGTTTGGTGGACCGGCCGCCTCGAATGAGCCCGAGCGTGCGTCCCTTGCCCGACACCATCACCTCAGCGATGACGCTGCTCTCGCCATGCCGGCGAACACCGATCAGCAGGCCTTCACCGGACCATTGCATGGATCACTTCGTCCACTGCAGGCCCATCTCACTATACCGCTCTGGGTCGTCGGCCCATTTCTCGCGGACCTTGACGAAGAGAAACAGATGCACCGGCACCTCAAACATCTCCATCAACTCCTTGCGGCTGTCTGCGCCAATCGACTTGATCGTTTGCCCGCCCGCGCCCAGAACGATCTTCTTGTGCGTGTCGCGCGTGACATAGATCACCTGGTCGATGCGGTAGGAGCCATCCTTCTGGATGGTGAACTTCTCGGTCTCGACGGTGGCGTTGTAGGGGATTTCGTCGTGGATACGCAGGAACAGCTTCTCGCGCGTCACCTCCGCCGACGTGATGGCCAGCGTCAGATCGGTCAGATGGTCCTCGGGGAAGTGCCACGGCCCCAAGGGGATATGATTGCGCGTCCAGTCAAGGAAGTCCTTCACCCCATGCCCCTTCATGGCCGAAATCATGAAGGTCGCTTCAAACTTCAATCGACCGTTCAGCGTCTCGGACAGGCCGAGCAGCTTTTCGTGCGGGATCAGATCGATCTTGTTGAGCACCAGCACGCGCGGATGGGTGATGTTGTCGAGACCATCGAGCAGCTTCTCGACTTCCGGCGTGATGCCGCGTTCGACATCGACGATGAGCGCCACGATGTCGGCATCGCCCGCACCAGTCCAGGCCGACTCCACCATCGCGCGGTCTAACCGGCGCTTCGGCGCGAAGATGCCGGGAGTGTCGATGAACACGATCTGATCGGTGCCGTCGGTGACCACGCCGCGGATCTGCGCGCGGGTGGTTTGCGCCTTGTGGGTCACGATCGAGACCTTCGTGCCCACGAGCGCGTTGAGCAGCGTCGACTTGCCGGCATTGGGTGCGCCGACCAGCGCGATGAAACCGCAGCGGGTGTTTTCGGGGGGGATCTCAGTGGAGGTGATTTCGTCGCTCATGGGCTACCAGACTTTCTCGCGGACCAGGAAGGCCTCGGCGGCTTTGTGTTCGGCGAGTTTTTTGGACGGGCCGCTGGCCGTCAACGGCGCGAAATCGCCCAGCCTGACGGCGATGGTGAATTCCGGCGCATGGTCGGGTCCGGTGCGCTCGATCTGCGCATAGATTGGTGGCTCGAGCCCCCTGCCCTGCGCCCATTCCTGTAGCGTGGTCTTGGCATCGGCGCGGTCACCGTCCGAACCGCCGCCATGCTCGCCAAACAGGCGTTCTATGATCTCGGCCGCCGGGCCGAGCCCGCCATCCATATAGACCGCGCCGATGACGGCTTCGATCGCATCGCCTAGAATGGCGTCCTTCTCGGCACCGCCCGTCCTGGCCTCGCTGTCACCGAGGATCAGCTCGGGGCCGATTTGCAGCTCGCGGGCGATCGACGCACAGGTCTCCTTGCGCACCAGCGCATTCAGCGAGCGCGACAGCTCGCCTTCATTGGCCTTGGGAGAGCGGCGATAGAGCATCTCGGCGACCACGAGCCCGAGCACGCGGTCGCCGAGAAATTCGAGGCGCTGGTAGGATTGCGCGATGCGCTTGGCCGGCGCGATCGCGCTCGAATGCGTAAGCGCGCGCTCGAGCAGATCGGGGTCGGCGAATTTGTAGCCGAGCCGGGCCTCAAGCTCCCGATGCCCTCTGCTCCGCTGGATCATGTGGGCGTGTGCGTCACCGGCGTATAGACCGATTGGAACATGCGGTCCCACCGGACATTGGCCGGCCACTGCCAGATCTGCCAGGGGGCGATGTTGTCCTTGATCGAGAAGAAGCGCGCTTCGGCCTTGCCGATCAGATTGGTCGCGGGGACATAGCCGACCTGACGCAGCACGCGGCTATCGGCGGAGCGGTCACGATTATCGCCCATCATGAAATAGTGACCCGGCGGCACGGTGTACTCGGCCGTGTTGTCGAGCGGCTGGTCGTCGGACACTTCCTGCACGGTGTGGGTGACGCCGTTGGGCAACGTTTCTTTATAGAGGATGACGGGCACGGTCGACGAACTCGAATCCGTATCCATGCCGGTGCCGATCTCTTCGCGCTGCAGCATGATGCCGTTGATGTAGAGGCGACCCTCTTTCATCTGGATCTTGTCGCCCGGCATGCCGATAATGCGCTTGATGTAATCCTCGTTCGACGGCTCGTTGTGGAACACGGCGACGTCGCCCTGCTTGGGCTCGGAGAACTGCAGGATGCGCGAGCCGAGCGGCAGCGGAATCGGGAACGAGTACTTGCCGAGGCCCCACGTGAATTTGCTGGCGACGAAGTAATCGCCGATCATCAGCGTCGACTGCATCGAGGCGGTCGGGATCGAGAACGGCTGGTAGAGGAAGGTCCTGAACACCAGCGCAATCAGCAGCGCCTCGACGATCACGACAACCGTGTCGAGCAGCTCGTTCTTTTTGGCCTTGTCGGCCTTGGTAATGCCAGTCTGGCTCATCTATTTCCCTGGGTCCGCCCCGCGGGGCAGTGGTTAGGCTTGGTTGGCCTGCCCGTCAACCAACGGGCAGCGCTTCGATGATGACAAAGGCTTGAGCCATGCCGCCATCGTCAGTGATGGTCAGGTGGATATGGGGCTGATGTCCAGCCGGAACCAGCCGGGACAGTGCCCTGGCAGCGCCATTGGTCAATTTCATGGTCGGTTTGCCGCTGGGCAAATTCACCACTCCCAGATCGCGCCAGTAAACGCCCCAGGACATGCCGGTTCCGAGGGCCTTGGAGCAGGCCTCCTTGGCGGCGAAGCGCTTGGCGTAGGAGGCGGCGCGCTGCGCCCGCCGGTCGGATTTGTTGCGCTCTAGCTCAGTGAAGCAGCGATGGGTGAAACGGTCGCCATAGCGGTCGAGGACCTGCTGCACGCGCGAAATGTCGCAAAGATCATTACCCAGCCCGATGATCATTGGAGTCCCCGGCTGCCAGGCTTGATCGCCGGGATCGCCGCCAGTTCGAGCGGCAGCGCGTCGGCGGGATAGGCCGGGACCTTGTACTGCGTCAGCGCGACCAACGGCACGCCCACATCGGCCTCGCCGCCAGAGCGGTCGATGAGACAGGCAGCCGCGACGACGTCCGCCCCGATCTCACGCAGGCAATCGATGCATTCGCGGATCGAGAGGCCGGTCGTCACGATATCCTCAACTACCAGCACCTTCTCGCCCGGCTTCAGCTCGAAGCCGCGCCGAAGCTGGAATTTCCTGTCCACACGTTCGGTGAAAATCGCCGGGACACCGAGATGGCGCGCCGTTTCGTAGCCCGGAATAATGCCCCCAATCGCCGGCGAGACGATCTGGCTGACCCCGCCATAGCCCTCGGCGCGCAGCTTCTCGGCCAGCGCACGGCAGAGCTTCTCGGCCTGCGCGGGGTGCATGAAGACGCGCTGCTTCTGCAGGAACACGGGCGAGCGGAGCCCGGACGAGAGGATGAAATGCCCCTCGAGCAGGGCACCGCACTCGCGGAAGATGTCGAGGATTTCGTCTGTGGTCATCGGTCAGCTTTCTCGTCCGCCTGCTCGCCGCTCCATTCTGCCATCTCGACGCTTTCGGCTTCGGCGACGGTGGCCCGGCGGACCTGCGACAGGCCGTGGGTGAGTTTCAGTGCCGATAGCACATCGGTGAGCTGGCTGACGTCGCGCACTTCGAGTTCGAAGATGTTCTTGTGGAAGTCGGGCGAAATAATCCTCATCACGAGATTATGGATGTTGGACTCGGCGGCGGCAATGGCGGAGGAAATCTGCGCTAGCGCGCCCGGTTTGTTGGACACCAGCATCGAGATCGCGACCTTGTAGAGGCGGTCCTCGCGCCCGGCGATATCCCAGCGCACATCGATCCAGGCGACGTCAGAATCATGCATCGACACCAGCGCGTCGGAATGAATGGGGTAGATCATGATGGGGACGCCGGGCCGCATGATTCCGACGAGGCGGTCGCCGGGGACCACACCTTCGGGCGAGATGGTGATTTTGGTCGAGAAGCTGAGCTCGTTGAGCGCCAGCCGGGCGTTCGGCCCTGTGCTCTGGCCACCGGGAACGCGGAAGCGGAAGAGATCGGTGTCGCGCAGCGCAAACCAACCTTCGGCCTTGTCGGGCGTGGGCAGATCGAGTGCCTTCTTCTTGCGGCGCTTGATGCCTTTGACAGCGGCGAGTTCGGCAGCAAGTACATCGGTCTCGACCTTGCCTTCGGCGACGGCAATGAGGAGGTCGCGCTTGGTCTGGTGGCCCAGCGCCTTGGCTAGCTGCTCGCCCTCATCATCATCGATCGAGACGCTTTCGCGCTCGAGGAGCGAATAGAGGACCCGCTCGCCCAGCGCATAGGCGCGCTGCTGCTGGGCGACGCGCACCGCGCGGCGAATGGCCGAGCGCGCCTTGCCGGTTGCCGCGATGGTCTCCCAATTGGCTGGCGGCAAATGGTTCTGGTCGCGGATAATCTCGACCTCGTCGCCCGACTGCAGATGCGTGACGAGCGGCATGATGGAGCCGTTGATCTTGGCGCCGACAGTGGTATCGCCGATATCGGTATGCAGCGCGTAAGCGAAATCGATCGGCGTTGCACCGCGGGGCAGCGCGATGAGACGGCCGCGCGGCGTGAAGCAAAACACTTGGTCCTGGAACAGTTCGAGCTTGGTGTATTCGAGGAAATCTTCCTTGGTGGAGCCCGAGGTGATGTGCTCGATGGTCTGGCGCAGCCAGGCGAACGCTCGGCTCTCGCCCGATAGCTTCACGAGGTCGCCGACACCCTCCTTATAGGCGGCATGCGCTGCGATGCCGTACTCAGCGATGCGGTGCATATCCTCGGTGCGGATCTGCAGTTCGATACGCTGACGGCCAAGGCCCACGATAGTCGTGTGGATCGAGCGATAGTCATTGTGCTTGGGGACAGAGACGTAGTCCTTGAAGCGGCCTGGAACGACCTTCCAATTCGTATGAACGATGCCGAGCGTGCGATAACAGTCGGCGACGCTGGGCACGATGATGCGGAAGCCGATCATGTCCGACAGCTGCTCGAGTGCGATCTGCTTGCGATCGATCTTGGTGGCAATCGACCAGGCCGATTTGACGCGCGCCGAAACGCGGGCATCGATGCCCTCGGCCTTGAGCTTGATGGTCAGCTCACGCGTGATGGTCTCGATCGTCTCCTTGAACTCGGACTGAAGTTCGGCGAGGCGATCGGTAATGGCCTGGTAATGGTCCGGCTGCAGCGTGCGGAAGGCGAGGTTCTCGAGCTCGCTGCGCATATCTTGCATGCCCATGCGGCCGGCGAGCGGCGCATAGATGTCCATCGTCTCTTCGGCAATGCGCTTGCGCTTCTCGACGGGCATGAAATCGAGCGTGCGCATGTTGTGCAGGCGGTCGGCGAGCTTGACCAGCAGGACGCGGATGTCGGCCGAGATGGCGAGCAGCAGCTTCCGAAGATTTTCCGCCTGCGCTTCTTCGCGCGTCACCAGTTGAAGCCGCTCGATCTTGGTCAGTCCATCAACGATCTCGCCGATCTCGGGCCCGAAGAGTTGGTCGATCTCTGCGCGAGTGGCGTCGGTGTCCTCGATCGTATCGTGGAGCAACGCCACGGCGATGGTGGCATCGTCGAGTTTGAGATCCGTGAGGATCGAGGCGACTTCGAGGGGGTGGTTGAAATAGGGGTCGCCGGAGGCACGCTTTTGCGCACCATGCTTCTGCATGGCGTAGACATAGGCCCTGTTGAGCAGGTTCTCGTCGGCGTGCGGATTGTAGGCCTGCACTTTCTCGACGAGTTCGTACTGGCGCATCATGCGGTGCCGCTCTCCGGGCGCGGCAAACAAAAAGGCGCCCGAAAATCCGGGCGCCTCTGAACTATAAGCAAATTGAGCCGAGCGGCAATCGCCGCGGCGCCGACGAGATTAATCGTCGCGGCGCTCGGGGGGAGCCAGGCTCTCGATGCCGCGCAGCAGTTCGTCTTCGGAAATCGTGTCGAAGCTGTCGCCATCGGGATCGGCATCTGCATCAAGCAGCGGAGCGGCGTGCCTTTCGGGCTCGTCCACTTCGACATATTTCTGCAGCGAATGGATGAGGTCTTCGCGCAGATCTTCCGGCGAAATCGCGCCATCGCCGATCTCGCGCAGGGACACGACGGGGTTCTTGTCGTTGTCGCGGTCGATGGTGATGGCTGCGCCGGCCGAAATCATGCGGGCGCGGTGCGCGGCCATCAGAACGAGATCGAAGCGGTTTTCGATCTTCTCAATGCAGTCTTCAACGGTGACGCGGGCCACAAACGTCTCCAAATGGTTGGGAGTGAGGGGCCCTCATACACGAGCCCCCCCTAGGAAACAAGGACGCTGACCCGGAGCCGACGGACGGCAAATGATACGTTCGGAAAGCTGAGGAATTTGTTTGCCGCAATACGATCCCCTTGCTATTCCCCCCGAAACGCGGGATTTTCCGCGTCTAGGCCACCGCTCCGGCGGACTGAATATTCAGCCGACGAATGTAACGAATTGATGCTGGGGGGTCTGAGAGGCCGGCCAACCCAGTCAGGAGAAGGCTCATGTCTATCGACCCCCGTGAGAAGGTCGTGCTGTTTATCGATGGCGCGAATCTCTATGCGACAAGCAAAGCCATCGGGATCGATATCGACTATCGCCGCCTGCTCGCCGAATTCCAGTCGAAGGCCTATCTGTTGCGGGCGTACTACTACACCGCCCTCGTCGAAGATCAGGAATATTCCTCGATTCGCCCCCTGATCGACTGGCTCGACTACAACGGCTTCACGGTCGTTACCAAGCCCGCCAAGGAATTTACCGACGCCGCCGGACGCCGGAAGATCAAGGGCAACATGGATATCGAACTGACCGTGGACGCGCTGGAGATGGCGCCGTTCTACGATCATTTCGTGCTCTTCTCGGGCGATGGCGACTTTACCGCCCTCGTTGCGGCGTTGCAGCGCAAGGGAAAGCGCGTCACCGTCGCCTCTACTCTTACGACCCCCACGCCAATGATCGCCGACGATCTGCGCCGGCAGGCCGATTTTTTCCTAGAGGTCGCCGAACTGGCCAAGACCGTCGGGCGAGCCGTTGACCGCACCGCCGAGCGTCACGTTGACCGGGCTCCGCCGCCCGTCAACGATGCTGAATAGTGAGTCTCTGACCTTCCGGTTCTCGTGCCCGCGACCCAGCCTCCACGCGACTGCCCGCTCTGCCCCCGTCTCGTCGCCTTTCGCCATGAGGCGCAGCGGCTTCATCCCGATTGGTACAACAACCCAGTGCCCTATTGGGGCGACCCTGCAGCGAAGCTGATCATCATCGGACTTGCACCCGGAATGAAGGGCGCGAACCGAACCGGCCGTCCCTTCACCGGCGACTATGCGGGTGACCTCCTCTACGCAACACTCAGCAAATTCGGCCTCGCCACCGG
>JBDSHC010000065.1:0-53917 GCA_039918675.1 Devosia sp.
CGGCTCGCTCAAGGACACCCGAATCCATTTCGTCTCGCTGGCAGCCTGTGCCCGGCGGGAGACGGAGCTGCTCGGGTTGCTCAGCCCCACCGAACGCGATCGCGCCCGCGAGATCAATCATCCCCGCGCCCACCTCAACTACATTGCGTCACGCGCGATGATCCGCGAAGTCCTGACCGATTTCGTCGATCAGATGGTGGCCAGCAATGAGTGGGTGTTCAACGTCGGACCCTACGGCAAGCCGCAGGTGCTGATCCCCGGCGCGCCGTCGCCGCGCTTCTCGATCTCCTACACCACCGACACCCTCACCATCGCCGTCTCCCAGAAATTCGAGCTCGGCGTGGACATCGAATCCATGCCGGGACCAGCCGATCGCGAAGTCCCCTGGCAGGTGCTCTCGAGCCCCGAGCGACGCGCCATCAACGCCCTGCCCCCGGCCGAGCAGTTCATGGAGTTCCTGCGTCTGTGGACGCTGAAGGAGGCCTACACCAAATATTTCGGCATGGGCGCCGCCCTCGACTTCCGCCATGTCGAGGTCGATCTCGATCCACTGCGAGCAACAATGGCCGAGGCGCCGCGCAATACGCGTCTCGCCGACCCCGTGCTTCACCAGCAACTCCTGCAAATCGACGGAAATATCCTCGTCTTCGCCCTCGCGTCCGGCCGCCCCCGCGCCTAGATATCGAACACGCTGCCATCGGCTGCGAATGCTGCCGGCGTGGCGTCGAGGCGCGCCGGACTCGCCAGCAGCACATCCTCGTTCAACTCCACTCCAAGACCCGGTCGATCGGGCACATGGAGTTGGCCGTCCTTGACGGTCCAGGCCTCCCGCATGGCCGCGTCGCGATACGGCTCCTGACGCACATATTCGAGGATCAGGAAGTTCGGGATCGCGAGGCAGAGATGCGCCGCTGCCGCCGTCGAGATCGGCCCCTGCGGATTGTGCGGCGCGACCTTCACATAATAGGCCTCTGCCATCGCGGCGATCTTCTTCACCTCGCTGATGCCGCCGGCATGGCAGAGATCGGGCTGGATCACATCGACGAACCGCCCTTCGAGCAGCCGCCGATAGTCCCATTTGGAATAGAGCCGCTCGCCCGTCGCCAGATCCATCTGCGGATCAGCCAGCCGCAGGCGCTGCAGCCCCTCGATGTCGTCAGGCTGCGTCGGCTCCTCGAAGAACAGCAGCCCGAACGGCTCGAGCGCATGCATCAGCCGCACCGCGTTGGACGGCTGGCCGCGTCCATGATCGTCGACCATGATCCCGATGTCGGGCCCCACCGCCTTGCGCAGCGCCCCGATCCGTTCGGCAAAAACGGCAGTGCGTTCGGCCTCGGGCATGCCGGCGCTGCCGGTCCACGCCCCGGTCTTCATCGCGGTGAAGCCGTCGGCCACATCGCGCTCCGCATCCTCGATCATGCGCTCGGGCTGGTAGATCCCCACATGCGTGTAGAGCCGCAGCACGTCGCGAGCTGCGCCGCCCAGCATCTGATACACCGGCACGCCATACGCCTTGCCCGCAATATCCCACAGCGCATGATCGAGTGCGGCGATCGCCGAATTGCCGACCGGCCCGCCGCGCCAGAAATGATGCCGATAGAGCCGCTGCCAATGGTGTTCGCGACGCAGCGGATCCTCACCGATCAGCGCCTCGCCGAAGCGCTGAATGCACGCCGCCACGGTCGGCTCGAACCCCTCCAGCGTGGCCTCGCCCCAGCCATAGATCCCCGTATCGGTCATCACCTTGACCAGGACCCAGTTGCGCAGTCCCGCCCAGCTGATCACCGTGCGAATTTCCGTGATCTTCACGTCGATTACTCCAGCCCGGCAGGCACCTTGCCGACGCCCGCCAAGCCGGTCAACGGTGAGCAGCGCGCCTCAACGCGACGCGCGCTCAGATCGGCGCGACGGCGGAGCTCGGCTTGCCTGTCTTGCGCAGCGTTGCGAGCGCTTCGTACTGGACGCAGTTGGGCGCCATTTCCATGATCTCGATGCGGTTGCCATCTGGATCGACGATCCAGCAGCCGCGATTATGGTCGACGCCCCGATTGGCAGGATCGAGCGGCGCGACCAACGAGACGCCGACCTTGGCCAGCTCACGCACCGTCATCTCGATATCCGGCGTCGTCAGGCACAAATGGTTCAGCCCCGTCGCCTGCTGGTCGCCAGCCCGTCCCTTCCCGTCCGGCAAAAGCTCGATGTAGAGCTCGTCGGTGATGCGCAGATAAGCGATCCAGGTCGATCCATCGGTCTGGGTGAGACGCAGGAACTCGGGAAAGCCGAGCTTGGCGTAAAAGTCGATCGACGCCTGAAGGTCGACCACCTTGAGGTTGAAATGGCCGAGGCTGGTAAAGGGCTGCATGCTGTTCTCCGGGGGAAGCAAACTCACGCGCCTTCGCGCATGGGGTAGGCGACATAGGCAAAGCGCGTGCTGTCCGGCGCCCAGCTGTTGACGTTGATCGTGCCCTGGCCACCAAGGAACGAGATGATGTCGCTCTGCCCGCTGCCATCGGGACGCATGAAGCGCAGGATCACATCCTTGTTAGGCGGATGGCCAAGCGTCTCGGGTGGGAAACTGATGAACACGACGGACTGTCCATCGGGCGAGACGTGGGGAAACCAGTTGACCCGCTCATCATGCGTCAGCTGCTCGATACCGCTGCCATCGGCGCGCATCCGATAGCACTGCGCATGCCCGGGCTGCGTCGCATCGCGCTCCGAACTGAAATAGATCCACTGCCCGTCCGGCGAATATTCGGGCCCGTCATTGGGATAGGAAACATCCGACAGCCGCGTATCGGGACCGCCCGCCGCCGGGATCGTGAACATGTTGATCCGCTTATGGTCCGCCTCGCCCTCAACGGCGACATAGGAGAGCGTCACCCCGTCGGGCGAAATGCCATGCAGATAATAGTGATGCGGAGTCGCATGCACATTGGAAACCCGGCGCGGCGGCCCGCCGCCGATGGGCACCACATAGAGGTGCCCGTCGTCGTCGCTGACATAGACAAGCGCGCCGTCGGGCGACAACACATGGTCGTTGTTGAGGCCGCGCAGAGCGCCGGTGTCGATCCGTTGCGGGCTGTCCCCGCCATAGGCGTTGAACCGCCAGAGCTCGCCGCCGGCATTGACGATGAGGTAGCGGCCATCCGGCGTCCAGTTCGGCGCCTCGATGATCTCGTCCGCCTCGAACAGCACCCGGCGATTGCTCCCATCGCTGCCGATGGTGATCAGCTGCGAAATTTGGCCCGGCAGCAGGGTGCGGCCGCGGCGGGTGAACTGGGAGACGGATGGTTGTGTCATGAATACAGTTCAGGTTGCGGTCGTTAGCCGACCGGAAAATCGGCGGGAGCCGGAGCTCCCGCCGTTCGGGGGAGGGACTACCCGAAAATCGCGGCGTATTCGGACTTCAGCTTCTCGATCACCTGATCGGTGGTCATGGCCTTGTCGCCCTGCGCGGTGAACATCACGTTCCACACCGAATTGATCCAGTCGGAATCGGCGATATAGAACGGGCTTTCAACACTCATGCCCGGCTTCTTGAGATCTTCAAGCACGAGAATGTTGCAGGCGTCGAGCTTGTCGGTCGGCACGTCCGTACGCACCGGGCTCGAACCCTTATAGAAGGCGAACTCGGCGTTGATCTTGGGGTCGACTACGGTCGCCGCAAAATCCTCTTCCGCCTTGAGCACGTCGGGGGCGACGCCACCGAGAATGCCGAAGGCGTCGACCGTCACCGACACCGCCTTGGTGCCGGGGATGTTGATGCAGCCGAAATCTTTGCCGACTTCCTTGCCGGCGCCTTTCCAGACGCCTTTCATCCAGTCGCCATGGATCTGCATCAGCGCCTTGCCCGAGATCACCGTGTTGGTGGTGTCGTTCCAGGCGCGGTTGACCCAACCCGCATCGGTCTGGTCGGCGATCTTGCGGAAAAGCTCGATGGTCGAGCGCACACCCGGATCGTCGAACACGGTCGCGTCGGGTTCGCCCTTGTCATTGATCTCGCCGTAGAAGCGGTTGAAGACCTCAGGGCCGGCATTGGCTGCAAGCAGCGCGTGGAACGTGTAGCCCGCCTGGAAGGTATTGCCGCCGATGGCGATGAAGGTGAAGCCTGCGTCTTCGACCTTCTTCTCATCGGCCCACATCTCGTCGAGTGAAGTCCATTTCTCCGGATCGACGCCGGCTTTCGCCGCCACTTCCTTGCTGTAGTACACCATGCCGTCGATATGGACGGCGGTCGGAACTTTCTTGACCTTGCCGTCGATGGTGATCGCCTTGAGCACCGTCTCCGGGAACGCAGCCGTGGCGCCGATCTTGTCGAACAGCGTGCCCACCTCCTGTCCCTGGCCGCGCGATTCGAGATCGCGATAAATGCCGGCCTCCGCGGCGATGAAGAGGTTCGGCGGGGTACCGGCGACGATGAGGCTGGTCAGCGGCGATTCGCCGGCCGTCTCATGCGGCACGGAAGCCGATTTCACCGTGTTGCCGGTCTTTGACTGGAAGTCGTCGAGGATCGTGTTGAGCGCCTTCATCTCACTGTCGTTCGACCAGGTATGAAACAGCGTCAGTTCGGCGGCACTTGCCGCCATCGGCGAGATACCGATCGCGAGCGCCGCGACGGTCCCCATGAGTTTGTGACGAAGATGCACTTCTCTCTCCCTTGTTGAGGTCGTTGCCTACATTCTCAGCCCGGTTCGGGCGTCGAAGACGTTCAGTTTGTTGCGTGGAAAATTCAGCGATACCGTCTGTCCCAGCTTGAGCTGGCCCACGCTGGACGGATCGATCCGGGCTGCCATCAATTGGTCGGCAGCGGTGAGGAAGACCGTGGCATCGCTGCCGGTCTTTTCGGTCGACAGCATGGGCAGATTGAACACAGCTGCCGGGCGCATCCCATTGCCGTCGCCCGCCGCGAAATGCTCGGGCCGCAATCCGACGGCGACCGTCATCTTGTCTGTGGGGCGCGTCGTGAAGGCGTAATCCGACAAATCGATCGCTGTCACGGTCGGCGCATGCAGTGCGGTAACTGTATTGCCTTCGACCTTCAGCTCCGCCTCGAGCACATTCATCTGCGGCGAGCCGATGAAGCGCGCGACGAACAGATTTGCCGGCGTGTCATAGACCTCGTCGGGCGACCCGATCTGCTGGATCACGCCGCGATCCATGATCGCGATCCGCGTCGCCATGGTCATGGCTTCGATCTGGTCATGCGTCACATAGACGACGGTCTGCTTCAGCTCATTGTGCAGCTTCTTGATCTCGAGCCGCATTTCGGTGCGCAGCTTGGCGTCGAGATTGCTGAGCGGCTC
The DNA here is from genome assembly GCA_039918675.1 of Devosia sp. Classification (GTDB taxonomy): domain Bacteria; phylum Pseudomonadota; class Alphaproteobacteria; order Rhizobiales; family Devosiaceae; genus Devosia_A. The sequence goes on from JBDSHC010000065.1 coordinate 5,307, forward strand.
GTCGAACAGGAACAGACCGACCTTCTTGACCAGCGCCCGGCCGATGGCCACACGCTGTCGCTGCCCGCCGGACAGCTGTGACGGCTTGCGGTCGAGCAGCGGTTCGATGCGGAGCAGCCGCGCCACCCAATCGATACGAGCCTCGACCTCTTCGCGCGGCAAATGCTGCGCCACGAGGCCAAACTTCAAATTCCCACGCACGGTTTTGGTGGGATAGAGCGCATAAGACTGGAACACCATTGCGAGACCACGATCCTTGGGATCGAGATCAGTGACATCGGCGCCGGCGATCATGATTTGCCCCGCCGTGACGTCCAAGAGGCCCGCCAGCAGATTGAGCAGCGTGGTCTTGCCGCAGCCGGACGGGCCAAGCAGCACCAGGAACTCGCCCTCGTCCACATTGAGGTCGAGATTCTCCAGCACCGTTACGGCGCCGTATTGTTTGACGATCTGCCTGAATTCGATACTTGGCATGATTACCCTTTGATCGCCCCGGCGGTGATGCCCTGGACGAAGAAGCGCCCCAGACCGAAATAGACGAGGAGTGGTGGAATGGCGGTGAGCAGCGCAGCCGCCATGTCGACATTGTAGATAACCTCGCCGCGCGAGGTGATCACCGAATTGGCGAGGATCAGCGTCATGGGTTGAGCGCTGAAGCCGGCGAAGGTCAGTCCGACCAGATAGTCGTTCCAGACGCTGGTGATCACGAGGATCAGCACAACGACCATGATGTTGCCCGACATCGGCAGGATGATCTCGGCGAAGACACGGAGAAAACTCCCCGAATCCATCACCGCGGCGTTCATCAGTTCCTGTGGAATGTCCTTATAGAAATTGCGAAAGATCAGCGTCAGCAGCGGCATGGCAAGGATGGCATGGACCACCGCCACGGCCAGATAGGTGCCGTAAAAGCCACTCTTCGACATCAGGATCACCAGCGGGATCATGATGATCTGGAACGGCACGAAGGCGCACATGAAGAGGATGAACAGGAAAGTGTTAGCCCACCGTACCTTCCACAGCGCCAGCGCGTAACCGGTGATCGATGAGATCGCGAGGGAGATGACGATGCTCGGTACGAGGATCTGCAGCGAATTGAAGAATCCGGCCTTGATCCCGGTGCATTCGAGCCCGGTGCAGAGCGTATTCCACGCCTTGTACCAGGGCTCGAATGTCCATTCGCGCGGCAAGGAGAAGATGTCGCCTTCGGTGATCTGCCCCATCGTCTTGAACGACGTCACGATGATCACATAGAGCGGCACGATGAAGAACAGCGCGCAGATCACGAGGAAGGCGTAATTGGCAATCGTCGAGCCGCGCAGCTTGCGCTTGCGGCGCGGGTAGAGTTTAGGCGCGGCGATCGCATTTGCCGTTGCGTCGGTCATGCCAGCGCCACCCGGCGGCGCATCTGCCAGGCCGTCACGGCGACGATCGGTGCGAAGATGATCAGCGTGATCAGCAGCATCACCACAGCCGCCGACGACGCGAAGCCGACATTGCTGCGGATCGAATAGGCGTTGATGGTGAAGTAGGCCGGCGTCCAGGTCGATTGCCCGGGCCCGCCATTGGTCATCGCGACTACGATGTCGTAGGCCTTGACCACACCGAGCGATAGCAGGATGGCGCAGGTGAGGAAAGTGAACCGCATCATCGGCACGATGATCTCAGCATAGAGCCGCCAGATCGAGACGCCGTCGAGCCGCGCCGCACTCCAGATCTCCGGATTGATCGATTTGAGCCCCGCCAGCATCAGCGCCATGTAGAACCCGGTCGATTGCCAGATCTGGGCGAGAATGATGCCGTACATCGCCGTCTCGGGCGCCAGCAGCCAATTGAAGGAAAAGCTGGTCCAGCCAAGCTGGTGCATGAAATTCTCGATGCCCAGCGAGGGATTCATCATCCAGCGCCAGACGAGCCCGGTGACCACCAGCGACACCGCGAGCGGGTAGAGAAAGATCGTCCGGAAGATGCCTTCGCCATGCTTCTCGCGGTTAACCAGCACCGCGAGGAGGAAGCCGAAAACGATCGCCAGCGCGCTGCCAATCCCGAGGATCAGCAAATTCCTCAGCGAGGTCGCCCAGGCGGGATCGTTGAACAGCCGATTGTACTGCCGGCCCCATTCGGCGGGATCGATGGCGTAGTCGGGCAGCCGCCGCGAGCGCGTGAACGACATCCAGATCGTCCAGCCGATCGAGCCGACAAACGCCACCGCCGTCACCGCAAGCGCGGGCAGCAGAGCAAATTGCGGCGACCATCGGCTCCAGCGCAGGGCCATGTGTTGGACTTCCTCCCACCTGCCGGTCCGGTTGCTTCAAGCGGCTCCCGTTAGACCAACTGGTCGTATTAGCGATAATCTAATTGCCCAAATCGATCCGCGTCAACCGGCCTTTTTTTGCGAGCTGTCGGATCGCGGCAAAAAGTGAAGCGCCGCCGGCCATAGTAACGCGAAGATCGCGATTATCGCGCAAAAGTATGACTTTTCAGCCCGTTGACGGCAAATTTCTCCCGACCAAAAATGGCCCGGCATCAGCGCTCCATTGACAATCTCGCCGCGTTAGGCTGAACGTCGCGCCGTATTAACGTTCGTACAAATGACGCGCTGGAGCTAAATCCGTCGCGATCAGCGACGGGAGGAAGCAATGCAGGGAATGACAGGCATCGGCCACGTGGCCATCAAGGTGAAAGACCTCGACCGGTCGCTCGATTACTACATCAACAAGCTCGGATTTCCCGAAATGCTGCGCCTCAAGAAGGACGATGGTTCGGTCTGGCTGGTCTATCTGCGCATCACCGACACCCAGTATCTCGAGGTCTTCCCCGGCGCCGATGGCGACCGCGCACCGGGCTGGGACACCAACGGCCTCAACCATGTGTGCATCACCGTCGACGACATCGATAAGGTGCTGGCCCAGATCGCCGCTGCCGGGCTCTCACTGCTGCTACCTCTCAAGACCGCGATCGACGGCAACCGGCAGGCCTGGCTCGAGGATCCCGATGGCAACCGGATCGAACTGATGGAAATGGCACCCGACAGCCTGCAGTACAACGCCATCCAGCGGCTTCGCGCCGAGGGGACCATTCAATAGGGGGCAAACGACCGGTATTGCGCGGGCGCCAATTGACGCGCCTGCGCACCGGCCCCTAAGCGTCTGCACGCGGGTTTAGCTATCGGGGCAGCCTTGGCCAAAAGTACGATCCGTCTGAGCGACATCGCCGACAAGACCGGCTTTTCGACGAACACGGTCTCGCTTGCCTTGCGCGAGAGCTCGCGCATTCCCGAAGAGACCCGCGTCAAAATCCGCGCCGCTGCCGTCGAGCTGGGCTATCTGCCCAACCACATCGCGAAATCTCTCGTCAGCCGCGAAACCCGCACCATCGGCCTCGTGCTGACTGATCTGCGCAACCCTATCATCACCCACACTGCGCAGGCCGTCGAAGTCGCGCTCGCCGAGCGAGGTTACGGAACGCTGTTCGCCACCTCCAACAACACCTTTGCCGAGGAGGCCAAGGTGGTGGAGATGTTCCGCTCGCGTCAGGTCGATGGAATCCTGATCTATCCGGCCCGCCACCGTGAACTCGAACATCTGCGTCCGCTCCGCCGCGCCAATTATCCCATCGTGCTGCTGATCGCCGATCCCGATTCCGGACTCGATGGCGTCAGCGTCAATGATCGCTCGGGCGGAATGCAGGGGACGCGCTATCTGATCGGCCGCGGCCATCGCCGGATCGGCTTTCTCGATGCATCATCGCGCAACGGCAACCTCGAAAAGCTCGACGGCTATCAGCAGGCTCTTGCGGACCACGGCATCACATTCGATCCCGCCCTCGTGATGGAAACCAATGGCCATTATTCGCGCGACGGCTATTTCGCCACCGACACGCTGATGGCCATGCCCCATCCGCCCACAGCGATCATCGCCGACAACGATTCCATCGCCATTGGAACCCTGCACTGGTGTCACAAGCACAAGGTGCGCGTGCCGCAGGACCTTGCGGTGATGGGCTTTGACAACATTGCCTTCGGCGAGTTCTCGCAGCCGCCGCTCTCGACCATCAACTACGACGTCGGCGCGGTCGCCCGCATGGCCGTCGACCGGCTGATGCGCTTGATCGGCGCCGACGACCAATTGCCCGAACCCCGGGTCACCCTGATCGACCCGGAGCTGATCATCCGGGAGAGCACCTGATGGCCGTCGAACCCGCAATTCAGCCGGTTCGCCTCGGGGCCGGCAACAAGCCCGTGCTGCCCATCGCACATGGCGGCTCATGGTATGAGAAGACGGCGACGGAGGCCGACCTTGTGGCCAGCATGGAAGTCGCCTTCGCCGGCGGCATCCGCCATTTCGACACCGCGTCGGGCTATGCCGGCGGCCGATCCGAGGAACTGCTCGGCGACTTCCTCAAAGGCCGGCGCGACGAAATCTTCCTCGCATCCAAATCGAACCCCGCGGAACTGACTGCCGCCGCCATGGTCGAGGCGATCGACGGCAGCATGAAGCGGCTCGATGTCGACTACATTGACCTCTATTACATCCATTGGCCGCAGGCCGGCCAGGACATGCGCCCGCGTATGGAAGGTCTCGAGCAGGCCCGTCGCGACGGCAAAATCGGCGCCATCGGCGTCAGCAATTTCAGCGTCCCGCAACTAGAACAAGTTTCCGAAGTCGCGCGTCCGTCTGTGCACCAGCTGGGATACAATCTCCTGTGGCGCCATCTGGAAGCGGAAATCATCCCCTACTGCGCCAGCCACGACATCTCGGTCGTCGCCTACAGCGCTTTGGCGCATGGCATTCTGACCGGCAAGTTCGGTCTCGATCCGGGGCTTGCGCCAGACGACCAGCGGCATTCGATCCTGCCCTTCCGCGCCGACCTCTGGCCGGGCGTCTACGCTGGTGTCGAGCGCATGAAAGCCATCGCACGACGGCTCAACCTGCCGCTCGCTACGCTCGCCGTCCGCTGGATCCTTGCCCAGCCGGGGATCTCTTCAGTGGTCGTCGGCTCGCGCAACGCCGGCCAGTCCATCGCTAACCTCGAAGTCCTAACGCCCTCCATAGCGCCCGAATTTCTGCTTGAGCTGACCGCTCTCAGCGATGACATCAGCGCGCAGCTTCCCGACGTTGGAAACCTGTTCAACCACTATCCCTGACGCGCGCCGCACGGTGATCCAAATCCTATTCGCGGCGGCCTTTGTACGCTCTGCAAGCTTGCGTGTCTTGCGCAGGTATAGTCAGATGCTTTTGGTGCAAATAATCCCGAGACTGTAGTGACAAGCCTGACCCCCACAGCGTCAGTCCGCGAAGCGTTGCGTCGCCTCGCAGCGGCGAACGATCCCGCGATTTTCATCGCCGTGAAACCCGAGCCCGAACTGCTCGCCGAAGCCGCTGCGCTCGAAGCTGCCGGCCCGGATGGCAAACCGCTTTTCGGCCTGATCTTCGCGGTCAAGGACAACATCGATGTCCTCGGTCTACAGACCACCGCGGCCTGCCCGGCCTTCGCCTACGCGCCAGCGCGTTCAGCTGCTGTGGTCGCGAAGCTCGTGGCGGCCGGCGCCATCGTTCTCGGCAAGACCAATCTCGATCAGTTCGCCACCGGCTTGGTCGGCGTACGATCACCCTATGGCGTTCCGCGGAATGCGCTGCGTGAAGATCTGATCCCCGGCGGGTCGAGCTCAGGCTCGGCCGTCGCCGTCGCATTGGACATCGTCGATTTTTCGCTCGGCACCGACACGGCCGGATCCGGCCGCATTCCAGCCGGCATGAACGGCATCGTGGGCCTCAAGCCGACGCTGGGTCTGCTGTCATCCACGGGCATGGTCCCGGCCTGTCGCACGCTCGATACGATCTCGGTCTTTGCCCGCTCGGTCGCGCTGGCGCGGCAGGTCACGGCTGTGGCGGCTGGCTACGATCAATCCGACGCCTATTCGCGCAAACTGCCCGCACCCGTTTCAGCTACGGCCCCACCCAGCTTTCGGGTTGGTATCCCACCCGTGGCGCAACGCAAATTCTTCGGCGATGCCGCAGCCGAGGCGGCCTATGCCAGTGACATCGAGCGGCTGAAGACGCTAGGCGCCGTGCTGGTAGATATCGATTTCGAACCCCTGCATCGGGTGGCACGCCTGCTGTACGAAGGGCCGTGGGTGGCCGAGCGCTACGCCGCGATCAAGACCCTTATCGAGTCCGATCCGGCCGCGCTGCATCCGGTGACGCTCAAGATCATCTCGGGCGCAACCAGCCTCACCGCGGTCAGTGCCTTTGAGGCCATCTACAAGCTCGCCGACCTCAAGCGGCAGACCCTGCCGCTGCTCGAAAGCGTCGATGCCCTCGCCGTGCCGACGGTGCCGCGCATGTACAGCGGCGGCGAGCTTGCGGCCGATCCAATCACGCTCAACTCTAACCTCGGCAGCTACACCAACTTCGTCAATTTGCTAGACCTCGCAGCGATCAGCGTCCCATCGGGAACGCGGAGCGATGACCTGCCGTCCAGCCTGACACTGATCGGCCGCGCCGGCACCGATGGATACCTCGCCGCGCTCGCGGAACTCATCGAAAGCGGCAAGCGAACCGCCGAGCCGTTGCGCGCAACGGGCGACCGGATCGAGATCGCCGTGGTGGGCGCTCACCTGTCGGGCCTCCCCCTCAACCACGAGCTGCTTGCACTCGGCGCAATTTTCCTGCGCGCCGTGAGCACGACATCAGACTACCGCCTGTTCGCCCTGCACAATACGACTCCCGCCAAGCCCGGCCTGCTTCGCGTCGCCGACGGAAATGGTGCGTCCATCGCAACGGAAGTGTGGTCGTTCGACGCGGCCGGCTTCGGCACCTTCGTTTCCAGAATTCCCGCCCCCCTCGGCATCGGCACGCTGCGGCTCGCCGATGGCACAGGCGTCAAAGGATTTCTGGTGGAAGCTGAAGCGGTGCGCGGCGGCGAGGACATCAGCCAATATGGTGGCTGGCGCGCCTTCCTAAGCCGCTAGTTAGCGGACAGATGCTGGTAGGCGGTCTCGACGATCGAGATGTGCGAGCGCATCGCCGCTTCCGCGCCCGCGCGATCGCCCTGCAGAATGGCGTCGACGATCAGCCCATGCTCGCTGTGCGATTTGCCGAGCCGGCCCCGCGCCCCGAACTGAGCCTGCCGGAACGGCTGCAATCGCCCGCGCGTCGCGCGGGTGATCTCGCACAGATACGCATTGTGCGACCCTTCATAGATCGCGCTGTGAAACGCCTCATTGGCCTCGACATAAGCCAGCGCATCGCCATTCCTCACGATCGCGGCCATCGTCGCGTGAAGCGCATCAAGTGCGTCCCGCTCCTTGGCTTCCATCGCAAGTGCAGCGCGACCAGCGCAGAGCGCCTCGAGTTCAGCCATCACATCGAACATGCCGCGCAAATCATTGTCATCGGGCTTCGCGACCAGCGCCTTGGCATGCGCCCGCTGGTCGACCAGGCCGCTTGCCGCCAGCAGCCGCAGCGCCTCACGCACCGGCGTGCGCGACACCGCAAACTCCTCTGCAAGCTGGCTCTCGTCGAGCGGCGTGCCGGGGGCGAGCTTGCCCTCGATGATACGGCCCGACAGCTTGAGCCGAATCTCTTCGGCCGACGTACGCTTCAGCACACTGCTCCTCCGTCCCGTCTATGCGGGATCTGCGATGACGCTGACATGAGCGGCCACGATACGCCAGCCCTCGGGCGTCCGGATCCAGCTTTGCATCTGTCGCCCGGTCTTCCCCGGAACCCTGTCGCGAAAGAACAGCGTCGAGGCGATGGCAAAATCGGTGCCATAGCTCGTGATCACAATATCGCGCAGCTCCCGCTCGAGGCCGACTGGCGCCACCGACTGCCGATAGGCGCGAAGCTGCTCCATCCCAAGCTGCATGTCCCCCGCGCCATAGCGGATCGTGGTGGGCGCATGGAGGAAGAAGCCATCCAGCGCCGTGATGTCATTGGCAACGAACGCACGCTCATACGCGTCGAACACCGCCCGTACTTCGGTCAGCGTCGCCGGATCGTCGATCTTCATACTCAACCCTTGGCCCCGCGGCTCTGCATCCGATCGCGGAGGTTCGCAAGAAACGGGATCGACTCGAACTGGTCCGGCTGCACCCGGGCCCAGTCGACACCACCCGGCCGCCTGCCGTTATGGTTGGTGCGGATCAATTCAGTCTCGGTAGCGATCAGATCGAGCGGCGTGTCATGCGCCTCGATGACGACGCGCTCATCGCCGACCAGTTGCGACGAGTGAACCGTGGTGGCCACCGGCGTCTTATCCGTCACGATCCCGAGTTCACGAAAGATCGCGGTTTCGAGATCGGCAAAGCCTGCCCCCTTGCCTGTGCGGCCGCCCTGGCGGCCGACAGCAACCGACCCGACGACGCAGAAATCGAGCTTCTCCACGTCTTCGAACTCAATCGCCTCGCCATGCTCCATGAACCCCTGCGACGTGGCCGCAAGTTCGAATGAAATCCGCTTCTCGATCATGACTTGTGGATCGATGCGCAGATAGGGCAGCGATTTCGTCAGGTACGGCACCGGCGCATAGACGATCTTGCCCTGATACAACGCCCTGAGCCGGATCGGGATCTGCGGCGCATCGGGGTTGGTCTTGACGGTCCGCGCCCGTTTCCACTCATCGGTCTGCGCCAGATGCCAGGCAGCGACGTCGGCCCCGACGAAATTTGGAATGAGACTCCAGGCCGGCCCGACTGCCGTCTCGCTCGTCTCAAGCGAGTTCCACACCTCGGCGCGAACCGCGTCCTTGCCTTCGTTGCGCCCAGCCCATCGTCCTTGCTGGCTCATGCGATGGCCGCCTCCAGATCATCGAGATGCCCGACCCATCCGACAATCCCGCCCTGCGCAACGATCATCTCTATGGTCGATGCCTTGAACTCGGCAAAATAGCTCTCCGTCGCCTCATCGATCAGCAGGCACTCATAGCCGCGATCATTGGCCTCGCGCATCGATGTCTGCACGCACACCTCCGTCGTCACCCCGGCAAAGACCAGATGGGTAATGCCCAACCCGGTCAGCCGCTCATGCAGCCCCGTCGCCCAGAACATCCCCTTGCCCGGCTTGTCGATCACCATCTCGTCGCCCCGCGGCGCCAGCTCCGGCACGATCTGATTGCCCGGCTCGCCCGCAACCAGCAACCGTCCCATCGCCCCGACCTCGCCTATGTGAAGGTTCGGATTGCCCCGGCGGATCTTTGACGGCGGACAATCGCTGAGGTCGGGCTTGTGCGCCTCGCGCGTATGCACGATCGGCCACCCCTTTTTGCGAAACAATCCGATCAGCCGCGCCGTCGCCGGCACGATCGCCTCGAGCCGCGCCACATCATTGCCCAGAGAATCGCCGAATCCGCCCTTCTCGATGAAGTCGCGCTGCATATCGATGACGACCAGCGCGGTCTGACCGGGTACCAACTCGAAATCATAGGGACGCGCCGGCACCGAAACCATCAATGGCCCGCCATGTACTGACCGATGGTATTACGGTCGGTATCCTCGACGGCTGAGACATAGGTAATCGTCCCACCGCTCATCACCGCCACCTTGTCCGCCAGCTCGAGAATCTCATCCAGGTCCTCGCTCACCAGCAGCACCGCCGCACCGCGATTCCGCTGCTCCATGATCTGCGACCGGATCTCCGCCACCGAGGCGAAATCCAATCCGAAACAAGGGTTTGCGACGATCAGCACATCGACATCGCCCGACAGCTCACGCGCCAAAATCGCCCGCTGCACATTGCCGCCCGACAGCGTCTCGATCGGCGAGTCCGGCGAGGCCGTCTTGACGCGATACTTTGCAATCAAATCCATAGCCTTAGCCCGCATCGGCCCGGGCGACATCCACCACCCAAGCCGCGCCACCGGCGGCTTGTCGAACGAACGGAAAGCCAGGTTCTCGGCCACGCTCATCTTGGGCACTGCCGCATTCTTCAGCGGCTCCTCGGGCAGGCCGAACACCTTGTACTTGTCATAATGCCCGCGCTTCGGCTCGAACCGCTCACCCTTGATGAAGATGCCGCCATCCGACAGCGGCCGCTGTCCGCTCAGCGTTTCGACCAGCGCCGACTGCCCATTGCCCGAAACCCCTGCAATACCAACGATCTCGCCCGCCTTGATCTTGAGGTTCACCGCCTTGATCGCCGGCATCCCCTCATTGTCTTCGGCAAAAAGCCCCGCAAGTTCAAGCATGTCGCGGCCTTGGTTCTGCTTCTTGCGACCGGCCCGCTCGCGGATCGTCGTATCGCCGATCATCATCGCGCTCATGTCGGGCACACTGACCGTCTTGGCATCGCCCGAGCCGGTAAACCGGCCGCGCCGCAGCACCGTGAAATGGTCGCAGAACGCCTTAACTTCGCGGAATTTGTGCGAGATCATCAGCACCGTGATCTCCTTCCGGTCCGCCATGCCACCAAGCAGTCCAAGCATCTCATCCGCCTCGCCTGGCGTCAGAACTGACGTCGGCTCATCGAGGATCATGAAGCGCTGATCGAGATAGAGCAGCTTCAGGATCTCGAGCTTCTGCTTCTCGCCGGCGCTGAGCCCGCTCACCTGCGTATCGAGCGGAACGCGGAACGGCATCTCTTCCATGAATTGGGAAAGCGCCTTCTTCTCCTTGCCCCAGTCGATGAAATTGGGCGCATCGGCCCGTGAGATCACCAGGTTCTCGGCCCCAGTGAGCGAAGGAACCAGTGTGAAGTGCTGGTAGACCATCCCGATGCCATTGGCCCGGGCGTCGCGCGGCGTCTTAATCGACACCTCGCGCCCATCGAGGATCACCTGCCCTTTGTCCGGCGAGTAGAACCCCATAATACATTTGACCAGCGTAGATTTTCCCGCGCCGTTCTCGCCCAGCAGCGCATGAAACGATCCGGCCTCGACTTTGATCGACACCTCGTCGAGTGCGACCAGCGGCCCAAATACCTTCGTCATCCCCACCGCTTCAAGCGATGGGGCGCGACCGCGACTGTCGCTCATGGCAACGCCTCGATCAACTGCGTGGACGTGGCCACCGCGCCGAATACCCCGCCCTGCATCTTGATCATGTCGAGCGCAGCCAGATGGTTCTCATACTTCGTCGCGGCGGTACAATCCGAGAGCACGAGGCACTCATAGCCGCGGTCGTTGGCGTCGCGCATTGTCGTGTGGACGCACACATCCGTAGTCACGCCGGTAAGCACGATGTTGCGGATACGCTTGGTCTGCAGCACGAGCTCGAAATCGGTCGCGAGGAACGACCCCTTGCCCGGCTTGTCGATGATCGCCTCGCCCGGTTCAGGCTGCAACTCTGGGATAATCTCCCAGCCCACCTCGCCACGTATCAGGATGCGCCCGCACGGTCCCTGATCGCCAATGCCGGCGCCGATCCGCTGCGAGCGCCAGCGTTTGTTGGCAGGCAGATCGCTGAGATCGGGCTTATGGCCCTCGCGGGTGTGGATGATCGGATAGCCCTTGGCGCGGAAGGCCTTCAGCACATTCTGGATCGGCCCAATTGGCGCCCGGGTCAGGGAAATGTCGTAGCCCATAGAATCCACATAGCCGCCCGGCGCACAAAAGTCCGTCTGCATATCGATGACGACGAGCGCCGTATTGTGCGGCCCTAAATCGCCATCGAACGGCCAGGGATAGGGTTCGGACGCGACGGTGCGGCCATCTCGCACCAGGGCTTCGGCGACGCGTTCATCAACCAGGGTCATTCCGCTGCCTCCTGATATTTCTCGCCATAGAGACGCGTGGGCGCCGCGAAGCCCGAGGGCCCGCCATCGGTCACTTTCACCTTATCTTCCCACTGGAGCCGGTAAGTCCCTGCCACCATGTCCTGCATGAAGGTATAGGGGCAGTCCTGCGCCCCGCCCTGCACCGCCGTGAAGCCGCGATGCCCGAGCTGATAGATGTTGTTCTCGACGCCCCAGTTCGCGCGTGCTTCCCGCACCAGATCGGGACGCACCTCGGCCGTGATGATCTCATCGGCCCGGCCGGTGCGGCCCTCGGCAATGATGCTGCCGTCGAAATTGACGATCATCGCTTCGCCCATCGAGTCAAACGTCCCGTCCGAGCCGCACATGCACACATTGGCCGTGACCATCAGATTCTGAAAGCTGTTCGCCTGATTGGTGAAGCGCCACGCCTCGCGGATCGGCGCGGTATAGCCCGCCGTCCGCAGCATGATCTCGGCGCCCTTATAGGCCGCTTCGCGTGCCATCTCCGGGAACATACCGTCATGGCAAATGATCAGCGCCAGCTTGCAGCCCTTCGGACCATCAATGACCGGAATACCAAGATTGCCTGGCTCCCAAGGCTCCACGGGCACCCACGGATGCAACTTTCTGTAATAGAGTTTTACTTCGCCCCGATCGTCGATGACGATGCCGACATTGTAGGGGTTGCCGCCCGGATTGCGCTCCATGATCGAGAAGCAGCCCCAGATTCTGTTATCGACACAGGCCTGCCTGAACGCCGCAACTTCCGGGCCATCCATGGTGCACATGATGTCGGGATCGATGTCCATGCTGAGCCCGTGCAGCGCATATTCGGGGAACACCACAAGGTCCATCGTCCCCAGATTGCGCCGGGCCTTGCCAAGCAGCTCGACGATGCGTTTTGTCTGCGCTGCGAGGTCGTCGCGTGTTTTGACGATCGGTAGCTGCAACTGCACCAGCCCGATGACAACGCCGTTTTCTGATGTGTTGAGACCGCCCAGACCGCTCATCGCTGCCTCACTTGGTGATGGAAAGTTCGCCCGGTGCTTCGCGCGCCGATGCCTTGCTGCCCGCCGAGACGATCATGATGATGAGCGTCAGGATGTAAGGGGCGGCATTGAAGAAATAATAGCCCTGTGTGATCCCCACCGATTGCAGCGACGGCCCGATGGCGCCGGCGGCGCCGAACAGGAGTGCCGCGATGATGGCGCGGATCGGGTCCCAGCGCGCAAAAATCACCAGCGCCACCGCCATCAACCCCTGGCCCGAGCTAAGCCCCTGGCTCCAGATGCCCGGATAGCTGAGCGACAGGAACGCCCCGCCGATCCCCGCCATGAAGCCACCCGCCGCCGTCGCGAGGAACCGCACGAGATCGACCGACACGCCCATCGCCTTCGCCGAGGCAGCGCTGTCGCCAGCCATGCGGACGACGAGGCCCCATTTCCTATTCTTGAAGCCCCACGCCATGACGATCGCAATCACGATGCCGACGAAGAACAGCGGGTTTACCTGGAGCGCCTGCGCGAGCGCGGAATTGCCGGTCCATTCGCCAAGAGCGATAGCCTCGAGATGTGGCGCGCTCGGTTGAATGAACGGCTTGCCAAAGAAGAAAGCGAGCCCGGTGCCGAAGCTCATAAACGCAATGCCGATGGCAATGTCGTTCACCTTGGGCAGCTTGCAGATGTAACCATGCAGCGCACCGAGCACCAGACCGGCGCCCCCCGCTGCAAGAACGCCAAGCCACGGGCTGCCCGTCAGGTACGACGTGGCATAGGCGACCATCGCGCCCAGCACCAGATTGCCTTCGAGCCCCAGATTGATGCGGCCCGATTTCTCCGTGAGCGTCTCGCCGAGTGCCACGAACATGAAGGGCGTCGACACGCGGATGGCGCCGCCCAGCATCGCGATGAGAACGGTGACGATCTGCTCCATCAGACGCGATCTCCGAGACTACCGGGTTGGAAAATCTTGAAGCGGCCGTAGAAGGTCTCGCTGACCAGCAGCACGACGAAGAGCGTGCCCTGCAGCACCAGCACCGTGGCGTCGGGCATTCCCATCCGCCGCTGGATGACCCCTCCTGCAGCGGCGATGGCCCCGAAGAGGATCGCGACTGGCACGACCGTCAGCGGATTGTGCCGCGCGAGGAAGCTGACGAGGATGCCGGTGAAGCCGTAACCCGCAACCAGCGATGCATTGGCCTGGCCATGGATCGCCGCGACTTCGAAGAAACCCGCGAGCCCTGCGCACGACCCGGCGATCATACAGCAGACCACCATCAGCCAGCCGACGGGCAGGCCCTGCGCCTTGGCCGCGCGGGCATTGCCGCCCGTCATCCGCGCCGCAAAGCCGAAGGTGGTGCGGCTCATCAGCACCCATAAGATGATCGCGAGGACGATGCCCGCCGCAAACCCCCAATGGATGTCGGTGCCCGGCATGCTGCCAATGCGATAGGCGTCCCCGATCGGCATGGTCGACGGCTTGTTGGCCGATGCCGGGTCGCGAAGCACCCCCTCGACGAAGAAGTTCATGATGGCGATGGCGATGTAGCTGAGCAGCAGCGACGAGATCGTCTCGTTGACGCCGCGATAGTGCCGCAGCCAGCCGACAAAGCCGATCCACAGACCACCCGCCGCCATGCCGGCGATCGCCATGAGCGGCAGCGTTATGAACGGCGGCACGAGATTGCTGACCAGCGGTATCGCGACAGCGGCGGCAAAGAAGCCGCCCAGCACCAGCGCGCCCTCGCCGCCGATCATCGTGAGACCGATCCGGGCAGGAATGGCGAAGGCGAGGCCCGTGAGGATCAGCGGCGCTGCGCGCTGCATCGAGTTCTGGATCGAGAAGCTCGAACCGAACCCGCCAGTCCACATGAGGCTCCAGAACTGCAGCGGGTCCTTGCCGATGATGAGGAGGAAGATCGAAAAGATCAGTGCCGAAGCAACCATTGCGCCGACCGGGATCGCCAGCGCTTCGGCGACGCGCAGCACTCTGACATTGGAAACCCGTTTTACCGGTATCGCGAGATCAGCGGTTTCAGCGGCCATGCTCTATCCCCGGCACTCGATTGGTTTGCAGCGCAGGCGATGTGCACCCACCGCCCGCGCCGCAAGCTCGCTTGATCAGGTGATTGACCCCTGAACGCCCTCGAGCAGCCAGTTCATGCCGTCGAGGTAGGGGTCGTAATTGTCGTAGTCCTTGTCGACGACGATGTTGCCGGCATTGTCTTTGAGCGTGCCCTTGTAGATCTTGAGCGTGCCCGCTTTGAGCTCGGCGATCGCCGCGTCGGCAGCGGTAATGGCCTCGGGCGTCGCGCCCGCGCCGTATGCCGTGTTGCGCAGCATGTCGTTGTTGTAGCCGCCCACGAGGAAGTTCGGCAGCGGCTGACCGGCGGCGATGTTGTCGGCGTAGGATTTGTAGATCGTCTCCCACTTGTATTCGGCGCCCGTGATGAAGCCCTTGGGCGCCAGCGGCGCCTGGCTTGCATTGTGCCCGGCGCTCTTCACCCCGCGGCCCTCGGCGGTCTGGATCACAACCTTGGGGCTGTCGACATGGCAGGTGATGACATCGCAACCGGCATCGACCAGCGCGTTCGTCGCTTCGGCTTCGCGCACCGGAAGCGACCACTCGCCGGTGAAGATCACCTGCACCGTCGCATTAGGGTTCACCGAGCGCGCGCCGAGCAGCACCGAATTGATGTTGGAGAGCACTGACGGGATCGGCTTGGCGGCAACGAAGCCGATCTTGCCACTGGCCGAGCTGAGGCCCGCGGCGACGCCATCTACATAATGCGCCTGGTTCAGATAGGGGAAATAGCTGCCGGCGTTGGCCGGGTCCTTGTCCTTGTTCCACAGCGGCGCCGCATGGCGGAACTGCACGTCCGGATATTTCTTCGCGCAGTCGACGACGAACGGACTGTAGTACCCGAACGAGGTCGCAAGAATGAGGTTCGCGCCGTCGATGTTGATCATCGACTCCATCGACTTGGCGACCGCGTCGGTCTCGGGCACGTTCTCTTCTTCGACGACGGTAATGCCCGGTAGCGACTTCAGCGTTTCGACCGACACGGCATGCGCCTGGTTCCAGCCGAAATCATCCTTCGGCCCGACATAGACGATGCCGAGGATCACGGCGGTTTGCGCGCGGGCAATGCCGAAAGGCAGTGCCGTCGCGGCGAGAGAGGCGGCGCCCGCTTTCAAAAGCGTGCGACGCGAGAGATTGTTGAAAGTCATGAACTTCCCCTGTTTGCACCCGGGGCCAACAATGCAATCGACGTGCCATTGCCTAGAGGGCTTGAATCTCAAGGGCTTGCGGCACCGGCACCTTGTCAGAGGAGAGCCATCGGTGCTTAAATATTCTGCGTCGCCTATAATTTAGGCAAGTAGGCCTCTATTGCATACAATAGGTGGAGACGAATTAGCATGTGGATCCCGATCGCTTTGTCCCGAGACGTGCCGGCCGCGACGACTCGCGCGGTCATTCTCGATGGCATGGAGCTTGTCGTCTGGCGCGGCGAGACGGGACCGGTGCAGATCTGGGAGGACCGCTGCCCGCATCGCGGCATGCGGCTCAGCTTCGGCTTCGTCCGCGGCAACAGCCTCAACTGCCTCTATCACGGCTGGCAGTACGGCGAGGGCGCGAGCTGCGAGCGCATACCCGCCCATCCCGATCTCGTCGTGCCGCCCACGATCAAGGCGAACGCGTACGCTTCCACCGAAACTGGCGGCATGATCTGGGTCAATCTCCCCGCAACCGACGGTCCGCCGCCAGTGTTCCTCGCCGGCCGCCCCATAGCCAGCCTTGCCATAGCGGCGCCGGCCCAAACCATCATCGACTCCCTGGGCCAACCCGCCGCTGAAGCACAGCTCGTCGAGACCAAACTCGACGGCATCTCGCTCAACATCGGCTGGCACTCACCCGGCACCGACCGCACCATGTTGCACGTCGTTGCGCTCGATCCGGGCAATGTCGAATCGAAGGCGCTGATCGCTCTCCACCAGTTGCGCGCCAGCGCCGAGAGGACTGGCCCATGACCGTCGAAGCCGCCGCCCTCGATCAATGGTACACAATCGGCGCCATCAATGATTTCGCGCCGGGCGTTTCCACCCGCCGCCTGCTCGGCCACGACCTCACCATCACTCGCACCCGCGACAGCTTTGCCGTCGACAACCTTCCGGTGCGCACCGATTACGGCCATCTCTGGACCACCCTGGGCGCGCCACAACGCCCGCTCTTCGACATCCCCGAATCGCGCGAGCCCGATCGGCGCGCCGTCTATTGCGGTGCCGTGCGTGTACGCGCTTCCGGTCTGCGGCTCATCGAGAACTTCCTCGATCTCGCGCATTTCCCTTATGTGCACACCGACATCCTTGGCATCGAGGACAAGCCCGAAGTCGCCAGATACGAAGTCGAGCAACGTCGCGATGTCGATGAGCTGTGGGCGACCAAATGCGAGTTCTTCCAGCCCCGCGCCGCCGCCTCGGCTGAGGGCGGTCAGATGAGCAAATACACGTATCGCGTCACCACGCCCTTCAACGTGATGCTCTACAAGACGCCACCCTCGGCGCCCGATCGCTGGGACGTGATTGCGCTCTTCGTGCAGCCGGTGGAGCCGAACCTCTCGATCGCCCATCCCTACATGCTGGTGATCGACGATGTGTCGACGGAGGCCGAGCTGATCGGCTTCCAGCAGATGATCTTCCTCCAGGATAAGATCGTCCTCGAGAACCAGCGCCCGCTGCTCCTGCCGCTCCAGCCCGGCCGCGAGACCCCGACCCGCGCCGATCTTTCAAGCGTCGTCTACCGGCGCTGGCTCAAGGAGAAAGCGCTGACCTACGGCACTGAAGCGAGGACCGACCTTGCTTAAGTTGCACGACTACGTGCTGTCGCCCGAGGCTTACACTGTACGGCTCATGCTCGCGCTGCTCGCAACGCCATACGAGCGCATCGCCGTCGATGCCTATCCCGGCGGAGCAGAAGTGCCTGTGCTCGAGGACGGCGCCACGATCCTTCGCGACCCCGGCCTCATCCTGACCTACCTCGTCCACGGTCGAGCACCGCACTGGCTGCCCGCCGAGCATGCGGCAGAAATCTCGCGCTGGCTCGCCTTCGCGGCGCTCGAACTGAGCGCCCTTAACGCCGCCCGCGGCGTAACCGTGCTCGGCCAGCCCGGCGATCTTGACGCGCTACAGATCAAGGCTCGCCTCGCTTTGCGTCACTTCGAAGACCATCTGACGCGGCGCAGCTTCGACGACAAAGACTTCGTCGTCGGCGGCCTCCCCAGCATCGCCGACATCGCGCTCTTCCCTGCGGTGGCCCTCAGCCACGATTGCGGCATCGGCCTTGAGGACTATCCCGCCATCCACCTCTGGCAGCGGCGCGTGCGGAGCCTGCCGCGCTTCGTCGGCATGCCAGGCATCCCCGACTATTTCTAAGTCCGAACCACAAAGCCCACCGGCACCGGACCGTGGACCATCTCGATTTCGATCGTCTCGACAAGCGCATCGGACGGACCAAGCATGCATGCCATCTCAAGGGCGCCTACCAGCACGTCGGGACCGGCTGCCACCACCTCGGCCTGCCCGGGCGCGACATTGGCGATCCACCCGGACACGCTCAACCAAGCCGCCCGTCCAGCGACGAACTCCGCATAATCTGCGCCGAGGTGTCCACTGATCCGCATGCGAACAAACGTCGCCTGCGCGGCATACTCATCGGTCGAATAGGACGAAACCGTGTTGGCGGGTTGCATCATGGCTCAGCTCAAGCGAAACTCTGCGACGACCGGCGCATGATCGCTAGCGCCCTCGCGGCCACGTACATCCCTGTCGATCCGCGTACTCACCAGCGCCTTGCCGAGCTTCTTGCTGGCGAGAATATGGTCCAGCCGCAGCCCAGCATTGCGGCTCCAGCGCTCGCGCATGTAGTCCCAGAACGTATACGCCCTCTCATCCGGATGTGTCTTTCGCACGCTATCGATCCAGCCCTGCTCCAGCAATCGCGCGAACGCCGCCCGCGCCTCCGGCCGCAGCAGCGCATTCTTGTCGTAGGATTTCGTGACATAGATGTCGCGCGGCTCTGGAACGATATTGTAGTCGCCGGCCAGAACCACCGGCAGCTTGCTCGCCATCAGTTCCGCCGCATGCGCAATCAGCCGCTCTTGCCAGGCGAGCTTGTAGGCAAACTTCGGCCCCGGCTGCGGATTGCCATTGGGCGCATAGAGCGAAGCAATGACCACCCCATTGACCGCCGCTTCGATGTAGCGCGCCTGCTCATCGGCCGCATCGCCCGGCAGCGCATTCTGCGTCACTACCGGATCGGCGCCGCGCGCCAGTATGGCGACCCCGTTCCACGCCGATTGCCCAACCCACGCCGCGCCATACCCCGCATCGGCAATCGCAGTGCGCGGGAACTGCCGGTCCGTCGCCTTCAGCTCCTGCAGGCACACCACATCGGGCCGCGCCTTGTTGAGCCAGTCCAAGAGGTTGGGCAGCCGCCGGTTGATGCCATTGATGTTGAACGTGGCGATCTTCATAAGCGCCGTACTTTCTGCCCCCCTCCCTCTTGCGGGGAGGGGTCGGGGGTGGGGGCCGCACGCACCGTCGACATCGCTAGGGCGCCAAGCGCTTCACCCATTCGGTGACCTTGTCGGCCACGCTCTGCAAATGCTGCGTCGTGGTGAATCCCGAAATCGCCTTCCGCGGCTTCAGATCATGGTCGCCGTCTTCCAGCCAGAACATCTCGATCTCATCTGACAGCCCAAACTCGCCGACCTCATAACGGTCACCAAACTCGTCGCGCGTCCCCTGGCAGATCAGCGCCGGGGTCTTGAGCCCGATCAGATGCTTAGTCCGCAACTGCGTCGGCCGCCCGGGCGGATGGAACGGATAGCCGAGACACAGCAACCCGGCGATCCGCTTCGCCGCATAGAGCTCATCGGCCACCATGCTCGCAACCCGCCCGCCCATCGACTTTCCACCAATGATCAGCGGCCCGTTCGTCAGCCCCAGATTATCGACCGCCGCCACATATTCCGGGATCAGCGTCTCGGCCTTCGGCGGCGGCCTCTTACCCGCAGCTGTCCGCCGCGCCGCCATGTACCCAAACTCGAACCGCGCCACGCGTAGGCCCGCGGCCGCCAGCACCTTGGTCGTCGCGCTCATCGACGCCGAATCCATCGGCGCGCCGGCGCCATGCGCCAAGAGGATCGTGACGCGCGCATCCTCCGGGCCATCGAACAGGAAATCCGTGGCCATTACTCAGCCTGCCGATTTGCGCGCATTGAGATCGATGAACGCAATCCCGCGCGTGGCGGTCTTTGCCCACTCGCTGTCCCCGTCGAGCTCAAGATAGCGCGACCACCAATGCCGCGCCGCACCGAGATCATGCGCATCGAACTCAAGGCTTGCGAGATTGTACACCGCGTCGGCATAGGCCGGGTCGATCGCGATCGCCCGCTGCAAATGCTTGCGCGCCGCACCGCTTTTCTTCTCTTCGCGCAGCAGCGCCGCAAAATTGAACCAGGCCTCGACGAAACGCGGATCGATCTTGATCGCGGTGGCATAGGCCGCCGCCGCCTCGTCGCCTTCGCCCAGCGCGTGAAAGCAATTGGCCCGGTTGAACGCCGCCACCGAATCCGTCGGATCAAGCGATAGGCAGCGCGCATAGAGCACCGTCGCCTCGGCATAGAGCTTTGCCGCCTCGGCCGCTTCCGCCAGCAGGAAATATTCTTCGGTGTCGTTCTCCGCCGGCTCCAGCGCCAACAGACCTTGACCATCGAGCTCCGTCCGCGCCTCACCGACCGCCGCGTAGATCTTCTTGCCGGCACCCGGATGTAGCGACAGCGCGGTCAGAGACGACACTTTCCCGGACCTGTGCAGCGAGCGAGCGACAGCGCCCCAGTTGGCACCGCCAGCGATGAGGCCCGCATATTTGCGGGCCACGATCAGATCGCGAAACGAGAACGGCTCGGCATCGTGTTCGAACGCGTCGAACAGCGCCAGCAAATCGAAAATCTCGCCATCGAGCCGCGACTGCTCGAGGATGGCCTTACGCGACAGGTCCGAATTCTCGGGCCCATCGAGTAGATGCAGCCACCGCAGCAGCCCGTTCTCGCTGATGAGCTTGGCACCGCTCGCCTTGAGCCCAGCAATCCGCCCGGCGATTTCGCTATCGCTTCGATCGAGCAGCTTGCGGCCAATGACGACCCGTGAGACCTGCCGCGTCTTGCCGCGGCGAAGCGTACCGCCCCGCGCATTGACAGCCCTAGCAGCGAGGCGATGCGGAAAGGCATTCAGCCCCCCCACAATGCCAAGCGTCGGTCCCGTTTGTGCCATCGGTCAGCGTCAGGCCTTCTTCTTCGCCGGCGCTTTCGACGCCGCGGCTTTAGATGCAGCGACTGCCGCCTTCAGCGATGGCTTCGCCACCGCCTTCTTCTCAGCTGGCTCGGCCTTAGATTTGCTCGGAGCGGCAGGCTTCGCCTGCCCCAGGCTCGCCTTCAGGGCATCCATGAGGTTGATGACGTTGCCGCGCTCCGGTGCCGCCGCGATGATCGGCTTGTGCCCCTTGAGCTTCTCGCGGATCATCTCCATCAGCGCCACCTCATAGCGATCCTCGTACATTTTGGGATCGAATGTGGTGACCTTCTGCTCAATCAGCTTGGCCGCGAGATCGAGCATCTCGGCTTCCGGCTTGCCCACCGTGATGTTGTCGAAATACTCGGCCGTGCTCCGCACTTCGCTCGGGTTGCGCAGCGTCGTGACGAACATGCCGTTTTCGCGCGCGCCGATCGTGACCACGCGTTCGCGGCTCGACATCACCAGCCTTGCGATAGCCAGCTTGCCCGATTTACGCATTGCCTCGCGCAGCACGCCAAACGTCTCTTCCGCCATCGCGCCATCGGGTGCGAGGTAATAGGGCGCGTCCTGATAGATGACGTCCACGTCCTTCTCATCGACGAAGGCCTCGATGTTCAGCGTGTGGTTGGATTCGATCCTCACCGCTTCGAGGTCGCTGTCTTCGATGATGATGTATTGCTTGTCCTCATACTCGTACCCTTTGACGAGGTCCGAGCGCTCGACCAGCCCCAGCTCTGGGTCCACCGGCTTCATGTTGATCCGATTGTGCGTATCCTTGTGGAGCTGGTTGAACGTGATGCGCTCCGACGCGCTGGTCGCCGGATAGAGCCGCACCGGGCAGCTCACAAGGCTGAGTTTGAGGTAACCCTTCCAACTGGCTCTGGGCGCCATCGTTCTTCTCCACCGGTACGCAGCACAAGGATCAGCGAGTTTAGTTCAAATCCGCCAAACCGTCGACAATCGTAAACGAGCGCAGTTAATGCGGCTATCGCGCACTACCCCGGCGCCCTCACCGCCGCCGCCAGATCCCCCGCGTCCTTATCCATTTCCGCCCAAGGGTCCCCGCTCGCCGCGACGATCCCCGGCAACGTCGAATAGTTCAAATCCTCGGGCGCGCTCAGCGAGCGCAGATCGTCCCAGCGCAGCGGCGCCGAGGCCGGCAAATTGGCCCGCGCCCGCAAACTATAGGGCGCCACCGCCGTCGCCCCACGATAGTTGCGGTGAAAATCGATGAAGATGCGCTTCGACCGCTTGTCCTTGGCCATGTTGACGATGAATATCTCAGGCGCCGCCTTGGCGATCCCCGCCGCGATCGCGCCTGTCGCAGCATGCGCCTTCTTCCAGTCGAGCTTGGGTGTCAGCGGCACCACCACATGCAGCCCTTTGCCGCCCGACGTCTTCACATAGGGTGTTAGCCCCAGCCGCTCGAGATAGTCGCGCACGAAGAACGCCGCCTCGACGATCTGCTTGAATTTTATGCCCTCGCCCGGATCGAGATCGAAAATCACCCGGTCCGGCTTCTCCAGCGACTTCGCCCAATGACACCCCCAGGCGTGGAACTCGATCACTCCGAACTGCGGCAGCGCGAGATATCCCTTGGGCTCCTCGACCGAGATGTATTTCTTAAGCTCACCCTCTTCAGAACTCATCGTCTCGAACGTACCGATGGTCGCGGGCATCCCGGTGAACGGGTGACGCTGGAAGAAGATGTCGTCCAGCGTACCGCTCGGGCTGCGCACCAGCGACACCGGCCGCCCGAAGATATGCGGCAGCATAAAATCGCCTACCGCCGCGTAATAGACCGCCAGATCGAGCTTGGTCGGTCCCGCCTTGCCGAACAGCCGCCGCGTCGGATTGGTCAGCCAGATACCGGCCAAATCGGCGTCCGAGATCAGCCGCTTGCGCTTGACCGGCGCCTCGCTGGCCCGGATCTCCGGCTCGCGCAGCCCCTTGAACACGGCGTGCCGCAGGCTGCGATCGGCCGTGAGATTGGCGTAGTGCACATGCGCCGTGATCACGGGACGGATCGGCACCACATCCTTGGTCATGCCGTCGAGCTTCTGGTCGGGCGACGCCAGCGGCTTGAGCTTGGCAAGGATCGAGTTGAGCTCGGCCGTGCTGAAACCCGTCCCGCATTTGCCGCGATATTCGAGCTCGCCATCCACCCATTGCCCGAGCGCAATCGCGCCGATACCGCTTGCTGCTATTGATGTCGTGTACCCGACGATGGGAAAGTCCCCGACCTGCCGAGACTTGACCTTTATCCAGGTCTTGCTGCGGCTTTCGACATAGGGCGCATCGGCGCGCTTCGAGACGATCCCCTCGAGACCCATCTCCGTCGCATGCTCATAGAGCACCGTTCCATCACCCGTGAACCCATCGCTGTACTGGATAGCAGAATTGCCGGTGATGATCGGTGCCAGCAGGCTCTGCAACAGCGCCTTGCGCGTGCTGAGCTTCACCTTCGTCAAATCATAGCCATCGAGATACATAAGGTCGAACGCGAAAAACGTCAGCCGGTCGCTGGCATGATCACTCAGCGCCTGCTGCAAATCGGAGAAGTGCGACACGCCGCTTTCATCCACCACGACGATCTCGCCATCGAGGATCGCCTCCTTCACCGGCAAATTCCCGAACGCCCTGGCCAGCACGCCATAACGCTCCGTCCAGTCGATGCCGGTCCGCGTCGTCAACTTCACCTTGCCATCGGCGAAATGCACAATCGTGCGATAGCCGTCGAACTTGATCTCATGCAGCCAATTGCCGTCATCGAGCGGCGGATCGCTCGTCTCCGACGCCAGCTGCGGTTTCATCACCTTGGGCATCGGGGCCTTCACCGCACCCGCCACCGCCTTGGGGTCGAGCTTCACCGCCTTGGGCTTTGGCTTGGGCCGCGCGCTCTTCGCCAACTCCTCGATCGTCATCCCAGATTTGACGCTCTCCGGCCGCGCCGTGAGGATATCGGTCTTCGTGTCGACCGCTGTGTCCTTCTCCTTGATCATCAGCCAATTGTTCTTGCCCTCACCGGGCTCTGCCTCGCCAGGCTTGGGCTTCATGCGGACCAGCACCCAGCCGCCCTTGAGCTTCTCGCCCCACAGCCGGAACTTGAAATCGCCGTGCGCGAGCCCCTCATCCGGATCGCCCATCGGCGCCCAGGTGCCAATGTCCCAGACGATCATCGGCCCGCCGCCATACTCGCCCTCGGGAATCACTCCCTCGAAATCGAGGTATTCGACCGGATGGTCCTCGGTCTCGGCGGCGTATCGCTTGTCGGCGGGATTCAGCGACGGTCCCTTCGGCACCGCCCAGCTGCGCAGCACGCCCTTATGCTCGAGCCGCAGATCGTAGTGATCGGCGGTCGCCGAATGCTTGTGGATGACGAAGCGGCTCTCGCCCGGCGCAGCCGGAATCCCTACGGGCTCGGAGGTTTTCTCGAAATTGCGCTTGGCGCGATAACTTCCAAGCTTGCCGTCCGCCATCCGATCCGAACCTTTAGTCCGGTCGCGCCTCCCGCCCGGGTGCCGGATTGGTAGCACCGGCTGTCGGCAGCGCCAATATCGGCCCGACATCGAGCCTGTCGATCTCACCGCCGTTCCGCCGCAGCAGCACCGCCGACACGTTATGCGCCGCGCACCAGTCGCGACCCGCATCCCACCCCATCACCATCAAGGCCGAAGCCAACGCATCGGCCCGCGCACAAGAGCCGGCGTGGAACACCGTCACCGACGCGAGCCCTTGCGCAACGGGAGCCCCGGTCTTGCCGTCGATCTGGTGGCTGTAGTGCCGACCGCCCGTCTCGAAGAAATGCCGATAGTCCCCAGACGTCGCAACCGCCATCGTGCCCAATTCGAGGCCCGCATAAGCCGCCCGCAGATGCGGCACCGGTAGCGCGATCGCAACCCGCCACGCGCTCCCATCCGGTCGCGTCCCCGCCACCCGCATCTCGCCATCGATCTCCGCGACGAAATCCCCGATGCCGTTGCCGAGCGCCACCCGCGCCAGCTCGTCCGCCCCGAACCCCTTGGCAATCCCACTGAGATCTAGCGCCAGCGCTGACGCCCGGCGGAGCGCCCGGCCATCCTTGCGCAACGTCAAATGGTGCTGCCCGCAGTCCGCCAGCCCGGCGGCAATCTCACGCTCCGTCGGTACGCTCTGGCCTACCCTCCCGGTCCGAACCCCCACAGCCCGACCAGCCGCCCCAGCGTCATATCGAACGCACCGCCCGTCAGCGCACCCATCTCGATGCCGAGCGCTACCACCGCTGCAAACTCCGGCTCGATCTCGAACCACTCCCCTACCGGCGCGGCGTTGAACCGGCTCAGCGCCGAGTCCGGCTTCCAGTTCGACATCTGCGCATCGACGCGATCGACCGCCGCCTGCAGCTGCCGCGTGAGCTCGCCTTCAGCCCCCGCGCCGATTGCCGCACGAACCGTCCACCGCGTCCCCATCGTCGACCCCGACACTGTCGCCAGCGCCGCCATGCTCAGTAAATTTCCTCGAGATATCGCCGCCGCGCCTTCAGCGTCGCCACGTTCAGTCCGTGTCCCACCAGCATCGCATCGAATGTCGTCCGCACCCCCGCCGCCATTTCCGTGCTGCCGCAGACCATCACCGCCGCACCCGCCTGAATCTGCGCCACAAGCACCGCAGCGTCCTCAGCAACCCGGTCCTGTACATAAGCGCACTCGCCCACCCGCGAAAACGACGAGGCAAACGATGCAAGCCTGCCGTACGCCAGCCAGCTCTCGATCTCATCACGATAGAGAAAGTCCGACGCCGGATCGCGCCCACCCCAATAGAGCCTTACATCGCGGCGCCGGTTGTTCGCGCGGATCATCCCCGCAAACGGCGAGATGCCCGTTCCCGCCGCAACGAGAATAAGCGGCCGCTTCGGCGCATGAAAGGCAGGGTTGGCGCGCATGAATAGATCGACACTGTCCCCCATCGCCAGTCCATGCAGCAGCCCCGAACCCTCGCCGCCCGCGATCAGACGCACGCAGATCTCGAGCCGCCCATCGGCCCGCCCCACCGCCGGCGAATAATATCGCGGCACTCGCGACCCCGGCGGCACAACACCCACGAGATCACCCGCCCGACATCTGGGCAACCGCGGGCCGCTACCCGCATCGAACACCAACACCGCTGTCGCGGTACCGGTCGCCGCGCCATAATCCGTCCGCTCGACCAGCACGGCGCGCTGCGTCGGTGGCCGTGGCGGCACATAATCGAGCCGCAAATCGAGTCCGAGCGCTGACCCAAGCTCATCTCCCCAGCGCCGGAACGATTGCGCCGACTCCCGGTCGACCCGTCCCAGCGGCAACAGGCGCTCCGCCCTCTCCGCGAGCGCGGCATCGGCATCCCCCGCAAACCCGCAATAATTCGCGAACGACATGTCCCCAAAACCCAGCACCGCGAATGACCACTTTGGCCGGTACCGCAAGCGTCGCACGGCAGCCAGACATCCCGCTGCCGATTTCGGCGCATCCCCGTCGCCATAAGTGGACGTCAGCACCAGAACGGCGTTCGCCTCTGGATACTCGGCGAAGCTGCCCAGCGCATCCAGATGCACCTTTCGCCCAAGCGCCGCCAGCTGCTCCGCCAAGTGTCGTGCAAAACCCCAGCTTGCTCCGTTCTCCGAGCCAACCAGCACAACGATATCAGCCAGCGTCGCCGCAACATTCCCCCGGCTTCTAGCCCCAGCGCGCCGTCGTCCTCCCAGCCACACAGCAATGCCGCTGAACGCAAACACCGGCACACTCAGCGCACTCAACCCCAGCACTGCCGCCAGCGGCGCCATCCCCTCGCCCGTATGCAGCGCCTTGATCCATTCAAGCCCGATCTGCCCCGGCCGCAGCGGCTGCTGCGACAGCACATCGCCGGTGAACTGGTCGATGAAGACGTGGTCACTCCCAGTCGTCACCGAGAACGCGTCGAACCAGTCGCCTGCGATCGGGTAGATCACGCTCTTGATGCTCGCGAAGGGAATGTCCCTGAGCCCATGCAGCGTCCCCGGCGCAACCGGATCGAGCTCCGCCACGCTTTCCGGGATCGCCGGTGGCGTCTCCTGCCCGTTGGGGATCACCGCAAACGTCACCAGCGTCAGATAGAAACCCGTCAGCGCCATGAACAGCAGCGGCAAGAGGCATAGCCGCCCTGAAATCGCATGCAGCCGCTCGAACACCCGCCCCTGCACCGCCCCGAACAGCCCGCGCCACCCGCCCTGCCGCCGCAACAGCAGGAGAAAGCCCGTCGCACACAGGAGCGTCATGATCAGCGCCGTACCGCCCGCCGCGAGCCGGCCGTTCATTCCCACGAAGAACGAGCGGTGCAGCTCTCTCACCCACATGGTTACTGGATCGTCGTTCTGGAGGCCAAGCGATGTACCCCTGCGGATATCGACCAGATGCCGCTCCGGGCCAGTCTTACCAATCGCAGTCAACACCACCGCCCCTGAAGGCAGGCGGTCCAATCTATCCGGGGCATCGAAGTGCTGGGCCAACACCCCAACCACTTGTGCGACGCTCAGATCACCCGACTGCTGCACTGCCGGCGAAAATGCCTCCACAACCGGTCCGGCCGCCAGAAATGCCCCACTCAGCGAAATCATCAGCACGAGCACAAGCGACGCCAGCGCCAGAACCGAATGCAGGCTGCGCCACATGCGACCGGCTCAGTAATTGAGGATGACGAAGTCGATGTAGCCACTGCCCTCGATCGTCTGGCCACGGCTCGCATCACTCAGCGGGATCACTGCGTCCTCGGCAAAGACCGTGAGTTCCTCGACGGCACTCTCGATGCGCAACGAGTATCCCGCATTCAGCATCGCCTCGTCGATCTCGAACGCCAGCGTTACGCCCTCATCGCTGCCCACGCTGGCGCCGGTGATTGCATCGAGGTCCTGCGGCTGCCGCGCCAGATATTTCCACCAGCGCGCCATCTCCTTGTAATAGGCCCTGTCCCTGCCCGCGACCCACAGCGTCTTGGCGTATCGGCCCTCGGAATCGATGACATAGACGACGAAGAATGCTTCCTCGCCCATATAGCTGCCCATCTCCACCTCGAGCCCGACCGGCGTCGCCAAGGCCAGCGATGGCACCGCGGCCAGCGCGAGGGTCAGGAGGATCGTCGTCTTCATTAGGGGCACTCCACAAAGCAGAATAGCGGCCCCGAACGCTCGGGGCCGCCACCAGACCAGTCATCGTCCGCGTCTGGAACGCGGCTTTACTTCACTTCAAGCACGATCAGGCGCGCGCCGCCCGGGCTGTTGCTCGTCGTTGCGGCGATGTGCTTGCCATCGCTCGACAGCGCAGCACTGAACAGCTGGCCATCGACCGAGGGGTGGCCGAGCTTGATGATCCCGTGTTCGCCCACAGCGTCATCGAGCTGGCCGGCTGCCGTCAGCACATAGACTGCGGCGTTGCCGCCATAACGGCCCACATGCAGAGTGCGGCCATCGGCAAGACCGACAATGTTGCGACCGCGCTCTTCATTGGTGGGCTGGCCGGCGCCTTCGCTCTGCAGCGCCAGCGTGCCATTGTTGCCATAGGTCGGATCGAGCTTGTCGCCCAGCACCTTGAAGCTCACCAGATCCGGGCCGAGCGAGCTCTTATAGCCCAGCGTCGAGGGCTTGCCCTCTGCCGTCGCTTCGCCATAGCCGGTGGTCACATAGCTGCCATCGGCGAGCTTGGCGACGCCATAGCCTTCCGACACGCCGCCATCGATCTGGAACGGGTTGAACACCGCGACGCCCGGCTGCGGCTTGAGACCCAGCGTCTCAGTGGTCACCGCCGGCACGACGAAATTGCCAAAGCTCTTGTCCAGCGTGCCGTCGGGCAGCAGGCGGATCAGGATCACGTGATTGCCATAGCCGTCACCGAAATTGGTGTAGCCGGCGGACAGGATCGAGCCATCGGCCTCGACCAGCGCATTGCGGCCGCCATCGGGGAATTCGGCGAGCGAGTGGTAGGTGAACGGCGCGCCACCGTTGAAGCCCGGATCGTTCGACCCATCGGCCGGATTGAGGCGGGCCACGTAGCGGTCATTGTCCTTGCGGCCGGTGCCATTGGTGGCCGAGCCGAAACCGGCCAGCACCAGCTTTTCTTCGCCGCTGCTCTTGTCGATCTTCATGTTCCAGATCGCGTCGAGCGGCTTCTTCTCAGTGTCCGGATAGGCGGCATTGTCCGCGTTCTTCCAGCCGAACACCACTTCGAACTTGCCCTCGGCATCGCCCCAGGCCGGCGCCACGATCTGCTTGCCCGTGCTGTCGAAGCGGAGGAGATAGGCCGAATGGCCCTTGTCTTCATCGACCACATTGGTTGACACGAGGATGTCGCCATTGGCGAGTTCGACCACTGCCTGCGAGGCTTCCTGGCGGCCCGGCGCGAGGTCGAGCGTGACCCAGCCATCGTCGCTGAAGCTCTTGTCGATGGTGCCGTCGGCGTTGAAGCGCGCAACCACCACCTTGGTCTCTTCGGGTTTCGCGCCGACATGGCCCGACACATAGATCTTGCCATCGGCAGCAAAGCTCAGCCCGCGCAGATCATTGGCGAGATCGGTGGAAAAATTCACCACGGGGACAATGTCGCCCGCGACAGCCGGACCCGCCGCGATTAGGAATGTGGTGGTCAAAAGTGTGGCCAAGCGCATCGCTTTGCTCCTTCAATTGGTCAATGGATGAGGGAACAAAGCCGCAGCCCCCTGCGGCGCAATGGACGGAAGGCCACCCAATGGCCAGACCCGTTTCGTGCCCCCGCCGTCATGCGCAAACCCGAAGGTCAGCCGCGCGCCAGCGGGCTCTCAATCATAAATATGATAGATAATGTCAAGATAAACCACCCCACATTGGAACAGCTCCAATCTTTGGGTGATGGGTAGGCCTTATTCGGCGCCACTAACTCGTGGTTCGAGGCTCGGCAAGACGGCCTCGCACCTCACCATGAGGCTTACTCGGATATCAGAACCTGCGCGGGCACTTCACAATGAGATCTACCGGTGAACCTGGTGCTGAGACCTCATCCTGAGGCGGGGGCGCAACGACCCTCGAAGGACGAGGTCAGGCCCCTGAAAGTTCATGAGACCGGGCACATCCTAGACCACACCTAATGCACAACCTCCAGCCGCTCACTCGCCCATTGCGGCGCCGCATCCTCGACCATCCGGTCACGCAGCAGCGAGTCGCGCTGGCCGTTGAACATGCGGGCCTGGAACAGCGCGCCTTCGTCCACGGCAATCGCCCCGGCCAGCGTCATCTCGCCTTCGATCAGGCGGGGCATGCCGAGCGGCGTTACTTTCCAGCCCATCGACACAAGGATTTCGACCATGGCGGGCTTCGAGACGAACGTCAGATAGGTCCAGCCCTGGAGCACCGCATACTCCATCGCCGCGCAATAGAGCGCGCCGGCCGGGCTCGATGGCCCCATCTTCTGGAACCGGCGTTCCGTGACGTAAAAACGTGTCCAGTCGGCGCCGCTCTGGATGGCGTCGGGCAGCGGCCGCTGGACCAAATTTCCGAAGTGCTTGAGCAGAAGGTTTGGACGGTCCAAGGGTGTTAGCCGCAGCCCTCCGATCACCGCGCCATTCTCAAGCAGAAGCAGGTGGGTTGTGTCGGGACCATCGAACTCGTCGCGCTCCCTGCCATCCTCCCGTCTCAGGTTCTCCCACCGCTTCTCCTCAACGAAGATGCGATGGCGGTTCCGGAAATCCTGCTCCACCTCGTTTTTATAGTAATGCTTATTCAGGCAATGTATCGCGTGGACTTCCATTAACGTCCCTCGTCAATATGCGAGGGAGTTGAGCGAAGTTCCGGCCGAGCTGCTACCTATCAGAACTCATAGGGCGATCATGTTGTAGCGGAGCGCTTCCGCGACGAGGTGGACGCGGTTGAGCGTCCCCAGCTTCTTGCCCGCCGACTTGATATGGAAGAATACCGTATTCTGTGAAATGCCCAGCAGCTCGCCGATATCCTCAGTGGTCTTGCCATGCGACAGCCAGCGCAGCACTTCGGCTTCGCGCGGCGTCAGTTCGGCCGGCGAAAACTGATAGGGGCGCCGCAGCGCCCGTAGCCGGCCATGCGCATACATCGCGACCAGATGCGTCGCGAGCTTCTTGTTGGGATCGAGCGATTTTTCAGTGCCGCCGAACGACACGCAGCCCTGCGAGCCGTCTTCGGTATGGACCGGCACGCAAAAACCATCGCTCAGACGGCAATCGGACGCCTCGTTCATCACCTGCAATGCATATGCGTCGTCGGCCTCGAACGGGGCCTCGTTCCACAGGAACGGCGTCGTCGTATGGAAGCAGTGCCGGGCCACCGGATCGAACTGCGTATAGTCGCGGCTGAAATAGCGCTCGTACCATTCGGCCGGCCAGTCGGCGGCAAGTACAAATGGTTCGACGTTG
The DNA here is from genome assembly GCA_039918675.1 of Devosia sp. Taxonomy (GTDB): domain Bacteria; phylum Pseudomonadota; class Alphaproteobacteria; order Rhizobiales; family Devosiaceae; genus Devosia_A. Next base: position 36,754 of record JBDSHC010000065.1, read on the forward strand.
ACGCCGCGCGGCGGCAATCCCGAGACGATAAAATGCTCATAGCCGACCGAAAGAGAAAATTGGCGTAAAAGGCCAAGAATCTCGCCATCGTCCGGCGCTGCATTCAGTCTTTCGATGGTGTCGAAGACATCGTCATCGAACTGCACTCACTCCCCCTTCGTGAATAGCATGTCGATCCAGCAGGCTTGCTGTAGAACGTGCCAAGAACATTTCACCCTGAAACTAAAGGGAGTCAACAACGGATTTGGACCGGAACGGCCCGGTCGACCGCCAGTTCCGCGGCGCATCGGTACCGTTTCAGCCGCCGTTTTACTTTTGGCCTCGCCGCCTTGCCCGCCTATAAGAGCGGCGAGAGGGCCCATGACCGAACGCAGGAAACCGCAACGCAACCCGCTGCCGCTGATCATCGCGGTCCTGGCCATCGCCGCCGTCACCCTCGTTGTCGCCGGTCGGCTCGTCGATGCGGGCCAGTATAAGGGCTGGCAGGATCCGCTTTACTCCGTCCTCCTGGCCTTCACCGTCGATGGCACGTTTCTCGGGGCCCAGAACCCTATCACCCTGCTCGGCGCCTTCGCCGCTGCCCTCGTCTTCTATCTGGCGCTGCTCGGCAGCCTGTGGGTGGTTTTCCGCCGCCGCCTCATCGCCTGGCGGGCGAGCCGTAGCTCCGGCCATATCGCCATCATCGGCGACGACCTCGACGCCGAGGAACTGGCCGAAGCCCTCGCGGCCAAAACGGCCATCGTACTGCTGTCGAACCGTGAGCTGAGGGCGCGGGGCATCCTCAGCATCGAGGCCGGCGACTCGGTCTCCGATCTCATCGCCGCCGGCAACCTCCACCGCGCCCGCACCATCGTCATCATGCGTGGCGACGACCGCGAAAACGCCGCCCTCGCCACCGCCATCGCCGCCGGCGGGCAGGGGAAGGAGGAAAGCGAACCCCGCCCCGCCATCTGGTGCCGCATCCACGACAGGCTGATTGCCGACCGCATCTCCGCCGCCGAACCCGGCGCCGGGCGGATCCTCGTCTTCGACCAGGCCCAGATGATGGCCCGCGAGATTTTCGCCCGGCACCCCGCTCACGCTATCGCCGAGCGCATGGCCGCGCCGCGTGTCCATCTTCTGGTCGCCGGCTTTGGCGGTCTCGGTCAGGCGGTTGCCGAGGAGGCAATCTTTTCGGGCCTGGCCCACGGCCTCCGTCAGCCAATGGTCACCATCCTCGACCGCGACGCGGCAACCGCCGAACTCTTCTACCGGGCCACCCGCCCCGCGCTCCATACCGCCGCCGATTTTGCCTTCATCGGCGCCGAGCTGATCACGCTGCCCAACGCCCCCATGCTCACGGCGCACGCCCTCGCCGAACTCGCCACCCGCGACGACATCTCGCCGGTCACCGCCATCGCGATCTGCCTCGGCAGCGATGCCGACAACGTCCGTATCGCCCTGGCCCTCCCCGACATTCGCCGCCGCGAGGGACGCTATTTCGCCCCTGCCTTCATGCGCCTCCGCGACCCGGACGCCGCCGGGATCGTGCTCACCCCGCGCAACGCCAATGTCGTCGACCCCAATGCCGGCGTCATCCCACTAGAGCGGCCAACCCGACTGATGGCGAGCGACATCCTAGATGCCGCCCATCGTGATGCCGCCGCGCGCCAGCTGCACCATTCCTACAGCCAGCGTGCCGCTCGCTCTTCAGGCGCCAGCAGCGACTGGAACCGCCTCGCCGAGACCTACCGCCGTGCCAACCGCCGCAGCGCCGACCACATTGCCGCCAAGCTGTTCTCGATCGGCCTCGTCTCCGAGCACGATGCCCATGCTCCCCTGACTGTCCGCAGCGCCGATCGCGCGGCATTCATCGAGCCGCTGCTCAGCGGCCCAAGCGATGCCATTGAGCGACTTGCCGCGCTCGAGCATCGCCGCTGGACCGCCGATCGCGCCATAGACGGCTGGTCCTTTGCCCCCACCCGCGACGACGATCGCAAGCACCACCCCCTGCTCGAAACCGGCGACTATTCAAAACTGCCGCCGTCCGAACAGGAAAAGGACCGCCAGCAGATCCGCACCGTCTTGAGCTCTGTGACCACTGCCCCCGACGCCAGCGCCATGTCCGAGATTCGCGTAGCGCTCGCCGGCCACCGCAATCTCGCGCCCGATGAGGAAAAGCGCGCGACGGCCATCCTCACCGAGCGGCTTGTCGTGAAGCTCGCCCAGCGCGACCGCGTCGTCACCCTGGTCTCCCAGTTAGCTGCTGGCGGCGACACCGCACTGACGGAAGCCGTTTCGACAGCGCTCTCCGGCAAGGTCGGCCAGTTGCGTCTGATCGTCCCGGAGGCCGTCCCCTATCGGATCGTGCTCGAAGTCGCGGCCGCCGAAGCGGGCGGCGATGAGGCCGAGCGCAGCCGCTACATCGAAGCAGCGTTCAAGCGACGGGCAGCCCTGTTCGCGCGTTTCGCCCGCGTAGATATCGTCCGCATCGGCTTTGCCGGCAAAACCGATGATTCCTACCGCCGTGACAGCGCCCAGTTTGAACGTGCCTTGGCGCGCGCCAATGCGTATCTGGCCCGCCGCACCGACCTTCTGGGGGTCCTGTGGGACGGTAAACCCGCCCGCGGCATGGGCGGCACCGCCGAACTCGTCGCCTATTGGCGCGACCCCGCCACTATCCCCGCCAATCTCGATCCGGGTCCCTCGCCCCGGCACGGAACCGCCCCTCGCTCCGACGACAGCCTCGCCATCGTGACAGTCACCCGCTGATCCTGGTTGGACGTCACCGTGATCTTACTGATGAAGATTCCGGTGAATCCGTAAATTTCCGAGAAATCCGGCTATTTGGCGCGGACCAGCGGCTCTGCTAGCCTTCTCCCATATTTTGGGGGTGCATTTTGAACGATTCCAACGATTTCGGGGGCGCGGACCGGCCGGTTCGCGTCGAGGATGTTGCGCGCGAAGCGGGGGTATCACCCATCACGGTGTCCCGCGCTCTGAGCACGCCGCACAAGGTACGTGCCGCGACACGCGAGCGCGTCATGGAGGCCGTGGCGCGGACCGGCTATGTCGTCAATTCCATCGCCTCAACCTTGCGCTCGGGCCGCTCATCGATCGTCACCGTCTTCACGGCAAGCCTCCAGAACCCACACTACGCCAATGCGGTGCAGGGCATCTTCGACGCCTTTCAGGGCAGCCGGTTCCATCTGATGTTCGGCCAGACCGGCTATTCCGACGACATCGGTTCGGAGGTCGTTGAGTCCATCCAGACCTTCCGCCCTGCCGGCGTCATGTTCACCGGCATCGTGCGTGACGAGGCGACCCGCAACGCGGTCCGCGCGCTCAGCGTCCCCGTGGTCGAAATGTGGGGCGAGCACACACCTGCCATCGACATGCTCGTCGGCTCCTCGATCCAGGAGGCAGGCCACCTCGTCGGCCAGCATTTCGTGGAGCAGGGGTACCGCCAGATCGCCTATTGCGGCCACGTGCGGTCGCATGGCGGCTCCGGCCTCGTCGGCTTCCGCGAGGCGCTCCAAGCGTCCGGCGATTCCGTTGGCTATGTTCTCACAAAAGAAGACACCGGCACCTTTGCCTCAGGCATCACCGCGCTCAACGAAATCCTGGCCGCCTTCCCCTTGTGCGACGCAATCTTCTTCGGCTCCGACCTTCTGGCGGCAGGCGCCATCCTCAGCGCCCGCGAACAAAACATCGCCGTGCCCGGCCGGGTTGCGATCGCCGGCTACGGCGACCTCGACTTTGCCCTGCACGTCATTCCGCCACTGACCTCGGTCACCGTGTCCGATTACGAAACCGGAAAATCTGCGGGCAGTATGCTGCGACGCCGTCTCGAAGGCGATACAAATGCCGAACCAGTCAGACGACTTTCGGTGCGGCTGACGGCGCGCGGCAGCACCCTGCGAAAATAGCTGATTTCCGGACGACATCAGGGCGGATTGGGCTCTGATTTTGCTGTCCGATGCGCTATCAATCACCGCAACGAGACTTCAAGCCGAGGCTGAATATGACTTCCGAGGGGAATAACGTGTCAGACAAGAAACTCAGGTCGCGGGCCTGGTTCGACAATCCCGACAATCCCGACATGACCGCGCTCTATCTCGAGCGCTATTTGAACTTCGGCATTTCGCGCGAAGAGCTGCAATCGGGCAAGCCGATCATCGGCATCGCGCAGACCGGTTCGGATTTGTCGCCCTGTAACCGGCACCACATCGTGCTCGCCGAGCGCGTCCGCGAAGGCATCCGCGAATCGGGCGGTATCGCCATCGAATTCCCGGTCCATCCCATCCAGGAAACCGGCAAGCGTCCGACCGCCGGCCTCGACCGCAACCTCGCCTATCTCGGCCTCGTCGAAATCCTCTACGGCTACCCGCTCGACGGCGTCGTGCTGACTATCGGCTGCGACAAGACCACGCCCGCCATGCTGATGGGCGCCGCCACCGTGAACATCCCGGCCATCGCCCTGTCGGTCGGCCCGATGCTCAATGGCTGGTTCAAGGGCGAGCGCACCGGCTCGGGCACGATCGTGTGGAAGGCGCGTCAGATGATGGCCGCCGGTGAGATCGACTATAAGCAGTTCATCGACCTCGTCGCGTCCTCCGCACCCTCGACCGGCTATTGCAATACCATGGGCACGGCCTCGACTATGAACTCGCTGGCCGAAGCCCTGGGCATGGAGCTTCCGGGCGGCGCGGCCATCCCGGCGCCCTATCGCGATCGCCAGGAAATGGCCTACCGCACCGGCAAGCGCATCGTCGACATGGTCAAGGAGGATCTGAAGCCCTCCGACATTCTGACCAAAGACAACTTCATCAACTCGATCGTCGTGAACTCGGCGATCGGCGGCTCGACCAACGCGCCCATCCACATCCAGGCCATCGCGCGCCATATCGGCGTCGAGCTCGAGCTGCAGGATTTCCAGACTTACGGCCACAAGGTGCCGCTGCTGGTGAACCTCCAGCCGGCTGGCGAATATCTGGGCGAAGATTACTACCATGCCGGCGGCGTGCCGGCCGTGGTCAACGAACTCATGAAGCAGGGGCTCATTCGCGAAAACGCGCCCACCGCAAACGGCAAGACCATTGGCGAGAACTGCCGTAGCACCCCGATCCAGGACGAAAAAGTCATCCGCCCCTTCGGCAACCCGCTGAAGAAGGACGCCGGCTTCCTCGTGCTCTCAGGCAATCTGTTCGACAGCGCCATCATGAAGACCAGCGTGATCTCGCCGGAATTCTTCGAGCGCTATCTCAACAACCCGGCCCATCCTGGCATGTTCGAGGGCAAGGCCGTCGTCTTCGACGGTCCTGAGGATTACCACCACCGCATCGACGATCCGTCCCTCGCCATCGACGAGCACACGCTGCTCTTCATGCGCGGCGCCGGCCCGATCGGCTATCCGGGTGCCGCCGAAGTCGTCAACATGCGGCCGCCCAATTACCTCATTAAGAAAGGCATCACCGCCCTCGCCTGCATCGGCGATGGCCGCCAGTCCGGTACGTCTGGCTCGCCCTCCATCCTCAATGCGTCACCGGAAGCGGCCGCGGGCGGCAACCTCGCCGTGCTGCGAACCGGCGACCAGGTGCGCATCGACCTCAACAAGGGCGAAGCCAACATCCTGATCTCCGCCGAGGAGCTCAAGACGCGCCGCGACGACCTCGCTTCGATGGGTGGCTACAAATATCCCGACCACCAGACGCCTTGGCAGGAGATCCAGCGCGGCATCGTCGATCAGCTCGGCTCGGGCGCCGTCCTCAAGCCCGCCGTGAAGTACCAGAAGCTGGCCCAGACCGCCGGCATACCCCGCGACAACCACTAGCCCTTCACCTCCCCCTTCACGGGGGAGGTACCGCAGCTTGGCCATAGGCCTGGCGAAGGCAGGAGGGGGTGAGCGGAGCCCGGTACGGGGCGGCTCGGTCCCCAGAACTTCGGCGGCCCCATCCTCGATCCGAGGGTGGGGCCGCTCTCATTTTCGAGGCATGCGATCGATCGCGGTTAACCGGCGTTAACCACCCCGGACGCGACGCCCATCGTGATCGCAACCGTTCGGAACAACCCACAGGCCGAGCAGCTTTCACCCCGTCAACTCTGCCGGGGGAATGCCATGCGCGATCTGTTCTGCACCAATTGCTCGAAGCTGCTGATCGAGGATTTCTGGACCATGGTCGAAGCCGAGACCGTGCCCACCTTCGCCTCCATCTCCCTGGTCTGCGAATGCGGCGAAGTGGTCCGTACCCGCCGCCTGCGCAAGCCCCGCTGGACGCGGCTCAGCGAACTGCGTCCACTCTTGGCGCCGGGCTGAGTCGGGGCCCGCGATTGCGCCGCGTCGCCGTTTCAAGTATTCCGGCCCTGAGCGATTGGGGCGGAACAGATGCCGGACATTCTCGACTACTGCAAAAGCCGCAAGCCGGAGACGTTCAAATCGGGCGCCGTGCTCATCAAGGAAGGCGGCGATGAGCGCAAGCTTTTCGTCCTCCTCGAAGGCCAGGTCGAAGTCCTTCGCCGCGACACCCAGGTCAGCTACATCGACGAGCCCGGCTCGCTGTTCGGCGAAATGAGCGTGCTTCTCGACATGCCCTATTCGGCAACCGTCAAGGCGCTGTCGGCCGTCAAAGCCTATGTCATAGAGGACCCGATCAAATTCCTCGGCAGCCAGTCCGAGATCGCTCTCGAACTCGCGGCGCTCCTCGCGCGCCGGTTGTATTACACGACGTCCTATCTGGTCGATCTGCAGCAGCAGGCTGCGGGCCGGCGCGAGGATCTCGACATCGTCGACACCATCCTCGCCCAGCTCGTCCAGTCGCCCGAAGACCTCAAGGGCAAGAAAAAGAAGTAGTGTCGGAAGGCCTGGTTCAGGCCAGCCCCATCGCCCTCAGCACCACGAAGATAATCCCCGCATAGGTCAGCTGGTGCGCCAGTTGATCGATGCCGTGGAGCGCCCAGAACCGGCTGGGTGCCGTCGCAACATCGACGCCCGTCGAATAGTGGATCTTCGAATAGTCCAGCGCGTAGTGGACGACGAACTCCGCAGCGAACAGCGCCACAGCAAGCGCGAACGGCGTTCCCATCACCAGCAGCACCAGCAATGACAGACAGGCATGCACGCCCGCATGGGCGTAGCCGCCGGCATGAAAAATATTGCCCTTGCCGCCGAGCATCCAGCCCGGCTGCAGGAAATAGTCGGCAATGTAGTGCTTGATCTCGAGCCCGATCAGCAGCCCGAAAAAAACTCCCGACATCACTATAGTCCCCGGCCCCCCAGCCGAAGCCGGAACCGCCTCAGCGCTTCCGGAGCCACCCTTCTTGTCCAATGAAACATGGCAAGAAGATCGCGGTTCGGCAAGCGTCGAAGATTCGTCGCAATGCGTGCTAGAATGCGATCATTCAGGGCCGGTTCATTGGACCGATGCGATTGGGGTGGCCAATACCCCGGCGTATTGAGGGATTAATTCATGCTAAAGCTTATGCGACATGTTGCAGCTGTGCTGCTGATCGCGGCGCCAAGTCTGGCGCTTGCGGCGCCTGCTGGTAATGCCGTGGGCGTAGACCCCATGGCCGACGCCGGCGCCAACGGCCAGAGCCGGACGCTGGTCGTCGGTGCCGACGTCTTTATCGGCGATCTGGTCGAGACCGGCTCCAAGGGCCAGGTCCAGATCCTCTTCGCCGACAACACCGAGCTGGTCGTCGGTCCCAATTCCGCGCTGACCATCGAGGACTATCTGATCCGCAACGATGGCTCCGCCGGCAAGCTTGCCGTCGACATGCTGTCCGGTGCCTTCCGCTTCGCCACCGGCGACAGTGCCAAGAACCTCTACGAGATCAACACGCCCACCGGCACCATCGGTATCCGCGGCACCAATTTTGACGTCTTCGTGCAAAAGGGCGGCCCGGCGGACATCCTGCTCTACCATGGCAAGATCAAGTTCTGCACCGATGCAGGCGTCTGCAAGATCCTCTCCGATTTCTGCCAGCTCGGCCAGATCGGCAGCACCGAAACCAAGATCATCGGCGACACACGCGAGACCAAGGGCGACATCCGCGCCGCCTTGCAGGGCGAATTCATCTACTCGATGAATCAGTCGCCGCTGCTGCGGCAGTTCTGGTTCCCCAAGGCGCGCGAGTGCCTCAATAAGTCCGAGGGCCAGGAGATCGAAACCGACGATGGTGGCGGCGCACCTGTCGTGCCGGTAACACCGCCCGTAACGCCCACGCCACCTGCCCCACCACCGCCGCCGCCACCCCCGCCTGTCATCATAAACCGCGTCCTCAACTAACCCGCTAGAACGCCGCTCGCAAAATGGGCGGCGTTCAGCTATCACGGCTCATGCTTAACCGCCGGCTGCTGCCCACTCTGCTCGGTCTGGTGCTGGTCGCGCTGCTGGCGCTGATCCGGCTGGGCGACCCCCTACCGGTGGCCGCCATCCGCGACATCGGCTTCGATTTCTATCAAAGCATCTTGCCGCGCGCCGGCGACGATAGCCCCGTGCGGATCGTCGACATCGACGACGCGTCCCTCGCCCGCCTCGGCCAATGGCCCTGGCCCCGCGCCGCGATGGCCAAACTGACCAGCCGCCTAGGCGAACTCGGCGCCGCCTCCATCGGCTTCGACGTACTCTTCCCCGAGCCCGACCGACTCGGCGGCGACAATGACACCGCCTTTGCTGCCGCACTCAAGACTAGCAACAGCGTCCTCGGCTTTTCCGTTTCGCCCAAAGCGGCCCGCCTCATGCTGAAGCCCAAAAGCGGCTTCGCGGTTTCGGGCGGCGACCCGTCTGCCTCCCTGCCGCCGATCACCGGCGCCGTCGCGCCGATCTCGCTCCTCGCCGACGCTGCCGCAGGCCTCGGCGGTCTCAGCCTCAATGTCGAGGATTCAACGGGTGTCGTCAGGCGCGTGCCGATGCTGTGGAGCGACGGGACTAATTTCTACCCCGGCCTGTCGGTCGAGGCGCTGCGGCTGGCCCTCGGCGTCAAGACGCTCGTGGCGCTGGGCGACACGCAGAACGGCCGTACGCTCGAAGCCCTCCGCATCGGCCAATTCACGGTTCCGACGACCGCCACGGGCGATGTCGTCCTCTATGACCGTGTCCCCAACCCGTCACAGACCATCTCCGCCTGGACCCTGCTCGACGATGGCTACACTTCGCTCAAGGAGCAGATCGCCGGCCGCGTCGTCCTGATCGGCACCTCCGCGAGCGGTCTGCTCGATCTGCACGGCACCCCACTCTCGACCAGCCGGCCCGGCGTCCTGATCCATGCGGCGATTATCGACCAAATCGTCTCCGGCCAGTTCCTGAGCCGTGCCGACTGGGTGCAGGGCCTCGAAATTCTCGCCTTCATCATCACCGGTATTCTTCTCGTTTTCGTCGTCCTCCGCCTTGGCCCACTCGCTGGCCTCGCCGTCGCGGTGGCAGCAATAGCGGCTTTGATCGGCGTCTCTTGGACGGCCTTTGCCACGCGCGGCTGGCTGATCGACGCCACCTTTCCCAGCGTTGCGGCTCTGCTGGTTTATGGAACGATGGTCTATGCGCAGTTCTCGCTGACCGAACGCAATCGCCAGGACCTCCGCCGCGCCTTCGGGCACTACGTCGCCCCCGAACTCCTCACGCGCATCGAGCGAAACGCCGATCAGCTAAAACTCGGTGGAGAGTTGCGCGAGATCACCGTGATGTTCGCCGACATGCGCGGCTTCACCGCCTTCACTGAAGCGCATGCCCCAACCGAAACGCTCGCCATGCTCAACACCCTGTTTGGCGCCTTGGGCAAAGAGATCGTCGAACGCTCAGGCACTATCGACAAGTTCATCGGCGATTCCATCATGGCCTTCTGGAACGCGCCGCTCGATGTGGCCGATCATGCGCGGCGCGGCGCAGAGGCGGCTCTGGCGATGCGCAACACACTCGCCGACCTCAACCGGGAGGGCGGCCTCGCGGGCATCGCCATCGGCATCGGCCTCTGCACCGGCGATGCGCTGGTCGGAAATATGGGCCTCGAAAGCCGCTTCGACTATTCGGCCATCGGCGACAGCGTCAACGTCGCCTCGCGCGTCGAGGGTGAGAGCAAACTCATCGGCTTCGACATCGTCGCGGCCGACGCCACACGCCAGGCCCTGCCGGACCTCGCCTGGCTCGAGGCCGGCACCGTGCAGCTCAAGGGCAAAGCCAAGCGCCTCCCCATTCATATCCTCGTCGGCGACGCGATACTGGCAACGACGCCTGCCTTCATCGCCCTGCACGAGACACATCTCGCTTGGCTTGCCGGACGCGGTGCTCTCGACGCGTGCACGGCTTTGGCAACCACGGTCGAGCCGCGGCTGGCGAGATTCTACGAACTCATCCCCGGTCGGGCCGAAGATTTCGTATCCCCCGCATAAGCCTGCCGCATCTCTTCGATCTCGCTCAGCGCATTGTGGAAGTCTCCCCAATCGTCCCGGTCGGCGATCGGTGCCCACAGCGCCTCCATCTCATCGATCAGCATCGTTCGCGGCAAGGCATGCGCGAAATACGGATGCTCGAGATTGACGCTCGCCGCAGGTCCGTACTTCGCGAGCATCTCACGCAATGCCTCGAAGCTCTCGCCCACATAAGCAGCCGCAACCGGACTGCGTGCCGCGCGATCCACACTGAGCAGCCCGCCGCGCCAGTCGAACCAGAACTGCTCATACCCAATCTGGCTCGCATTGAGAAAGCCAAAGATTGCCATCACCAGCTCAGAATCCGCATCATCGCCGCGGGACACCAGCCCCAGCCGTCGTAGAGCCGCGTTCCACATGCTGCGCTGAAACGCCGGCCAAAATCCGTTGAGCGCCGCCTCGATTCCCGCATGATCTCCTAGCGGCAACAGGCACTCGGCGAGCCGCGTCAGATTCCACGCCAGCGCGTCGGGTTGGCGGCCGAACGCGTAGAGCCCGTTCTCGTCGAAATAGGCCGCGGTGAACGCCGGATCATACTGCGGCAGAAACCGCCACGGCCCGTAATCGAAGCTCTCGCCGGTAAGGTTGATATTGTCGGTGTTGAGCACACCATGGACGAACCCCGCCGCGATCCAGTCCGCCCCGGTAACGGCCACGCGTTGCGCCACCTCGGCCATCAGCGTCTCGGCCTGTCGGTTGCCGCCATCCGTGCCGAAATAGGTCTTGAGCGAATAGTCGAGCAGCCGCGCCAGATTGTCCCTGTCGCCCAGCGCACTGAGCCGCTGGAAACTGCCGATCCGGATGTGGCTGTGCGACAGCCGCACCAGCACGCTCCCCCGCGTCGGCGATGGCTCATCATGCCGCTCGAGCTCCTCGCCGGTCTCGATTAGGCTCAGCGATTTGCTGGTGTCGACGCCCAACGCTTCGAGCATTGATGTCGCCAGCACCTCCCGCACTCCGCCCTTCAGCGTCAGCCGCCCATCGCCCCCGCGCGACCACGGCGTCCGCCCCGAGCCCTTGGTCCCAAGATCGAGCAGCCGTCCGTGCTCATCGAACAGCTGCGCGAACAGGAACCCGCGCCCGTCACCAAGGTCCGGATTGTAGCTCTGGAACTGATGCCCGTGATACCGCAGCGCCAGCGGCGTCTCGAAGCTCCCCGCAATCGGCGCAAAGCGCCCGAGATGCTCCACCCACTCAGCGTCGCTCAGCCCATCGAGCCCCACACTCGCCGCCGCCCGCTGATTGCGATATCGCAGCGTCAACTCGGGGAACGGCGCCGCCTCTACGCGATCGAAGAACGCGTCTCCCAGGCTCGCATGGGAGGTCGAAGGCCTCACCGCCTGAAAACCCCTACAACCTCCACATGCCCCGACCACGCAAACTGATCGACCGGCACGACCCTTTCCAGCCTGTACCCACCCGCGATCAAAATCGCCGCGTCCCGCCCGAACGTCTTGGGCTCGCACGACACCGCAACGACCGTCTTCACCTTCGACTTCGCCAGTTCGCGCGACTGCGCCTCGGCTCCCGCGCGCGGCGGGTCGAACACCACCGCATCGAACGCATTGAGCTCCGTCACGACCAGCGCCTCGCGGAACAGATCGCGCACCAGCGCCGTTACCGGCTTTAGCCCCCGCGTGTGCCGCACCGCATTCTGCAGCGCCGCAATCGCGGGCTTATCGGTATCCGCCGCATAGATCTTTGCGCGCTCCGCCAGCCGCAGCGCAAATACCCCGACACCACTGAACAGATCTGCCACCGACTTCGCATCGCCGACCGCCTCGACGACCAGCCCGGCCAGCGTCTGCTCGGCCGCCTCGGTCGCCTGGAGGAAACTGCCCGACGGAATCTCGACGATCGCCTTGCCGATTTTCACCGCCGGCGGCCGGCTCTGCAGCACGACCTCACCATCGAGCGTCATGCGGGCCGCATTGAGCCGCTGCGCCAATAGTGTAAGCCGCGCCGGCTTCAACCGCCGCTCGGTCTTGACCGAAATATCGAGCCCCGTAGCCGTCGCCGTCATGCTCACGTCGCAATCGCCGATGCTCGCGCCGATCTGCCGGGCGATGGTCGGCGCCCCTTTCACCAGCGCCGGCACAAGAATGGGACAAGCGTCGATGTCGAGCAGATCGTGGCTGCGCGCCTTCATGTAGCCCGCCGCACCCCCGCGCACATGCAACGTCGCCCGCCGCCGCCCGTCACCACGGGCATCAACCAGCGGCGCAGCCGGCACATCAATATGCTGATAGGTCAGCCCGTCGGCGAGCAGTCCCTGCTTGTAAGCAGCATAGGACACCGGCCCGAAATGCTGCAGCGTGCAGCCGCCACAGACCCCGAAATAGGGGCAAAAGGGCTCGGCGCGGTCGATCGGTTCAGGAAGCATCCGGCCTTGTAACGTATTCCAACAGACTTGCCAGCGACACGAATGGAATGCCGGCCCGCTCGCTAAGCCCCGTCGCGCAGGTCGAAACCGTGGAAATCCCGACCTTACACTCGGCTGGAATATCGTTCTTCACGAATCGCGTCGCCCATTCGTTGAGCTCAGGCGCGAACAACCCCTTGTCGCCGGCAAAGCCGCAACAGCTGACCGTCTCGAGCGGCGCGACTACCATCGCCATCGCCGCCGCCAGCGTCAGGATCGCGTCCTGCTCCTTCATCCGCTGTGCCGAGCAGTTCTGATGCACCGCTACCGCCGGTATCTGCCGCAGCACCTTCAACCTGGGCAGCACCTCTGCCACGAGGAACTCTGCACTGTCGGCGACACTCACCTCACCATGGTGTTCCTTCAGATGCTTCGCGCAGGTCGACGCATCGGTCAGCACCCGTGCCTCCAGCGGGGCCAGCGTCTCGACCAGCCGACCACCAACGCGCGCACTCTCCTCCGGAAACCCCTTCGACAAGAATGGCTGCCCGCAGCACTGCCCATCGAGATCGTCGGGCACCACCACATCGAAGCCCGCCCGCTCCAGCAGCGCGATCATCGCCTCCGGCGCCGGCTTCAGATCGTACGGCGTCGGGTTCGCGCCAAACATCCGCGTCGGGCAGGCCGGGAAATACACAACGCGATTGTCCGACTGCTGCGTCGCAATCGGCACTGGGAACCCGGTCTCCATCGGGTTCGCGCGAAGGTTCGCGCCTGCCCGCGGCTTCGGCGCCCCCGGCCCCGGCCGCAGTGCACGGCTCACCCGTGGGATCGCCGCGACCTTGCGCATCCCGCCGGCAATCGCGTCCGTCGCAATATCGCCGATGATCCGCCGGCTCAGCGCCTGCGCGCCGATGCCGAGCTTGAGCGCCCTCTCCGTCTCACGCGTATGGTCGCCGACGCCGCGCGCCGTCTGCCGCGATTTCTCGCTCTGCCGCCGCGCTCGCTCGCCAAGCACCATCGTGCCCGTCTCGATGCCCACCGGACAGCGGCCCGCGCAGACATTGCCCGCCGCACAGGTGTAGAGCCCGGCATAATCGAAACTCTCGCTCATCGCCGCGAGCCGCTCGGGGTCCTCGCCGGTCGATCTGAGCCGCGCCATCTCGCGCGTCGTGACGATCCGCTGCCGCGGCGACAGCGTCAGCTGATGGCTGGGGCATGCCGGCTCGCAGAACCCACACTCGATGCACATATCCACAATCGGATCGGCCAGCGGCATCAGCTTTAGATTCTCGATATGCACCTTCTCGTTCGGCGTGATCAGCACGCCGGGATTGAGCAGCGCCTCAGGATCGAACAGCGGCTTGATCCGCTGCATGATCCGGTAAGCCGTCGTCCCCCATTCGCGCTCGACGAAGGGCGCGATGGCGCGGCCAGTACCATGTTCGGCCTTGAGGCTGCCTCCATAGCGAACCGACACTAGCTCGCTCAAATCCTTGCTGAACACGTCGAACTTCTCGGCCGAACCCGGCTGGCCGAAATCGTCCGACATCTGGAAATGCAGATTGCCCGCCAGCGCATGGCCAAAAATGATCGCGTCCTCATAGCCGTGATCGTCGAGCAATTGCCGCATGTCGATGACGAAATCGGCGAGCCTGTCGATCGGCGCCGCCACGTCCTCGGTCATCATCGACGTGCCCTTGGGCCGCGCCGCGCCACCCGAGGCAAAAAAGCCCTTACGCACATCCCACAGGCCATGGCTGCGCTTCTCGTCCGGCGAGAAATTGAGGTTCGTCGCACCCTCTTCGCGCAAAATCGCCTCGGCCTTCGCCTGCTCCCGCGCCAGCGTCAGCGCATCCGGCGCCGTCACATCGATCAGGATCACCGGCGAGTTCTCGCCGAGAAATCTCACGAAGGGCGCAATCTCTGGCAGATGCTCCACCGTCTTCAGCGCCCGCCGCTCGATATACTCGGCGGCCGTCACACCCTCGGTCGATTGCACCCCGCCATTGGCGAGCCGCGAGATCGCCCGCGCCGCACTGTGCGGATCGGGGAACGGGATCAACCCTGTCACCTTGAACGGATGCTCTGGAATGGTGTTATAGGTCACCTCGGACACAAAGCCGAGCGTCCCCTCCGACCCGACGATGAGATGCACTAAGATGTCGATGGGGTCGTGGAAGTCGACCAGCGCATTGATCGAATAGCCGACCGTGTTCTTGATGCGGTACTTTGTACGGATCAGCTCCACCAGCGCCGCATCCGCCGTCACATCGTGATGCAGTTGATGCAGCGCCTCGAGCAGCCCGGCATGGCTCGTCCGGAACGCCGCGACCGACGCCGCATCGCCCGAATCCAGCACCGTGCCATCGACCAGCATGAGCCTGAGCCGCTGCAGCGTGTGATACGTATTGTAGGCGACCCCGCAGCACATGCCCGACGAATTGTTGTTGACCACCCCGCCGATCTTGCACGTCGCCTGCGATGCCGGATCCGGCCCGAGCTTGCGGTTGAACGGCTTCAGCGCGCGATTTGCCTGCGCCACGATGATCGCCGGCCCGAGCACGATGCGATCGCCCCCATCGAGCACGCGCATCTGCTTGAACCCATCGCCGAGCACGGCCAGCACGCCATCGGTGATTGCCTGCCCCGACAGCGACGTCCCCGCCGCGCGAACCGTCAGCGGCAAGCCCTCGGCCCGCGCCGCGGCGATCACCGCGCGAACCTCGTCCTCCGAATTGACGATCACCACCACCGCCGGCACCAGCCGGTACTGGCTGGCATCGCCCGAATAGGCATAGGTCATCAGCGGATCGGTCATCACCATGCGTTCGGCGATCACGCCCTTGAGCCGCGCCGCCACACCCCGTGCCGCCGCCGTTCTATCATTCACCGGCGCCATCTGGTTCACGCGCAATCCTCCATCCGCCCTAACATGTTAGGCCGATTTGGCGGCTAACGGGAGTCCGCTTGACCCGTCAAACGGTACGGCGTCTTCTCACCTTATGGCGTTCGAATTCGCGATGCATTTCCCCAAGCCTCCGCTCGATCGCCATGTCGAGTCGCTCACCTTCTACTCCGGCTTTGCCCCCCAGCATGATCGCGAGAAGCTGCTGCCCGATGGCGCCATCCAGATCATTGTCGATCTGACCGATACACCCAAGAAGCTTTATGCCGGCGAGACCTCCGACATCGCCGTCGATTTTTCGAAGGCCTGGATTTCGGGGATGCATCGGCGCTGGATCGTCATCGAAGCGCAGCAGGCAGCCTCGATGCTGGTCATCCGCTTCCGGCCGGGCGGCTCGCTCGCCTTTGTGCCTCATGCCGCATCGGCCTTCACGAATACCGTGCATTCGCTAGCTGCGGTCCTTGGCCGGAACGCTGCCTCACTGCGCGACCGCATCCTCGAAGCGACGACGATCGACGCTAAGTTTGCCGCCGCCGAAACCTGGCTTCTCGAGCAAGCAAGCGGCGATCTGGCGCTCAGCGGCACGGCCGCGTTTCTGGCGCGACGGCTCGGGACACCGTCGATGCGCGTGCGCGACCTCGTCGACACTGTGGGGCTATCGGAGCGTCAGGCGCGCAACATCTTCCACAAATGGGTCGGGCTCTCGCCCAAGCAGTTCGCACGTGTGTCGCGGTTCCAGTCGCTGCTCGCCGCGCTCGTCGGCAATGCCGTCGAGGACCCCGCTTTCAACGCACCAGCTCTACCGCCACCCGACTGGGCGCGCCTCGCCGCAGACCTCGGCTATGCCGACCAAAGCCATCTCAGCCACGAATTCATGGCGTTCGCCGGGATGACACCCGGCGCCTATGCAAGCGCCTATCGCGGCCTCACCAATTATCTACCGATCACCCTCGCCGCCGACTTCCGTTTTCTACAAGACGGCACCAGTCTCGCGCACTAGGCTCGGTGATCTTTTGGGGAATTCACATGCCTGCAGTCAACTGGCTCGCCGTGATCGTCGCGGCCGTCGCAATGTTTGGGCTGGGTGCCGTCTGGTACTCGCCATTGCTCTTCGTCAAGCCATGGGCCAGGGCCGCCGGTCTCAGTCGCGACGGCTCGCCCGGTGCCAACTTCATCTACGTCATGCTGGGCTCGTTCGTGCTCACGCTTGTCATGGCGGCAAATCTGGCGTTCTTCCTCGCCGGCCCCGGCACCACCCTCGGCTTCGCCCTCGGCGCGTCAGTCGCGGCCGGCCTCGGCTGGGCAACGCTCAGCCTATGGATCATCTCACTCTTCGAGCAGCGGCCCTTCGCCTATGTGCTGATCAATGGCGGCTATCTCACCGTCGGCTTTGCGCTGATGGGCCTCATCCTCGGCCTCTGGCGCTAACGCGGTTGTCCAGGCAAGCCCTCTTGGGATTGCTTGGACAGAGCAAGGATAGCTTCGGTTGTCG
>JBDSHC010000066.1:0-5099 GCA_039918675.1 Devosia sp.
GCCATACCCACCCGCGACATTGGGGACCTAACTTGCCCCAGCGCAATCGTCCAAATGGATTCCCGCCTCCGCGGGATGACACCACGAAATTCCCCCATCCCCTCAATACCATACCAACCCTTACGCACGTCCCTCCCAGCCTCCGCTACAACCCTCCATCCCACCGCACTGAGCGGAGTCGAGACGAACGGCGGTGGTGGGAGCCGGGGGATTCGGAGGTCGCTTCGAACTCAGATCCCGGTTCGGCACGATTCGTGGACGCCAAGGGTGTCCACGGCCGGGAACCGACGGAATGGGGTTGCCCTGTTCCGGAACTGTCGCAACGGGCGCAACGGCCCGGAGCGGCAGAGCCAAACGGTCCCCGGTCGGCGATCCCGATCGCCTTGTCCTGCCGGATCGACGATGCCCCGGATTGCGAGGCGGGACCCGAGGTCCCTTTTGCTCGCCGGACGACCGGCTGGGCCAATGGTCCCGCCTCGCCCGCTCTTGCCTTGGCGGCAGGAGCATATGGCTCGCAGCCCGCGGCCGATGGCCGGCGGGCGTTTCGTCATGCCCTTTTCCTGACGGCGCGCCTCCCTATATCTTGTCGTGAAGTTCCGGGAGACGAGCCGCAATTGCGGGCGTACCCCAAATCAACGCTTCGGCGACGGGTCTGTGCCGGATGGGCAGGCCGATCGCGGCAAAAGGAGAGTTGCCTTGAATATCGAGAAATACACTGAGCGGGCGCGCGGGTTTATCCAGAGCGCCCAGCAGATGGCGCTGGGGCGCGGTCACCAGCAGTTTTCGCCGATCCATCTGCTGAAGGTCCTGATGGATGACGATCAGGGGCTTGGCTCCGGCCTGATCGACCGGTCGGGCGGCGACAGCAAGGCCGTGCGGGCCAGCGTTGAGGCCGGGCTCAAGAAGATCCCGGTCGTTTCGGGCGACAGCCAGATTTACCTCAGCCGCGAGATGGCGCGCGTCTTCGACACCGCCGAATCGGCGGCGCAGAAGGCCGGCGATTCTTTTGTGACCGTGGAGCGGCTGCTGCTGGCTCTCGTCATCGACAAGGACACTGATGCCGGCAAGATCCTGAGTTCATCCGGCGTCACGGCCACGGCGCTCAACCAGGCCATCGAGACCATCCGCAAGGGACGCACCGCCGATTCGGCGTCTGCCGAGCAGCAGTATGATGCGATGAAGAAATATGCCCGCGATCTCACGCAGGCGGTGCGCGACGGCAAGCTCGACCCCGTCATCGGCCGCGACGAGGAAATCCGCCGCACCATCCAGGTGCTGAGCCGGCGCACCAAGAACAATCCCGTGCTGATCGGCGAGCCCGGCGTCGGCAAGACCGCCATCGCCGAAGGCCTCGCCATCCGCATCGTCAATGGCGACGTCCCCGAATCGCTGAAGGGCAAGTCGCTGATGGCGCTCGACCTCGGGGCGCTGATCGCCGGTGCGAAATATCGCGGCGAGTTCGAGGAGCGCCTGAAGGCCGTGCTGAGCGAAATCACCGCCGCCGAAGGGCAGATCATTCTGTTCATCGACGAAATGCACACGCTCGTCGGCGCCGGCAAGGCGGATGGCGCGATGGATGCCTCGAATCTGCTGAAGCCGGCGCTTGCCCGTGGTGAACTGCACTGCGTCGGTGCAACGACGCTCGACGAATATCGCAAGCATGTCGAAAAGGACGCGGCTCTCGCCCGTCGCTTCCAGCCGGTGTTCGTCAGCGAGCCCACCGTCGAGGACGCGATCTCGATTTTGCGTGGCCTCAAGGAAAAGTATGAACTGCATCACGGTATCCGCATCTCAGATTCCGCCATCGTGGCTGCGGCAACGCTCAGCAATCGCTACATCGCGGACCGCTTCCTGCCCGACAAGGCCATCGATCTGATGGACGAGGCGGCGGCGCGGCTGCGCATGGCGATCGATTCAAAGCCCGAGGCGCTGGACGAACTCGACCGGCGCATCATGCAGCTCAAGATCGAACGCGAGGCGCTGAAGAAAGAGACCGATGACGGGTCGCGGACGCGGCTCGGACGGCTCGAGGAAGATCTCGCCGGGCTTGAGGACGAGGCGCAGGAGCTGTCGTCCAAATGGCTCGCCGAGAAGGAGCGCGTGCAGGGCAGTCAGAAGATCAAGGAAGAACTCGACGCGGCGCGCAGCCAGCTCGAGATCGCGCAGCGCAAGGGCGATTTCGCCAAAGCGGGTGAGCTTGCCTATGCGCTCATTCCGGGGCTCGAGAAGCGGCTGAAGGAAGCCGACGAGTCCGGCGCGAGCAAATCGGAGATGGTGTCCGAGACGGTGAACGCGTCGGACATCGCGCAGGTCGTATCGCGCTGGACCGGTATTCCAGTCGACAAGATGCTGGAGGGCGAGCGCGAGAAGCTGGTCCAGATGGAAGGCTCGCTCGGCAAGCGCGTCATCGGTCAGGAAGAGGCCGTGGCCGCTGTGTCGCGAGCGGTCCGCCGGTCGCGTGCAGGCCTCCAGGACCCTAACCGGCCTATTGGCTCCTTCATGTTCCTGGGGCCGACCGGCGTAGGCAAGACCGAGCTGACCAAGGCGCTGGCCGAGTTCCTGTTCGACGATGAGCACGCCATGGTGCGCCTCGACATGTCGGAGTTCATGGAGAAGCATTCGGTGGCCCGCCTGATCGGCGCGCCTCCGGGCTATGTCGGCTATGACGAGGGCGGCGTGCTCACCGAGGCGGTGCGGCGGCGGCCCTATCAGGTGGTGCTGTTCGACGAGATCGAGAAGGCCCATCCCGATGTGTTCAATATCCTGCTGCAGGTGCTCGACGATGGGCGGCTGACAGATGGGCAGGGGCGAACTGTCGACTTCCGCAACACCATCATCATCATGACGTCGAATCTCGGCTCCGAATGGCTGGTGAATTTGCAAGAGAACGAATCGGTGGAGCTGGTGCGCGGCAAGGTGCTCGATGCGGTGAAGGCGGCGTTCCGGCCGGAGTTTCTCAACCGGGTCGACGACATCATCCTGTTCCACCGGCTGCAGCGCATCCATATGGGCGACATCGTTGCGATCCAGCTCAAGCGGCTCAGCACGCTGCTGAAGGATCGCGATATCACGCTCAACCTCACGCAGAAGGGCCAGGAATGGCTGGCGCGCGAGGGCTATGACCCCGCCTATGGCGCCCGGCCGCTGAAGCGCGTCATCCAGCGCGAAGTGCAGGACCGGCTCGCCGAGGCGATCCTGTCGGGCAGCATCGAGGACGGCCAGACGGTCAATGTCGATGCCGGCGATGCGGGCCTGATGCTGGTGCCAGAGCTCGAAAGCGAGCCCGTCTCGCCTGCCGCAGCTGCCTAAAAAAGCAGGGGGCCGGTCGAAAGATCGGCCCTTTCGCTTGCGGTATAGTTCAATCCACGCTAGGAACAAATAGAGAACATTGGAGGCGGAAATGGGCTATGTGGTCGACTATTACGAACTTGCCTCCAGCGCGCCGAGGCAATCAGGAGCGTTCTTCGCCAAGGCGTTTGGCTGGGGCCTTAAGAGCTACGGGCCGGACTATACGGAGCTGCAGGAGAGCGGAATTCTCGGCGGTATCACCGCCGATGAAGCCGACAAGAACAGCGCGCCACTGATCGGGATTCGGGCCGAGGATATTGCCGCGGCCGAGGCGGCGGTGGTCGCCGCAGGAGGCGTCATCACGCGGCCGATCTACGACTTTCCCGGCGGGCGCCGGTTCTATTTCCGCGAGCCCGGCGGCAATGAAATGATGGTCTATATGGCTATCGACTAGCCGTTCGTTACCGGGGTCGTCGCGGCAGCGATCTGCACCGGCGCGGCGTCGCGGGCCATCAGATCGTCGATCTGCGCGGTGGTCTGCTTGAATGCGCCGACCTGCTGGCTCGGTAGAGAATGATCGCGCGGCAGCTTGACGCTCAGCGGGTCGACGAAGCGGCCATTGACCCTGATCTCGAAGTGCAGATGGTTGCCGGTCGAGTTGCCCGTCGAGCCCACATAACCGATAATCTGGCCCTGCCGCACCTTCGCTCCCGGCTTGATACCGTCGGCGATCCGACTCTGGTGGCCATAGCCGGTCTCGTAGCCATTTACGTGCTTGATCATGGTGAAACGGCCATAGCCGGATGACCAGCCTGCCTTCTCCACCACGCCGTCGCCCGCCGCATAGATCGGCGTTCCAGCCGGGGACGCAAGGTCGACGCCTGTGTGCAGCTTGCGGGTATGGAAGATAGGATGGATGCGGTAGCCGAAGCGGCTCGCGAGGCGTCCGCCACCCTGCAGCGGCCGGCGGGTGAGGAAGCGTTTGCCGGTTTCGCCGTCGGGATCGTAGAAGTCCACGGCGCCGTCTTCGGTGCGGAAACGGTAGAGCTGGCGGGTCGTAGAACCGAGTTGCAGGCTGACATAGAGCAGATCCTGCTGGCCCTCGGCATCCTTCTCGGTCTGCAGCACTTCGATCGAGTCACCGGCCGAAATCTTCTTGGTCATGTCGACGTCATAGGCGAACATCGCCACGATGCGCTTGGTGACGGTGTCGTTGATGTCGTGCTTGCGGGCGGTTTCCCAAATGGCGCGATAGACGCTGGGGAGGTTCGAGACGTTGACCTCTTCGGTGTCCTCATCGGGGAAGGCGATCTCGGAGGGCGCGAGCCCCAGCACATAAGCGCCGCGGTCGGTGAGAGCGACGGTCGCGGCATGCTTATCGGTGTTGGTCGCATCGTCATGCACATAGATCGACAGGCGATAGGGGATCAGCACTTCCGAGGTGCGCGACGCGCCGAACAGGATGCGGAGGCGCGAACGGCTCGACAGCGTCGTTGAGGGATAGACGTTGGAAAGCGTGCTGCTGATCGCGGCGATCATCTTGTCGGTGAAGCCGTTCTTAAGCAGCAGATCCTCGATCTTGGTCGGTTCCTTGACGGTGAGGATGCGCTCAGTCCGGCCAAGGCCCGCCGTGTCGGCAGTCGTCGTCTTGGGGATGATTGAGACGTTTTCGGCAACGCCGCTCAGGCCGCTGCCGTCGACCACGCCGAGATCGCGGACGGCGCCTGCATCGGGCGCATAGGCGAGGGCGGTGCCGCCATCGCTACCGTCGCCAGCGCCTTCGGCGAAGAAGGTCTCGAGTGTCTGGCGCA
>JBDSHC010000067.1:0-7176 GCA_039918675.1 Devosia sp.
AAAGCACGGTTTCGCTTGCGCATTTGTCATTGCTCGCCCGCCGGTTGCCAGCTTCGCACTAACCCCCGGCGCAATTTGCGCCAAACCCCTCAAACCTTTGGCCGCGCATGGCGCCACGCAGAGGAGTCCGGTTCGCCGGCCCCGGAGTGTTGGTGCGCGACGGCCTGGAGCACCTCTTAATGGCTACCAAAAGAATGCTGGTGGATGGCACCCACCCGGAAGAAACACG
This sequence comes from Devosia sp., assembly GCA_039918675.1. GTDB lineage: Bacteria > Pseudomonadota > Alphaproteobacteria > Rhizobiales > Devosiaceae > Devosia_A. Next base: position 230 of record JBDSHC010000067.1, read on the forward strand.
GATTGTCGTCACTAACGGAAACAAACTCGAAGAATTCGACTTTGAATCCCAATCCCGCCGCCAACTGCGCGGCAATATCTATCTTGCCAAGGTCACGCGCGTAGAACCGTCGCTGCAAGCCGCCTTTGTCGAGTATGGCGGCAACCGCCATGGCTTCCTCGCCTTCAGCGAAATCCACCCCGATTATTATCAGATCCCTGTCGCCGACCGCGAAGCGCTGATGCGCGAAGAGGAAGAGGCGGACGACGCTGACCATGATGGCGCCGCGGACGATGCGGCCGAGCAAACTGCGCACGCCCCGACCGAAGCCGACGCCGAGACCGACCCGCAATCGACCGGCGACGCCGATGAAGGCGACGAGCACAGCCACATCGAGCAGGCCCCGGCCAGCGCCGAGCCTGTCGAGTCGATCGGTGGTGGCAGCGATCTGCTGGAAGAAACGCGCGAACGCCGCCGTTCGCAGCCGCGCCGTCACCAGTACAAGATCCAGGAAGTCATCAAGCGCCGCCAGGTGATGCTGGTGCAGGTGGTCAAGGAAGAGCGCGGCAACAAAGGCGCGGCTCTCACGACCTATCTCAGCCTCGCCGGCCGCTACTCCGTGCTGATGCCCAACACCGCCCGTGGCGGCGGCATTTCGCGCAAGATCACCAACGCCGCCGACCGCAAGCGGTTGAAGGATATCGTGGGCGACCTCGAGGTTCCTCCCGGCCAGGGGATCATCCTTCGGACCGCCGGTGCGTCGCGCACCAAGGCCGAAGTGAAGCGCGATTTCGAATATCTGCAGCGCCTGTGGGAGAGCGTGCGCACGTTGACTCTCCAGTCGACTGCGCCATGCCTCGTCTATGAGGAAGGCTCGCTCATCAAGCGGACCATCCGCGACCTCTATTCCAAGGATATCGACGAGCTTTTCGTGGCCGGAGACGACGCCTACCGCGAAGCCAAAGACTTCATGCGCATGATCATGCCGAGCCACGCCAAGAACGTCGTGGTCTACAAGGACGATCAGCCGCTGTTCTCGAAGTTCAATGTCGAGGGCCAGCTCGACCAGATGTTCTCGCCGCAGGTCACCCTGCCGTCGGGCGGTTATCTGGTCATCAACCCGACCGAAGCGCTCGTTTCGATCGACGTGAACTCGGGCCGCTCCACCAAGGAGCACAATATCGAGGATACGGCGCTCCAGACCAATCTGGAAGCGTCCGACGAAATCGCCCGCCAGCTCCGCCTCCGCGATCTCGCTGGCCTGATCGTCATCGACTACATCGACATGGTGGAAAACCGCTCCAACCGGGCGGTCGAGCGCAAGCTCAAGGACGCCCTCAAGGACGATCGCGCCCGCATCCAGGTTGGCCGCATCAGCCATTTCGGCCTGATGGAAATGAGCCGCCAGCGCATCCGCTTCGGGGTCGTCGAGAGCTCGACCCACAAATGCCCGACCTGCAGCGGCACCGGTCTCGTCCGCTCGGTCGAGAGCGTGGCGCTGATGGTGATGCGCAATGTCGAGGACCATGTCCTCAAGCGCCCGGGCCAGTCGATCAACGTCAAAGTGCCGGTCGACGTGGGGCTCTATATCCTCAACACCAAGCGCGGCACCCTCGCCACGCTCGAGCTGAAATACGGGCTATCGATCACCATCGTCGCCGACGATCATGTCGGTCCGCAGCACTACGTCATCGAAAAGGGTGAAGCGCGGATTGCCACCGGCGATCTGCCGGCGCCCTCGCATATACGCGTCGACACAGCCTCGATCACCGAAGCCGATGAGGCCGACGTGGAGGTCGAAGACGACGAAGAAGAAACCGAAACCGCGTCGAGCGGTGAGCCGCGCGCGGCCCGCACCGAAGAGGGTGGGGAGCGTGGCGGACGCCGTCGCCGTCGCCGCGGCGGCCGTGATCGCGATCAGCGGAGCGACCGCCCTGCCCGCCCGCAAAACGAGCAGCAGCCGGTTCAGGCCGCCAATGCCGAAGCCTCCGAAGACCCCCAGGGCGATGAGCCCGAGGGCGACGACGAGGCCGAAGGTGTGGTGCAGGCCGCTGATGGCGCCCCGCGTGAAGATGGCGAGAAGCGCCGTCGCCGTCGTGGTCGCCGTGGCGGCCGCCGCAATCGCCGCGAGAATGGCGAGCCTATCAATGGCAATGGTGACGCCGCGGGCGAACCCGCCGCCGCGATGAGCGATGAGGGCACGGAACGCGTCGCCGCCGCCGTGCTGGCGCAGGATGCAATCGCTGCCGATGCGGGGATCGAACCCGCCATCAGCGTCGTGCCCGCCGAGGATGCGCCTGCCGAAAAGCCCAAGCGCGCCCGTCGCAGCCGCAAATCCGCCGATTCCGATGCGGTCGTTCAGGACGCGATTGCCGCTGAGCCGGAAGCCGAAGCAGAGGCCGAAGCCAGCCCGCGCCCCAAGTCCCGCTCACGCAAGCCCAAGGCCGCGCCGCCTACCGAAGCACAGGCTGTCGCCGCCGCCGAGGCAATTGCAGTCGCAGCTCCGGCGCAAATGTCCGAGCCGGTGGCTGTTGCAGAGGAACCCGCGCGTCGTGCCAAGAAAGAACTCCCGCCCGACGAGATCGTGGTGAGCTCAAGCGCCACCCCGTCCGAGGATGGCAAACCCAAAAAAGCCGGCTGGTGGCAGCGCGGCTTCTTCGGGGGCTGATAAGACAAAGGGCGGCTCTCAGGCCGCCCTCTTCGTTTCAGCGCGACGAATTCCTCAATCGGCCCGTTCCGCCTTCCATATCCAAAGCCCGAGCAGTGGCGCGACGACGATCTCGAAGATCAGCGACGGCACGAGACTGACGCTAAACAGCGTGGCGAAGTCGCCTGAAGCGAAGCGCACGACGCCACCCACGAACATCATCGCCGTCAGAGGAATCAGCACACTCCGCATCTGCTGGAACGCGATACTACCCGCCAGCATCAGCAGGCCCAGACTGAGCCAGACGCCGCCGATGAAGCGGATGTGGTTGTCGCGCACTGCGAACATCGAAGCATCGGTAATGTCGAGGAACGGTGCCGCCCCGCCCTGCCAGCCTAGGGTCTGGATACCTCCCAACCCGACATTGAGGCCGAGGAAGACGACGAACGCTCCCACGATGGCGATTGCGGCACGAAGCACATAATTGGGGCGAGCAGTGGGATTCATTTGATCTGTCTCTAACTTGAAATAATCACGCCGCCTGGGCGAGGCCAACAGCCTCGCTCCGGCCGTCGCGCAGGATCAGCACACCGAGGATCACGGCCCACAGCGACCAGCCCATATAGGCAATCGCGTTGATAGCCGAGACGCCGCCGACACCGAAAATTTCGAGCATCCCAGAAGCAACGCCGAGCGCCAGCACCACGCCAACCCAGGCCATAATGCTCCAGCGCTTCACGATCACCGCCGCGATCGCCACCGTGAACAGCGCCGTCAGCAGATAGCCCATGTGCTCACCCACCCCCATGCCGAGATAGGCATTGGCCGTGTCGAACGCCGAAGCCGCGAGCGCCTTGTCGAGTTCGGTCGTGCCCGGCGCCGTGTAATTGGCCGCCAGCACCGGGACGAGGGCCGTCCAGCGCAGCAGCCCAAGCGCCTGTAGCAGTCCGGCCAGCACCCCGAAGCCACCCGCCAGCCCCGCCGCAAACGGATTCTGCTTCCAGTTCAGCAGCGCAAAACCGATCGCCGCCGGGACCAGCGCGACCGCCGCGATGAACATCGCGTACCAATAGGCATGGAGGTCCGTGCCGCCGGCCGCGAATTTGGTCAGCACATCACCGGCCGGGTGACGGAGGATGTCGGGATATTCGAAAGTCAGCTGGAGGCCGGTGAAGCCGGCAACGAGGACGAGCGGGACAGCCGCAAGCAGGCCGCCCGTGACAAGACGGGTCGTGTTCATTTCTGAGTTCCTTTGAGATGTGGGGTGATGAGGCGGCGGAACATCCGCACGCCCTGGTCCATTTCGGCCTGCCCGATCGGGGCGCCGCCGATGTCTTTGAAAACCAGCCAGAAATCGCCGACCATCCAGAGCAACTGCCCCAGATCGTCGATCGCTTCGGCGTCGCCGGGGCTGTCGATCACGCCCGCCTCGACGAACAATGTGGTGAGCGAGATCGTGTCGGCAAAACTCGCCGCACGATGCTCGCGATAGACTTTCGCCAGCACCGGGTCAGCCGCGAGCAGCATGGTCAAATCGCGAAAGAAAAACCGGTACCGCCACTGAATCTCGAAATTGCCGCCCATCATCGCCTCCATCATGGCGATGCTGGGAAAGACGCCGGCCGGCACATCGTAATTGACCGCCCATTCGGCGGTGATCCGGCCGAACAGCGCCGCCACGATCTCGGCCTTGTTGCGGTAGTGGTAGTAGAGATTGCCCGGGCTCATCCCGAGCGCCTCCGCAATATGGTTCGTGGTCACATTCGCCGTGCCCTGTTCGTTGAACAGCGCCAGGGCAGCGTCGAGAATGCGGGTTTTGGTGTCGATCACGGGCGCGAACTCTTGCTAGAGCATTTACTCTAATCTGATGTTTAGAGTTATTGCTCTAATCCGTCAAGCGCCGTCTCGAAGTTTTTCCTGAGCCCTTGCTCCATCGCCGCAATGAACTAACTTTCAGCCATGTCCCGCACCGAGCGTCTCCTCGATCTGCTGCAAGTTCTGCGCACCCACCGCGCCCCGGTCTCCGGCGCGACTTTGGCGGCTGACCTCAACATTTCGCTGCGCACGCTGTACCGCGATATCGCAACGCTGCAGGGCCAGGGCGCCGAGATCGAAGGCGAACCGGGCCTGGGCTATGTCCTCCGCCCCGGTTTCATGCTGCCGCCGCTGATGTTCTCGATCGACGAACTCGAGGCATTGGTCGTCGGCATGGGCCTGGTCGGCCGGCAGACCGATGACAGCCGGCTGTCGAAGGCCGCGGGCAACGCCCTCACCAAGATCGCCGCGGTCCTGCCCGCCGACCTCCGCAGCGAGATCGACAATGGCTCGCTCTATGTCGTGCCACGCCGCCAGATCCCGGTGCAGATCGATCCCTCGCTGATCCGCGACGCCATCCGCAAGGAGCTCAAGCTCCGCGTCGCCTATCGCGACGATGCCGGCCAGGAAACTGAGCGCGTCATCTGGCCCTTCGTCATCGGCTTTTTCGAGCAGACCAAGACGGTCGGCGCCTGGTGTGAGCTGCGTAGCGACTACCGCCACTTCCGCATCGACCGCATCGCCACCCTCGCCGCCACCGGCGAACGCATGCCGCGGCGCCGCCTCGTCCTCCTCAAGGAATGGCGCGAACGGATGTCTGCGGAGAGTGCTGCCAGAAATTGACAGTGGGTCGAACTACGGTCTCCCTATCCAACCCGGAGACCCGCCAATGCCCAACCCCTTCAGCTACATTCTCGCCTATGTCGCCGACACCCCGAAATCGGCTGCCCTTTACAGCGAATTGCTCGGCCTGCAGCCCGTCGAGAATTCCGCCAACTTCGCCATGTTCGTGCTGCCCAACGGATTGAAGCTCGGCCTGTGGGCGCGCAACGATGTCGAGCCGAAAGCCACGCTGCCGGGCGGCGCCGAACTCTGCGTCACCGTCGAGGGCGACGAAGCCGTCCACCTCACCCGCGACGCCTGGGCCAAGCTCGGCCTCAAGATCCTGCAGGAGCCCACCAAAATGGATTTCGGCTTCACCTTCACCGCCGCCGATCCGGACGGCCATCGCCTCCGCGTCTTCAACCCCAGCTAATCACCCGCTGCTTTGGCGGCATCGAGCTTATCCTTGAGCCGCCGAACCTGCTTTTCCAGCATCGCATTATGCGCCTGAAGCTGGCGGATGCGGGACTCGGCGGCCTTCAGATAATCGATGCCGATATCCGATTTGCGCACCGCCGCGGCGGCCTTTGCGCCCATCGCCCGCCCTTCGATGACGTCCCACCAGGTGAGATTGTGCTTCTTGATCAGCGCCGTCGCCGCGAGTGCCGCTGACGCGCGCTCCCCCGCATGGTCCGAGCTCAGAAGCCCCAGGATGCGATCGAGCCTGACGATGTCTTTCTGCTGAATTTGAAGCTCCTACCGTCTGACGAACGCGCCGATACGTTCGATCGCCCGCTCGATGGTCTGCGTGCTCCCCGCATAGGAAAAGCGGACGAAGCGCTGCCCATTGATGCGATCGAAATCGACGCCGGGCGTCGCCGCCACACCTGCCTCCTGCAGCAGCGCCTTGCAGAAGCCCAGCGAGTCATTGGTGAACCGGCTAACGTCCGCATAGGCGTAGAACGCGCCGGCGCCATCCTCGACGCCGAAGCCGATGTCGCGCAGGCCGCGCCCCAGTAGAACCCGGTTCTGCGCGTAATGCGCCTTCTGCGCCTCGTAATAGTCGCGCTCGCCCAGCGCCGCGCGTGCCGCGATTTGGCTCAGAGTCGGCGCCGAAATGAACATGTTCTGCTGCAGGATCTGCACCCGCCGCAGCGCATCCTCCGGCACCACCATCCAGCCAACCCGCCAGCCCGTCATGCAGTAATATTTCGAGAAACTGTTGATGACGATCGCGTCGCGCGTCAGTTCCAAGGCGCTCGCCGACGGTCCGCGATAGTCGAGCCCGTGATAGATTTCGTCCGAGATGAACCGCACGCCCAGCTTCGCGCACACCGCCACGATCTCGGCCAACTGCTCCCGGCTGACGGCAGCTCCCGTGGGGTTAGCCGGTGACGCCAGCAGCAGCCCCACGAACGGCTCGCTCGCGTAGGCCGCCTCGATATCGGCAGCACTCAAATGCCAGCCATTGGCCGCGCTGATCGGGATCTCCACCGGCCGAAATCCCAGACCACTGAGCGTGTTGAGATAGGCCGGATAGCCCGGCCGGGTCACCGCAATCTTCGACCCCGGGGCAAATCCGCCGCTAAACGCCAGGATGAAGCCTGACGACGATCCCATCGTGACAATGATGGAATCGGCGTCCACCGAAACCCCATGCTGCGCGGCGTAATAGGTCGCCGGC
>JBDSHC010000068.1:0-46614 GCA_039918675.1 Devosia sp.
CCCGGATGGCGATCAAGGTGTTGTCTGCGCCAGGGTGGCGATGACGCTCAGAAGTTTGGGATCCTGGAACGGCTTGCTCATGAACTGCACACCGGCCGGAAGCTCGCTGGCGGCGACGCCCACTTTGCCTGAGATCACCAGCATGCGGACATGCGGCCAGCGGCCTCGCGCATAGCGGGCCAGCTGGATGCCGTTCATCGAGCCGGGCATATCGACATCGGTCACCACGATCTCCACCCCGCTATCGCCCGCCAGACGGACGATCGCCTCGTCTGCACTTGCCGCATCGATCACGTCATAGCCGGCGTCTTCGATGGTGCTGACTATCCCGAGCCGGATCAATGGCTCGTCTTCGACAACCAAGACTTTCATTTTACGCAAATCGCCCCAAACCATCGGCCTGAATGCATGGGCGGCCATTTGGTTGCAAGGGCCATGAAGAAAATCCGCACCGTTACGCGCGGGGTTACACAAACTAACATGTTAGGTTAGAACCAGCCCGCTATTCACCGAGGACATCGCGTCATGGATTACCGCTTGCTCGGCCGCTCCGGCCTCAAGGTTTCGGCCCTTTCGATCGGCACCGTCACATTCGGCAATGATGGCGTCTGGGGCAACACCGAACTCAAGGACGCGCAGCGCCAGATCGACCTCTGCCTCGATCACGGGGTCAATCTCATCGACACCTCCAACGCCTACAACAATGGCGTGTCGGAAAGCATCATCGGCGATGCCCTGGTCGATGGCCGTCGCGAACGCATGATGGTCGCCACCAAGGTGCGGTTCGCGATGGGGGACGGCCCCAACGATCGCGGCCTGTCGCGCCATCACATCATCAAGCAGGCCGAGGCATCGTTGAAGCGCCTCAAGACCGATGCGATCGACCTGTACCAGGTCCATCAATGGGACGGGCTGACGCCGCTCGAGGAGACCATCGAGGCCCTCGATACGCTCGTGAAGCAGGGCAAAATCCGCTACATCGGCTGCTCCAATTATTCAGCCTGGCATCTCATGAAGGCGCTGGCCGTGTCGGACAAAGCGCATTGGCAGCGCTTCATCAGCCAGCAGAGCTATTACAGCCTGCTCGGCCGTGAAGCTGAATATGAGCTCATCCCGCTCGGGCACGACCAGGGCATCGGCATGCTGGTCTGGTCGCCGCTCGCCGGCGGCTGGCTCTCGGGCAAATACACCCGCAACTCGGCGCCCGACACCGGCCGCCAGGCGGTGGGTTTCCGCGAGCCGCCGATCACCGACTGGAACAAGCTGTGGGACATCGTCGACGTCCTCAACGACGTGGCCAAGGGGCATGGCGTCGCTGGCGCGCAGGTGGGTCTCGCCTGGCTGCTGCAGCGCCCGACGGTGTCGACGGTGATCATGGGTGGCCGCACCACCGAGCAGTTCGAGGCAAATCTCAAGGCCGCCGATCTCAAACTCACCGCCGACGACATCGCGCGTCTCGACAAGGTGAGCGAGCCCAATCTGGTCTATCCCTATTGGCACCAGAGCTACACCGCCAGCGACCGGCTCGGTGAAGCCGACCTGCTGCTGCACAAGCCCTTTCTCGGCCGGGATCTCACCGTCCCACGTTGACAAAGGCTGGAATGCTTCTAAACTGGAGCGAAATGATCAACTAAAGGCCGCTGTCACCGCAGCGGCCTTTTTCGAGGCTCCTTATGCGGCTTACTCGCCAATCCAACTACGCCATCCGCACGCTGGTCTATTGCGCCGTCAACGCGCCTGAACTCAGCCGCATTGCCGAGATCGCCAAAGCCCATTCGATCTCCGAGCTGTTCCTGTTCAAGCTGATCAAGCCGCTGGTCGAAAATGGCCTGCTGCAGACAGTGCGCGGCCGTAAAGGCGGCATCCGGCTCGGTCGTCCCGCCGCCGAGATCACTCTGCTCGACACCATCAAGCTCACCGAAGAGAGCTTCGCGATGGCCGAATGCTTTGACGGCGGCGACGACGTGGCTTGTCCCCTAGCCGGCAATTGCGACCTCAATTCGGCGCTGCGCGAGGCACTAGGCGCCTTCTTCGAAGTGCTCGACAGCTACACCATCGCCGATCTGGCCGATAAGCGCCGCTCGCTGCGCGAACGCCTCGGCCTCAAGCTCGACGGCCCGGTCGAAGAGTTCACGCAACATTAGCCCAAGCGCGGCATTATCACCGCTCGGATGATGTGAGCTGCCGGATCGATCTTGCCCGAAAGACAACGCGATTTTTTGGGTGATCTCGCAGCGATTGCGCTTGGCGCCGCGGCGTTCTTCATCTTTTGCGGCTGGTGGCTGCTGATCCCCAACAACATCGCCTGGCTGACCATCGCCGACCGCACGATGCATCAACTGGGCTGGATGTTCTTCCGCGACACGCCGTGGGGCACGCCGCCCGGCGTGAGCCCGCGCCTCGGCATCGAAGTCGCCAATTCCATCGCGCTGGCCGATAGCCTGCCGCTGTTCGCCATCCCGTTCAAGCTGCTGGGCGCCTGGCTGCCGCAGCCCTTCCAATATTGGGGCTATTGGTTCCTGCTGAGCTTCTCGTTGCAGAGCTTCTTTGCCTACCGGCTGGCGCGCGAACTGTCCGTGGGCCGGTTCATGGCGCTGATGGCGGCTGCCTTCGCCCTGATCACGCCGGCCTTCCTGTTCCGCGTCCCGATGCATATGGCGCTGTCGGGACATTTTGTGCTGCTGGCCGGGCTCTATCTCTATGCCCGCAAGACGCCGCCTGCCGTCTGGGTCTGGCCGCTGCTCGTTGCGCTTACTGCTGCGATCCACGGCACGCTGCTCGCCATGGTGCTGGGCATCTGGTTCGCGGCCTGGGTGCAGCGGCTCTGGCTCGGGCGCATCCGCCTCGTGCCGGCGGCGGCTGAAATCATCCTCATCCCGAGTCTGGTCGGCATAGTGCTCTGGGCCGTCGGCTTCCTCGAAGCGACGTCCTTCGGCACCTATGGCTATGGCGACTACAAGCTCAATCTGCTGTGGCCGTTGATCCGCTATCGCTGGTCGAGCATCTTTCCTGATCTGCCGCACACCCGCTTCGACTATGAGGGACTGAGCTTCCTCGGCATCGGCATCATCGCGCTGCTGGTGATCGCCATCGTCACCGGCGCTATTGCGTCGCTGCGCAGACTGGCCGGCAGATTCTGGCTGCCATTGGTGCTTAGCCTCGTCGTGATGATGGTCTTCGGCTATTCGAAAAACATCTCCCTCGGCTCGATCGAACTGGTGCATCTGCCGGTGCCCGAATTCATCAACAAGATCGGCGCCGCCTTCCGCTCGACCGGCCGCTTCGTCTGGCCGATCCTCTATCTGGTGACCATCGGCAGCGTTGCGCTGGTGGCCCGCCGCTTCCGTCTCGCCGTCGCGCTGCCGCTGGTGCTCGCCGCGTTCATCGGCCAGGCCGTCGATTCTGCACCGGCCTGGCGGGCTTTCGCCAAATCCATCCCGGCGCCTGCCGACATTTGGCCGACGCCGCTACGCTCCCCGATCTGGCAACGCGCCGCCGACGCCGGCTACAATCGCGTCCGCGCCATTCCGGTCACCGGGCTCAACCGCGACTATCGCTGGCTTGGCTATTACGCGGTGCTGCATGGCATGGAGGTCGATGCCATCTATCTCGCCCGCATCGACGAGGACGCCTATCTGCTGCACCGCGCCAACACCGAAAAGATGCTGGAGACCGGCGATTTCGAGCCCAAGACCGTCTACACGCTCGATGTCTACTCCGCCTTCAAGGCCCAGCAGCACCTCACGCCCAACGATTTCCTCGGCATGATAGACGGCCGGATCGTCTTCATCCGCGGCGGCGCCCGGCTGGCCGAGGGCGTGCCGTTCCGGCCGTTTACGCAGCGCGATTGATCTCCGCCGCCCGGCATGGTCTATGCGCCGTTCCATGGCCGCCGCACCCCCTCTCCTCGCCCTCCAATCGATCAAGCTGACGCTCGGTTCGACCCTCCTCCTCGATGGCGCGGAGCTCTCCGTGCTGCCCGGCGACAAGATCGCGCTGGTGGGCCGCAACGGCTCGGGCAAATCGACCCTGCTCAAGATCGCGGCCGGCGAGATCGAGCCCGATGGCGGCAAGCGCTTCCTGCAGCCCGGCGCCACCATCCGCTATCTGCCGCAGGAGCCCAATCTCACCGGCTACGCCACGACGCTCGCCTATGCCGAGGCCGGCCTCGAAGGCGGCAACGACCCCTATCGCGCGCAGTATCTGCTCGAGCATCTGGGTCTCACCGGCCATGAAGATCCGGCGCGCCTGTCGGGCGGCGAAGCCCGCCGGGCGGCGCTGGCTCGCGTGCTGGCGCCCGAGCCCGACATCATCCTGCTCGATGAGCCGACCAACCATCTCGATCTGCCGGCGATTGAATGGCTCGAGGCCGAGATCAAATCGCTGCGTTCGGCGCTGATCATCATCAGCCACGACCGCCGCTTCCTCTCCGACCTCACCCGCTCCACCGTCTGGCTCGATCGCGGCATGACGCGCCGCCTCAATCGCGGTTTCGGCGAGTTCGAGAGCTGGCGCGATACGGTGCTCGAAGAGGAGGAGCTGATGCGGCACAAGCTCGACCGCCAGATCGTCCGCGAGGAGCATTGGCTCACCTATGGCGTAACGGCGCGCCGCAAGCGCAATGTCCGCCGGCTGGAAGGGCTTTCCAGTCTGCGCCAGGAGCGCAAGGATCAGCGCCGTTCTGTCGGTGAGGTGAAGCTCACGGTCACCGAGGCAGATACGTCCGGCAAGATGGTCGCTGAAGCCGAGCACATGCACAAAGCCTTCGGCGATCGGGTGATCGTCGACGATTTCACCACGCGCATTATTCGTGGCGACCGCGTCGGCATCGTCGGCGCTAATGGCGCGGGCAAGACGACGCTGATCAAGCTTCTGACCGGCGAGCTGAAGCCCGATTCCGGTAAGGTCCGCCTGGGCTCGAACATTGAACTCGCAAGCCTCGACCAGCGCCGCGCCAAGCTCGACCCGACCTCGACGCTGAAGGAAGCGCTGACCGCCGGCGGCTCCGATACGCTGATCATCAACGGCCAGCCCAAGCATGTCATGGGCTACATGAAAGACTTTCTGTTCACCCCCGAACAGGCCCGCACCGCGGTCGAAAAGCTGTCGGGTGGTGAGCGCGGCCGCCTCGCCCTCGCGCGGGCGCTGGCACTGCCGGCCAACCTCATCGTCCTCGACGAGCCGACCAACGATCTCGATCTCGAAACGCTAGATCTGCTGCAAGAAATGCTCGGCGATTTCCCCGGTACGGTGATCGTCGTCAGCCATGACCGCGACTTCCTCGATCGCGTCGCGACCTCTGTGATCGTCGCGGAAGGCGAGGGGGTGTGGACGGAATATGCCGGTGGCTATTCCGACATGGTCAACCAGCGCGGCTTCGGCATCACCAAACCCGATGCGCCCGTCAAAGCCGCACGCGGTGGCCGCAGCGTTGCGATGGCGCCCATTGCCGCCGCGACGCCGAAGGGCAAGCTCTCCTTCAAGCAGAAGCACGCGCTCGAAACGCTGCCCAAGGAACTGAAGAAGCTCGACGCTGACATCGTCCGGCTGAACAAACTCCTTGCCGACCCCAAGCTCTATGCGCGCGATCCCAAGGCATTCGCAGACGCCTCCACCAAACTCACCGCCGCCGAATCCGCCAAGGGCAAGGCCGAGGATGAGTGGCTTGCGCTTGAGCAGGTCCGCGAAGAAATCGAAGGCTGACTACGCATCGAAGCATTCGTGGCAGGCTTTTCCGCTAATACTCGACAAATTTGGTAGATTAAGCCTCGCCGGTTCGCCCGACCGCGCCTAACCTTGCCGCATCGTCAAACGAAGGAGTGGCAAATGAGCGTGACCTCGAAGCATCCCGAAACGCAGGGCCTGCATGCCGGCTGGCGGTCGGATCCGGCGACTGGCGCGGTGGCCGTCCCCATCTATCAGACCACCTCATATGAATTCCGCGACACCGAGCACGCGTCGAATCTGTTCGCGCTCAAGGAACTCGGCAATATCTATACCCGCCTCGGCAACCCCACGACCGACGTCCTCGAAAAGCGCGTTGCGGCGCTCGAAGGTGGCGTTGCGGCGCTGGCCGTTGCATCGGGACAGGCGGCCTCGGCCTATTCGCTGCAGAACCTCGCGGTCGCGGGCGACAACATCGTCGCCTCGACCGACCTCTATGGCGGCACCTGGAATTTGTTCAAGAACACCTTCCGCGAAGCCGGCATCGAGGTTCGTTTCGTCGATCCCTCCGATCCCGAAAACTTCCGCAAGGCGACCGACTCCAGGACGCGAGCCTACTATGCGGAGACGCTTCCCAACCCCAAGCTCGCGGTATTCCCCATCGCCGAGGTGGCGGCGATCGGCCGGCCGCTCGGCATCCCGCTGGTCGTCGACAACACTGCGGCGCCGCTGTCGGTGCGTCCGTTCGAGCATGGCGCGGCAGTGGTCGTTTATTCGAGCACCAAATATCTCGGCGGCCATGGCACTTCGATCGGCGGCCTGATCGTCGATGGCGGCAATTTCGACTGGACCTCCCACCCAGAGCGCCAGCCGCTGCTCAATACGCCCGATCCGGCCTATCATGGCGCGGTCTGGGTGGAAGCGGCGAAGCCCCTTGGTCCGGTCGCCTACATCTTGAAGGCCCGCACCACGCTGCTCCGCACCCATGGCGCCGCACTCTCGCCGTTCAATGCATTCCTCACCATCCAGGGGCTTGAGACACTGGCGCTTCGCGTCGATCGGCATTTCGAGAATGCCGAAAAGGTTGCCGCATGGCTCGCCAAGCGTCCGGAGATCAAATGGGTCAATCATCCGAGCCTGCAGACTGGGGCCCAGGGTGAACGCGCGAAGAAATATCTGTCGCGTGGCAACGGAGCACTGATCGGCTTCGAACTCGAAGCGGGGCGCGATGCTGGCCGTCGCTTCATCGACAGCCTGCAACTGTTCTACCACGCCGCCAATATCGGCGACGCGCGGTCGCTGGCGATCCATCCCGCAACCACCACGCATTCGCAGCTCTCGCCGGAAGAGCAACTGCGCGCCGGTGTGACGGAGGGCTATGTCCGGCTCGCCATCGGCCTCGAACATATCGACGATATCCTCGCCGATCTCGATCAGGCGCTCGAAGCCGCCGGCACTCGGGCGGTCGCGGCTGAGTAGCAGTTTAGACAAAGGTGTCGCTTGCGCCTCGGGGCGAAGCGGCGCATGATTTCTCCATGGCGGATTATTTCGCCATGGAGTGACTTGTAGATTGGGCTTTAGCGCCTATCTCCAAGCGAGTTTGGCGCGGCCGTTTTGGCCTCCTACCGGAAGGGACGAAATCATGATTCGACGCATTCGCATCGACGCCCATGCCGGGATTCAAGCCAAACACGTAGGCGCCCCCAAACGGTGTGTCCGAAACTGGCGAATGTGATCCCAGGGCTTTAGCCCGTCACATCCGCGTCTCACAGTTCAATTAACACCCCGGTCGCCAGTGTTTCGGCGCCGTTGGAGGCATGTCCATGCAGCATCAGTCCTTTTCGCGGCCACCCAGTTCAAAGCCCATCGCCATCGAAATCGATGGCGAGCCGCTCGGCGTCGTCGTTCAATCCGATGAAGGCTACCGCTTTCTCGCGGTGCGCTTCTCCGCTTTCGCCCTCGACGGGCAGATGTTCGAGACGGTCGAGGCCGCACAGCTCGCCATTGGCGCAGCCGTCCATCAGGAGGCGCGCGGCTAGGTCCGGCGCAGAACAGAATCCCGTTCTACCAGGGCGCATTCGAGCTTGGTGATCGGGTAGCGGTCGCGTTTGGGCTGGCGCGCTTCGAGCTGCTCGATCGCCCATTGCCCCATCGCCCGGTGCGGCAGTATCGATGTGGTCAGCCGCGGGTGAAGATGTCGCGAGATCTCCTCGTCATCATAGCCCACCACGGCGATGTCCTCGGGGATGCGACGGCCCGCCTCCTTCAGCGCTTCATAACAGCCGATCGCCATGCGGTCGTTCTGGCAGAAGATCGCCGTTGGCGGGTTGTTTAGCGCCAGCAGTTTCACAGTCGCCTCATAGCCCGCGCTAGCCGACCAATTGCCATCGGCTACGAGGTTGGGATCGAACGGCAGATCCGCGGTCGCGAGGGCGCGGCGATAGCCTTTGAGACGGTCCTGCGCGGCCGACATGAAAGGCTCGCCCATGATGGTGCCGATCCGCACATGGCCGCTCCGGATCAGATGCTCCGTCGCCGACTGCCCGCCCGCGATTTCACTCGGGACGACCGCGGGGAACGCGTGATCGGCGGTGTAGCAATTGAGGAGGATGACCGGGATGTCGAGATCGTAGAGTGCAGGCGGCGCCTCGATCTCACGGGTAAATATCGTCATGTAGATGAGTGCGCTCGCCCCGCGCCCCGTCAGCGCGTCGAGCGTCCTGGGCTCCATCAGCGGGTCCGATTGTGTCTGGCCCACAAGGATGACCGTGCCCGCACCCCACGCCGCGGCGCGGGCGCCCTCGATCGCGACGATTGCCTCGGGGCTGGTCGACAGTTGATCGACCGCGAAGCCAATCGTCGTATTAGACGAAAGTTCTACTTCACTGGCTGCAATCGGTAGGGCGGCATTTGAATAGCCGAGCGAGCGCGCCGCCGCCCAAACGCGGTCCCGCATCTGGGCCGAAATCTTGATCGTCTCATTGCGGTTCAGAACGAGCGAAACCGTCGCCTGCGAACAGCCGGCCTCGCGGGCGACGTCCGTCATCGTGATGCGCCGCCGAATCGGCGCGACGCGTTTCGGCGATCCTGACACCGGGTCTATTTCGCGAAGCCTCCCCGCTGGGCCCAGGTCTCTCCGGGCCCGCTGCGCAGCTAATAATCATTAGTTGGATTGGCGCCGAAAACTGTCAAGGCCCTGTATTTGGGCGGGTTCGCTTGACGCAAAACGGCTAATATGGATTATTCACCCTCGCGATCGGGCCTTAATGAGGGCGGATCGTCGGCTGTGGTACGTAACTCAAGAACACCTACCGCCGCCCGGTAAAGTATGATTATGTTGCTAGACGCGTGCTGCCTGACGCAGCCCGGGACCTCGCCAACGGGGCCCGAAGTCGCAATGCGGCACGCTCGAACTACCCTACGAGGAGTAGGGAAAACGGGAGGAATAAACATGAAATACGTCGTTTCCGCCGTCGCCATGACGGCGGTGCTCGCCGCGCTGTCGAGCACGGCCATTGCCCAGGACAAGCCCGAGATCGCGTTCGTCGTGAACGGTCCGTCCGACTTCTGGAAGATCACTGAAGCCGCCGTGAAGAAGGCGCAGTCGGAACTTCCCGACGTGACGCTGACCTTCAAGTACCCCGAGCGTGCTGACGCCGCTGTGCAGCAGCGTCTCCTCGACGATCTCGTCGCGGCCGGCGTTGACGCCGTCGCCGTGTCGGTCGTCGACCCGGCCACCTCGACCGAGGCGATCAACCGCGTCGCTGCCCAGATCCCGTACTTCGCGTTCGACTCGGATGCTCCGCAGTCCAACCGTATCGCCTATTTCGGTTCGTCCAACGTCGAGCTCGGCAAGAATGCTGGCGAGCTGATGAAGAAGGCGCTCCCCAATGGCGGCAAGTGCATCGGCTTCGTCGGTCTGCCCGGCGCTGCCAATGCCAAGGAACGTATCGAGGGCTACAACACTGCCGTTAAGGGCACTGGCCTCGAGCTCATCGACGTTCGCGGCGACGATATCGACCAGACCCGCGCCCGCGCCAACGTTGACGACGTTCTCGTTGCCAACCCGGACGTGACCTGCATGGTCGGCTTCTACTCCTACAACCCGCCGCGCATCTATGAAGCGCTGCGTGACGCAGGCAAGCTCGGTCAGATCACCGTCGTCGGTTTCGACGAAGATCCGATCACCCTCGGCGCCGTGAAGGAAGGTTCCTTCGCCGGTACCGTCGTGCAGCAGCCGTATGAGTGGGGCTATCAGGGCTCCAAGCTCATCGCCGCCTACCTCAAGGGCGACAAGTCCGGCATCCCGGCCGATGGCGTTATCATCATCCCGGGCCTGACTGTCACCAAGGACAATGTCGACGCCTTCCAGGCCGACTTCCAGAAGAAGCTGGCTGGCGGCTGATCCCGTCACTAACATCGTCCGCAGCCGGGGAACCGGCTGCGGACATTTTTTCGCCCAGTGAGAGATTTGTAACGCCGTGACAGCCAATGCAGCCGCGTCGAGTGTTGCCGCCTCCACCGAGGTGTTTCTGAAGCTGAGCGGACTTCGAAAGAGCTATCCAGGCGTTTTGGCGCTGGCGGATTTCTCGATGGATGTGCGGCCTGGTGAGATCATCGGGCTGGTTGGCGAAAACGGCGCCGGCAAATCTACCGTTATGAAAATTCTGGGCGGCGTCGTCGCCCCCGACCGCGGCACGATCGAGATCGATGGCGTGCCCCATGAAGGCTTGAGCGTCGCCGGATCGATCCGCGCGGGCATCGCCTTCGTCCATCAGGAACTGAACCTGTTCGACAATCTCGATGTCGCAGCCAACGTCTATATCGGCCGCGAGCCGAGGAGTGGCGGCTTTCTGCAACTGGTCGATACCGACAAACAGCGCGCGATGGTGCAGCCCTATCTCGACCGGCTGGGCGCATCGTTCTCGCCGTCGACCCCGGTGTCCCACCTCTCGCTGGCGCAGCAGCAGATGGTCGAGATCGCCAAGGCGCTGAGCTTCAACTCGCGGCTGGTCATTCTCGACGAGCCCACGTCCAGCCTGCCGCTTGCCGAGACCGAGAAACTGCTCGAAGTCGTCAAGGGCCTGCGTGCCGATGGCATCTCGGTGGTGTTCATCTCGCACCGGCTCAACGAGATCGTCGAAGTCTGCGATCGCGTCGTGGTGCTGCGCGACGGCAAGATGGTGGGAACGCTCGAAGGCGAGGCGATCAACCACGACGCCATGGTCAAGCTGATGGTGGGCCGTGATCTGCGCGTCGCCTACACGCCGCCCGCTGTACCGCGCGGCGACACGATCCTCTCGGCACGCAATGTACGCACGTCGACCTATCCGCACCGCGAGGTCAGCCTCGATTTGCATGCCGGGGAAGTCTTGGGGCTCGCCGGGCTCGTCGGCGCCGGCCGCACCGAACTGGCGCGGGTGTTCTTCGGCATCGATGGCACGCATGGCGGCCAGGTGACGCTGCATGGGAAACCCATCAGGCTCAAGACCTCGGCCGATGCGGTCAAGGCCGGCATCTTCCTCGTGCCCGAGGATCGCAAGGGCTCGGGCCTGGTGCTCGATCTGACGATCAGCGAGAACATCAGCCTGCCCAATCTGCCCGCCTATGCGAGCGGCAATCTGGTCTCGTCCAGCGCCGAGACCAAGCGCGCCGAGATCAGCAAACGCGAACTCGATATCCGGACGCCCAATGTTACCGGACGCGCCGGCTCGCTGTCGGGCGGCAACCAGCAGAAGGTCGTCCTAGCAAAGTGGCTGGCGATGAAGCCCAATGTGATGATCTTCGATGAGCCGACGCGCGGCATCGATATCGGCGCCAAATCGGAAATCTACAAAATCATGCGCCAGCTCGCCGATAGTGGCGTGGCGGTGCTGATGATCTCGTCCGACATGGAAGAGGTGATTGGTGTATCAGACCGCGTCGCGGTCATGCACGAGGGTCATGTGACCGGCATCCTGAACCGCGATCAGTTCAGCGAGGAGAATATTCTGCTGCTGGCTGTCGGCAAGCAGCTGGCCACGGCCTGAGGCAGGGGGAATTAGACTATGCTGAAGAAAGATCTCGGACTTCTGGTCCTGATCATCGTGGTTGGCTTCGTGACGTGGCGGCTCAACGAGCGCTTCCTGTCGCCCATCAACATCGCCAATACCGCCAATCTGGTGGGCCTGTTCGGCATCTTCGCCATCGGGCAGGGCTTCGTCATCATGACCGGCGGCATCGAGCTGAGCTCGGGCTCGCAGATCGCATTGCTCGGCGTGATCTTCATCGATCTCATCGCCAACAAGGGCGTTCCGT
Source organism: Devosia sp. (assembly GCA_039918675.1). Taxonomy (GTDB): domain Bacteria; phylum Pseudomonadota; class Alphaproteobacteria; order Rhizobiales; family Devosiaceae; genus Devosia_A. The sequence continues at coordinate 11,962 of JBDSHC010000068.1, forward strand.
GGCCGCTCGCCCTGCTCATCATTCTGGTCCTCGGGCTGATGATGGGCCTGTTGCATGGCTTCCTCATCACGCGGATGAAGCTGCAGCCCTTCGTGGTGACGCTGTGCGGTCTCCTGATCTATCGCGGCGTGGCGCGGTTCTATACCGGCGACGGCACGGCGGGCTTCCCGTTCGGCGTCAGCTTCCCCGATCTCGAATGGATCACCACGGGCCGCACCGACGTCTTCGCGATCCTTTCAAACGGCGCCTTCCGCTCTATCCCCATTCCGCATGCCTTCTTCATCATGGTGGTGCTGGCAATCGTCATGTGGTTCGTGCTGCACCGTTCGGTGTTCGGCCGCTATCTCTATGTGGTGGGCAAGAACGAGGAAGCGGCGCGCTATTCGGGCATCCGCACGACGCGCGTCATCATCGCTGCCTATGTCATCTGCTCGGTTCTGACGGCGCTCGCTGCCGTGTTCTTTGCGATGTACACGCGCTCGATCCTGCCCTCGGGCCACGGCAATTTCTACGAACTCTACGCCATCGCCGCAGCCGTGCTCGGCGGCTTCTCGCTGCGCGGCGGCGAAGGCTCGATCTTCGGCGTCGTGCTGGGCACCATCCTGCTGCAGGTGCTGCAGAACCTCGTCAACCTCCTCGGCATCCCCTCATCGCTCAACTTCGCGGTGATGGGCTCGGTGATCCTGATCGGCGTCCTCGTCGACCAGCAGTTCAAGATCTACCGCGACAGACGGCGTGTCGCCGACGTCGCCAAACGCGCCACAACAGCGGAACCGACACCCGCGCATTAGGCACGGCAAGCTCGCCGAATCGCAGACAAACAAAAACCCCCGCCATCGCTGGCGGGGGTTTCGTTTAGGCGTGACGCTTTACTGCGCCGAGGACGACGTGGTCATCATCATCGCATCCGACGATGACGGCGCCATCATAGCTTCCGACGAGGTCGGGGCCATCGGGGTCTCGGACGACGAGGCCATCGACATCACCATTTCCGACGAAGTCGGCGCCATCGGCGTCTCGCTCGACGGGGTCATGACTTCCGACATTGCCGACGATGCTTCCGACGCGATCGAGCTCATGATCGAAACGACGGCCATTTCCGACGAAGAGGACGGCGCGGCCGAGGACGAGCTCACAACCGACGAGCTGGACGAGGGGACGACGGGCGCGACCGGGGTCGGGGTGCCGCGGTTGAAGATCCAGATGAGGCCGACGATCACGATGACCGCCACAATGATGATAATCCAGGTATTACGATTCATGGGGTTTGCCCTTGGTTGGAGGAGACCTGACAGGGGAGTTCTGTCTCAGTGTCTTGACGCTTTGCCGCCTCCCAGGTCCGCGGCCAGCAATTTCTCATCCGTCATTTGCGGCATTGAGTTCCGCCGGATCTTTCGCTTCGTCATCGTCTAAGTCGCTGCCGCCTAGCGCATTTCGAGCGGCCTCGGCAAGGGCTACCACGTCTATCGACCCGCGGATCGGGTAGGCTTCGGGGTTCGGCCGGTCGCCATTCGACATGGCCCCTTGACCTTGCGCGCCGAGTTCGCGCAGCAGCGCGCCAAGCACCGGATCAGTGTCCGTCGTGTCAACCATTGCCGTTCACCTGGATGCCGTTGCTGTCCACTTTGATGTCGAGATGCGGTTCCTGCGACTGCTGATAGACCACATAACCAACCAGTCCCGCCACGATCAGCAGCAGCGCCGCGATCAACAAATAGAGCCCGTTCCTACTCACCACTAAGTCCTGAAAAATGGACGCATTTCGGCAAGAACGCGGCGGAGGCGTAAAAGGTTCAATGCGCGGCGAATACCTTTAGCGCCGCGACGAACCGGGCTGTGCCGTCAGCCAGCGCGCCGGAATTGTCGATCCGGATCGCCTCAGGCATCGGCGCCCGCACCTCGCGGTCGAGCCGCGCCGCGATTTCGGCTTCCGTTTCGCGCCCGCGCCCGGCGAGACGCGCCGCCCGCATTTCGCGGCTGGCCTCGATCAGGACAACTTTGGTGCCCGGAAACTTGGCGGTCGCCGTCGCGATCATGGCGCGCGAGGCGTTGAGGACAACGACGCGTCCGGCCTCAAGATCGGCGACGAGGCTCACCGGAAGGCCGTAGCGCAGCCCATGTGCCTCCCAGCTTAGCGCATAGGCACCATTCCGTTCCTGCAGGGCAAAATCGGCGGTCGAGATGGAATCGTGGTCTTCGAGCGCCGCCACCGCTTCGCGCGTCACGACGCGTCGGGGAAACACGTAGCCCGCGTCTCCGGCGAGCGCCGCCCTGGCCGCATTGATCAGCGTGTCCTTGCCGGCGCCCGACGGTCCGACGACGAGCACGAGCGTGCCGGGCAAATCCATCAGCTCACCCGCTGCCCTTGCCGCCACACGCCCTTGACCACCGGCATATCGCCATGGAGGCGCACCCGCACGACATCGCCGCGCTTGCCGATGGCCATCTCGCCACGATCGTGGAGATGGGCTGCTTTGGCCGGCGTCGCCGACACCATGCGGATGGCGTCCGGCAGAGACACGGCGTCGGTTAGCGCTGGCAGCTGGAATGCCGCATGGATCAGCGCGCCCGGCACATAGTCCGAGCTCAGGACGTCGAGGCAGCCTTCGCGCGCCAGGTCGAGTGCGGCGATATTGCCCGAATGCGAGCCGCCCCGCACGACGTTCGGCGCACCCATCAGCACCGCCAGTCCAGCGTCGTGCGATCGCTTCGCGGCGGTGAGCGTCGTCGGGAATTCCGCGATGCTGACGCCATCCGCGACGGACTCGGCAACATGCTCTTCGGTCGCGTCGTCATGGCTCGCAAAGGCGATGTCGGCGGCAAGCCCCCGCTTCACGATGGCCTTGCGATGGGCCTCCGAATAACGCGCCTGCTCGACATGGCGCTCGGCGATATAGGCATCCATCTCGCTATCGCTGAAGCGCATCCGCCCCTGATAATATTCGCGGTACTTCGACACCGTCTGGAACTGCCGCTGCCCCGGCGTATGGTCCATCACCGATGCGAGCCGCACCAGCGGCAGATCGCAGAAGCGCTCGAAATCGTCGACCACGTCATGCGACGGCAATTCACAGCGGAGGTGGATCAGATGGTCGGCCCGGAGCCGCCCATCCGCCATTCCCTCGGAGATCGCATCGACCAGCACCTGCACATGGTCGCCCATGCCGGGCATTTCGGGGTCTGACCCTATCCGCACCGCGTCGAACACAGTGGTGATGCCGGAGCCGGCGATCTGCACGTCATGGGCCTGCAGCGCGCCCAGCGGATTCCAGTACACGCCGGGCCGGGGCCGGTAATGGTTCTCGAGATGATCGGTATGAAGCTCGACCAGCCCGGGGATCAGATAATCACCCGCGAAATCCTCGCCCACCGAAGACGCGCCGCTGTCGATCGAAACGATCTCGCCATCGGCGATCTGCACGCTCCCGGTCACCACCTCATTGGGCAGCACGATCCTGGCGTTGCGAAACACGGCGTCCATCACGCACCCATCAGCAGATAATCGGGGTCGAGCCGGACAAAGCCGGCACCGGGCTCGGCTTCCTCGAAAATCACCAGCCGGTCAAGCAGCGCGGGCTCGGCGAGGGCGGGCGCGAACCACTCGGTCGCTGCCAGCATCATGCTTTGTTGGGCGCTCGAATCCAGCCGGTCGGTCAGTGTCATGTGGAACAGGAACTGCTCCAGCACATAGGGATAGCCATATTGGCCGACCAGTTCGATCTGCCGCGGCGTCAATTGTGCGGTGAGCCGGCGCGCCTGCTCATCCGCCGAAAGCGGCGCCCGGTTCGGCTCGAACGCCTTCACCGCCCGCGCCGCCACATCGGTCAGCGCTACTGGCTGCGGTTCGGTGGTCAGCGCCAGAAAGCCGCCGATGAGGCGCGGCGCCAGGTCCGTGAGTTCCACGGCCACGGTCTCGGCCGCAAACCGAGCCACAGCGGCCTGCAATTCGCCAAGGCTGCCGCCCAGCGCCATCGGTGCCTTGATCGTCGCGTGAAACCCGTAGCGCCGGGCGGAAACGGTCAGCGAGGCCATTTCGGGTTGCGCCAGCCACGCCTCCGCCGTGCTCCACAGCGCCGACTCGCGGGCAGGGGCGAAATAAAGGGCGTAACGCGGGCTCATTGCAGTTGGCTCACTCAAGAAGGGTCTGGCTAGAGACATCAGTTGACGGCATTGTGACAAGCATGGACCGGGCTCTCCTTGAAGAACTCTTCCGCACTGCCGTCGCCGCTGCCGACCCCGGCAAGGGCATCGCCATGCATCTGCCCGAAAAGCCCAAGGGCAAAACCATCGTCGTCGGCGCCGGCAAGGCCTCGGCCCAGATGGCGCGCGCCTTTGAGCGCGCCTGGGGCCAGCCGGTCGATGGGCTAGTCGTCACCCGCTATGGTCATGCCGTTCCGACCGAACGCATCGAAATCGTCGAGGCCAGCCATCCGGTGCCCGATGAAGCCGGCTATCTCGCCGCCCGTCGCATGATGGCCAAAGTCCATGGGTTGAGCCATGACGATCTGGTGGTCGCGCTGATCTCGGGCGGTGGTTCTGCGCTGCTTCCGGCGCCGGGTCCGGGCCTGACCTTCGAGGATGAGCAGGCGGTGACGCGCGCACTGCTCGCCTCCGGCATGCCAATCAGCGTGATGAACCTCATCCGCAATGAAGTCAGCGGCATCAAGGGCGGCCGCCTCGCGGCGCTCGCTTCGCCCGCCCGCGTTGCGACCTTCGTCGTCTCCGATGTGGCGGGCGATGATCCGGCGCTCGTCGCCTCCGGCCCCACCATCCCCATCGCCTCGTCGCGCTCCGAAGTACGGCACATGATCGCGTTGCACGGCCTGGTGCTGCCGCCGGCAGTCACCGCCTATCTCAGCTCGCACGACAATGAGCCGCCGCGTCCCGACGACGCCCGTTTCAACCAGAACAGCGTTCGCATCATCGCGTCATCGTCGCTGTCGCTTGAGGCGGCGGCCAAGCGCGCCGGCGAACGCGGCATCCGCGCCCATATCCTCTCCGATGCCATCGAAGGTGAGTCGCGCGACGTCGCCGCCGTCCACGCTGCGCTCGCCCGCGAGATCGATCTCCGCAACCGGCCATTCCCGCGTCCCGCGCTGCTGCTGTCGGGTGGCGAAACCGGCGTCACCGTGCGCGGCAAGGGCAAGGGCGGACGCAATGCGGAATTCCTCCTCGCCTTCGCCCTCGCCATCGAAGGCATGGACGGCATCACCGCACTCGCCGCCGACACAGATGGCATCGACGGGTCCGAGGACAATGCCGGCGCCTTTGCCGATGGCACCTCGGCCACCCGCATGCGCAGCGCAGGCATCGACCCGCGCAGCGCACTCGCCAACAATGACGCGTGGACGGCGTTCAACACCATCGGCGATCTGCTCGTAACCGGCCCGACCGGGACTAACGTCAACGATTTCCGCGCCATTCTCGTGAGGTAACATTATGGGTCGCGTCACCGGCATTGGCGGCATCTTCTTCCGCTCCGCCGACACGAAGGCATTGGCGCAATGGTACGAGACGCATCTCGGCGTCACCGGCTATTGGCAGCAGGATTCCGGCATGACCGTCTTCGCGCCGTTCAAGGCCGACACGGACTATTTCCCGGCCGCCAAGCAGTTCATGCTCAATTTCCGCGTCGAAGACATCGACGGCCTCATTGCTGCACTGCAGGCCGCCGGCATCGCGGTTGAGACTCGGGCGGAATGGGACACGCCCGAGACGGGGCGGTTTGCGCGGATCGCGGACCCCGAGGGCAATCCGGTCGAACTGTGGGAACCGCCTGCTGAGTAGGCTAGCCAACCACAATGTCATTCCCGCGAAGGCGGGAATCCAGAAGCCACAATCACCATACCCACAATCGTCATCCCCGGGCTCGACCCGGGGACCCAACCGAACGTGCCGCTGGGTGGCCGGGTCAGGCCCGGCCATGACGGCGGAGAGTTAGGCAATTAGCCCGCCACCACCGCCCGCTTGCGCATATTCGGCAAAAACACCGTGAGCAGCCCAAGCAGCGGCAAATAGCTCGTGACCTGGAACACGAAGTCGATGCCGCGGAAATCCGCCAAGGCCCCGAGCGCCGCCGCCGCGATCCCACCACTGCCAAATGCGAAGCCGAAGAAGATGCCGGCGATCATGCCGACGCGGCCCGGCATGAGTTCTTGCGCGAACACCACGATGGCGGGGAACGCCGAAGACAGGATCAGCCCAATCAGCACCGATAGAACGAGGGTCCAATTGTAGTCTGCATAGGGCAGCAGCAGCGTGAACGGCACGACGCCGAGGATCGAGAACCAGATCACGAAGCGCGCGCCCCAGCGGTCGCCGATCGGTCCGCCGACAAACGTGCCGATCGCCGCGGCCCCAAGGAACAGGAACAGCATCAGCTGGCTCTGCTGCACGCCGACATCGAATTTGTGGATCAGGTAGAACGTATAGTAGCTCGAAATGCCCGCCATATAGACGTTCTTGGTGAAGGTCAGCAGCGCCAGCACCACCAGCGCGATCATCGTCGTCTGCCGGTCGAATGGCAGCGCCGTGCTTGCCGGCGGTCGGCTGGAGGTCGAGCGCTGATGCTCGGCGTACCAGCGCCCCACCCAGGTGAGGATCACCATGCCGAGGAACGCCGCCACCGCGAACCAGGCGACGGAACTCTGTCCGCGCGGCAGGACGACGAACGCAGCCAGCAGTGGCCCGATGGAGGAGCCGACATTGCCCCCAACCTGGAACGTCGACTGCGCGAAGCCGTAGCGTCCACCTGAGGCGAGCCGCGCCACGCGCGAGCTTTCGGGGTGAAACACTGCGGACCCGAAGCCGATCAGCGCCGAGCCGATCAGCAGCAGCCAGTAATCACGGGCGAAGCCGAGTACGATGAGGCCGATCAGCGTGGAGCCCATGCCCGCCACGATCGAATAGGGCAGGGGCCGCTTGTCGCTATAGATGCCGATGACCGGCTGCAGCAGCGACGCCGTCACCTGGAACGTCAGCGTCAGCAGGCCGATCTGTACGAAGCTCAGCCCATAGCTGTCCTTGAGGATCGGATAGATCGCCGACAGCAGCGACTGCATGATGTCATTGATGAGATGGCAAGCCGCCACGGCAAAGATCACCGCAAACGCGGTCTTCTGCACGGCAGCGCCGGCAGGCAAAGTCGTCGTCGTCAATTCGAGGTCCTCAGTATGAAGGCGTTGCCCGCCAAAGTGCGGCTCGCCTTTTGCCGGCCAAACTGCGCCTCAAACGCCCGCTTGCAGAGTCCGGAAATGCCGCGATCCGTTCGCTCTGCCGCGACACCATCGCGGATGAGTGCAGACGCCACATTGACCGCGCCCTGCCGCCTCGTGCACGCTGAAGGAAAAGAGGTTCGCCAATGTACAACACCCTCAACGGGTCCGCTCACCCCCTCGCCGCCAAGGAAATGCAGATCGAGGCCGTCCCCGCCGACGAGCGCGTCTGGGTCCCGCAGGCCGACGGCGTCTGGTTTCGCCCGCTGCTGCTCAACACCATGCAGGGGCAATGGTGCAATCTGCTGCGTGTGCGCCGCGCCGGCATTCTGTCGCGCCACCTGCACCCCGCGCCCGTGCATGGCTATGTCATCAAGGGCCGCTGGTATTATCTCGAGCATGACTGGGTCGCCGAGACCGGCTCCTATGTCTTCGAGCCACCGGGCGAAATCCACACGCTCACCGTGCCCGAAGACGTCGAAGAGATGATCACTTTCTTCAACATCTCGGGCTGCATGGTCTATCTCGACAAGGACAACAAGCAGATCGGCTTCGAAGACGTCTTCACCAAGATCGACATGTGCAAGAAGCACTATGAAGCGGTCGGTCTTGGCGCCGATTATGTCGAGCAGTTTGTTAGATGATCAACGCGGTTGGCCAAGCGAGCCCCCTTGGGATCGTTTGGACAGAGGAGAAGAAGAGATAATTATTACAGTGCGCTTGGCCCCACCCTCATCCGCCCTTCAGGCACCTTCTCCCGTCGAGGGAGAAGGCCCACACACAAGACTCTCGGCTCGATTGCCTTCTCCCCTTGCGGGAGAAGGTGGCGAAGCCGGATGAGGGGAGCCCCATGAACTGGGCAACGCAATTCTTCACCGGCAAAACCGTCCTCATCGCTGGCGGCACCTCCGGCATCGGCCTCGGCATTGCCACAGCGTTCCGCGATGCCGGCGCGATTGTCCACGCCACCGGCGCCACCGACAATGAAGTCGCTTCCGCCTCGGCGACCTCAAGCATCGCTTTCGCGCGCCTCGATGTGCGCGACAATGATGCGGTCAAAGCCTATGTCTCGACGCTGAAGTCGCTCGATGTCCTCGTCAATTGCGCCGGCATCATTCGCCGCAATGACGAACTCGACCCCGAGATCTTTGACCTCGTACTCGATGTGAATCTGAGTGGCACGATGCGCCTCTGCGCTGCCGCCCGTCCGCTGCTCGCGGCCAGCAAGGGCGCGATCCTCAATACGGCGTCGCTGCTGAGCTATTTTGGCGGCGGCCTCGTTCCAGGCTATTCGGCGAGCAAGGGGGGGATCGTACAACTGACGAAGTCGCTGGCCATCGCCTATGCCAAGGACGGCATCCGCGTGAACGCCATCGCCCCCGGCTGGATCGCCACCGGATTTACCGACGCCCTGCAGAAAGACCCGACCCGCGCCGATCCGATCCTGGCGCGCACACCGCTCGCCCGCTGGGGCACGCCGGACGATCTGGTGGGACCGGCGCTGTTCCTCTGCTCGCCGCTTGCCGGCTTTGTGACCGGCACATGCTTGCCGGTCGATGGCGGTTATCTGACGGTCTAGGCGCCAGCCGCCGTCAGTTCCGAGAGATCGTCTTCATAGAGCCCGAGCCGCGCCCCCTTGGCGAGGCTCGCGACCTGCTCGACGTCCGTGCCTGAGGCAATCGGCCCGCCGACGCCCGGTTGCGCAATGATCCACGCCAGCGCCACTTCGGTGGGCTTGGCATTGTGCCGCTTGCTCACCGCATCGAGCGCAGCGAGCACACGATCGCCCTTGGGGTTGAGATATTTGTCGACGATGCCCTTGCCGCGCGGGCTCTTGTCCGCATCCGCAGCGCTGCGGTATTTGCCGCTGAGAAAGCCGCGCGCCAGCGAGAAATAACCGATGCCCGACATGCCTTCCTTGACGCAGAGATCCTGAACGGCGCCGAAGCCGTCACGGTCGTAGAGATTGTACTCGTTCTGCAGCGTCTCGTAGCGCGCCCAGCTTTTCGTCTTCGAGATATCCAGTGCTTCGCTTAGCAGGCCATTGTCCTGGTTAGAAGAACCGATCCAGCGCACCTTGCCAGCCTTCACAAGCTTGTCGAGTGCGCCGAGGGTCTCCTCCTGCGGAGTGTCGGCATCGGGCCAGTGGCTCTGATAGAGATCGACATGATCGATCTGCAGCCGCTTCAACGAGTTCTCGATCGCCTCTTCGATCCACTTCGCGCTGAGATCGCGCTCGCCCTTCCAATTGTCCGCGCCGACTTTCGTGAACACCAGAACCTTGTTCCGGTTGCCGCGCGCCTTCATCCAATTGCCGAGTATCGTCTCCGATTTGCCCTTGCCATAGACGTCGGCGGTGTCGAACGCGGTGAAGCCGTGATCGACAAAGGCATCGAGCACGGCGAAGGATTGCGCCTCGTCGGCCGTCCACCCCAGCACGTTGCAGCCAAAGATCAGCGGTTCGATCGCGAGGTCCGTGCGGCCAAGCTTGCGTGTCGTCATCTCAATTCTCCTCGGGGCGCTTCGGCCCGATCAAATCCCATTTGTTGCCGAACGGGTCCTCGAATACCGCCACGCTGCCATAGCTTTCATGCCGTGGCGCTTCGAGAAACCGCACCCCCGCCTTAACGAGCCGGGCGTGATCCCATTCAAAATCGTCGGTCTCGAGGAAGAACCCCACCCGGCCGCCGGTCTGGTTGCCGATCGCTGCCTGCTGCGTCTCGCCGTCCGCCTGCGCCAGCAACAGCCTCGCGCCGCCGGGGCCGGCCACCGTCACCCAGCGCTTGCCACCCGGCAGCGGCGTATCGGCCGTGAGCGCCAGCCCGAGGACGTCGCGGAAGAACGCGATGCCGCGGTCATACCCATCCACAACCAATGTTACCGTTGCGACATGAAGCGTCATCTGGCTGCCCTTTACGGAAGACGAATTGACCAATTGGTCAAATCCCTCAACCATTTAGCACGCTTTGGCCATGGCGACCGACAGCCCGTTTGGCAAAAATGCGCGAAATGGCGTGGTTAAGGGGTCGATTATTCCCGTTGCGTGCCCGCCACAAAAACGCTTTGTTGCCGCACAGGCTCTGGGCGCAAATGCCCGGAGCGCAATAATCTTCGGGAGAAACCCATCATGAAATTGATGAAAACCCTGCTGACCGCGACCGCGCTTGTCGCGATGATGGCCGGCAGTGCCTATTCCAAGCAGCTGATTTTCTGCTCGGAAGCCTCGCCCAAGCATTTCGATCCGGCGATGGCCACTGGCGGCAACGACTTCGACGCCTCCGCCCGCACGATCTACAACCGCCTCGTCGAATTCAAGCATGGCGGCACCGATCTTGAGCCGGGTCTGGCCGACAGCTGGGACATTTCGGCCGATGGTCTGGAATATACCTTCCACCTCCATCCGGGCACCAAGTTCCACACCACGTCCTATTTCACGCCCACGCGCGATCTGAACGCCGACGACATCGTGTTCTCGTTCGAGCGCCAGTTCAAAGCCGACAATCCGTTCCACGCCTACCTTCAGGATTCGCAGTACGAGTACTACGAAGCCATGGCGATGCCGGCCTACATCAAGGAAGTGGTGAAAGTTGACGATCTCACCGTGAAGATCGTCCTCAACTCCCCCAACTCCCCAATGCTGGCGAACCTCGGCATGGATTTCGCATCCATCGTCTCCAAGGAATACGCCGACAAGCTCGTGGCCGATGGCCATCCCGAGCAGCTGGCTTCAGCCCCGATCGGCACCGGCCCGTTCCAGTTCGTCGACTACCAGCTGGATTCGGTCATCCGCTACGCCGCCTTCCCGGACTACTTCAAGGGTAAGGTCAAGATCGACGATCTGATCTTCGCGATCACGCCCGACACCACCGCCCGCACGCAGCGTCTGCTGGCCGGCGAGTGCGATATCATGCCGTACCCCAATCCGCAGGATATCGAATCGCTGAAGGCCAATACCAATCTGACCGTCCTCGATCAGGCTGGCCTCAACATCGGCTACATGTCCTACAACACCACGCTGGCCCCGACGAACGATGTCGAAGTCCGCAAGGCGCTGAGCATGGCCATCAACAAGCCAGCTCTCGTCGAAGCGCTGTTCGGCAAGGGCAATGCCGAGCCGGCCAAGAACCTGATCCCGCCAACGATGTGGTCGTACGACACGGCCACCCCCGAGGGCGAGTACAACCCCACGAAGGCCAAGGAAATCCTGGCTGCCAAGGGCGTCACCGAGATCGAGCTGTGGGCTTCGGACCGCGCCCGTTCGTACAACCCGTCCTTTGCACGTTCGGCTGAAATCATTCAGCAGGATTGGGCAGCGGTCGGCGTCAAGGCGACGATCCACACCGTGGAATGGACCCAGTACCGTATCGACGGCGCCAAGGCCGATCGTCCCGGTGCCTTCCAGATCGGTTGGGGCGGCGACAATGGCGACCCGGACAACTTCTTCGCCGTGCTGTTTGGCGCTGCCGCCATCGGTACCCAGAACTATTCGATCTGGAACAACGAAGAGTTCGAAGGCCTGATGAAGGCCGGTGTGCTCGAGACCGATCCGGCAAAGCGCGCCGCGATCTACACCAAGGCCCAGGAAGTCATGACTCGCGAAGAGCCGGCCTTCCTCATGGCCCACTCGACCATCTACATGCCGATGAGCAAGAAAGTTCTCGGCTACACCATGGACCCGCTCGCGATGCACCGCTTCGACAACGTCGACGTGGCTGAGTAAGGTTAGTTCAGACGGCGCCGGGCAACCGGCGCCGTCTCCCCATCGCTCATGTTCAGATACATCCTCCAAAGATTTGGGCTGATCATACCGACGCTGATCGGCATCACGATCTGCTCGTTCGGTTTCGTCCGCCTCATTCCCGGCGACCCCATCCTTGCCCTCTCGGGCGAGCGTGGCGTGAGCGCCGCCCGCTATGCCGAGCTCGTCATCAAATACGGTTTCGACAAGCCGCTTTACGAGCAGTATTTCCGCTATATCGGCCAAGTCCTGCACGGCGATTTCGGTAACTCGCTCGCCACGCATCGGCCGGTGATCGAAGAGTTCCTGAAGCTCTTCCCTGCCACGATCGAGCTCTCGATTTTCGCACTTATCTTCGCCGTCGCCCTCGGCATTCCGGCCGGCATCTTCGCTGCCGTGAAGCGCGGCAGCTGGATCGATCAGGGCCTGATGGGCACTGCACTCGTCGGCTATTCGATGCCGATCTTCTGGTGGGGCCTGCTGCTCATCATCCTGTTCTCGACGACGCTGGGCTGGACCCCCGTTTCGGGCCGCATCGGGCTCTCCTTCTTCTTCAAGCCCATCACCGGCTTCATGACCATCGACTCGGTCCTCTACGGCAATTGGAAGGCCTTCGGCTCGGCCCTGCGCAGCCTTATCCTGCCCTCGATCGTGCTCGGCACCATCCCGCTCGCCGTCATTGCCCGCCAGACGCGCTCGGCCATGCTCGAAGTCATGGGCGAAGACTACGTGCGCACGGCGCGAGCCAAGGGCCTCAAATCCCGCCGCGTCATCGGCCTTCACGCGCTGCGCAACGCCCTGATCCCGGTGGTCACCACCATCGGCCTCCAGGTCGGCGTGCTGATGGGCGGCGCCATCCTGACCGAGACGATCTTTTCCTGGCCTGGCATCGGCCGCTGGCTCGTCGATTCGATCTACAAGCGCGATTATGCGGTCGTCCAGAGCGGACTTCTACTCGTTGCGCTCATCGTCATGGCGGTCAATCTGATCGTCGATCTGCTCTATGCCACCATCAACCCGCGCATCAGGGTGCAGTGATGGCCGATATCACCGCACCACCAGCAATCGAACCCGCCCCGCGCGCCTCGGGCCTCCGTGAGTTCTGGCATTACTTTTCGCAGAGCCGCGGCGCCGTTCTCGGCCTGGTCGTCCTCGGCATCATCGTCCTCATTGCCATCCTTGCGCCAATCATCGCGCCCTACGATCCCACGCTGCAGTTCAAGGACGCGCTGCTGCGCGGCCCGGTGTGGGACAAGGATCACAATGGTAGCTGGCAGTTCATCCTCGGCACCGATGCCGTGGGCCGTGATATGCTGTCGCGCCTGATGCATGGCGCCCGCTTCTCGCTCGTCATCGGCGTCTTCGTCGTCACCCTGTCGCTCGTCGGTGGCATTACGCTCGGCCTGCTCGCCGGCTATTTCCGCGGCTGGGTCGATACGGTGATCATGCGTGTGATGGACATCATCCTCGCCTTCCCGTCGCTGCTGCTGGCGCTGGTCCTCGTCGCGGTCCTCGGCCCCGGCCTCGTCAACGCCATGCTGGCCATCGCGCTCGTTCTCCAGCCGCATTTCGCCCGCCTCGTCCGCGCCGCCGTGATGGCGGAGAAGAACCGTGAATATGTGACGTCGGCCAAGCTCGCCGGCGCCGGTCATTTCCGGCTGATGCTGATCACCATTCTGCCCAATTGCCTTGCCCCGCTGATCGTCCAGGCAACGCTCAGCTTCTCGAACGCCATTCTGGAAGCCGCAGCACTCGGCTTCCTCGGTCTGGGCGCCCAGCCGCCGACACCCGAATGGGGCACCATGCTGGCGACCGCGCGCGAATTCATCATCAAGGCGCCATGGGTCGTGACTTTCCCCGGCATCTGCATCCTCGTCACCGTCCTCGCCGTCAACCTCATCGGCGACGGCCTCCGCGACGCCCTCGATCCCAAGCTGAAGAGGTCGTAGTCCAATGCCCCTGCTTGAGATCAAGAACCTCACCGTTGGCTTCGACACCTCTGTCGGCGTGTTCAAGGCCGTGGAGGGCATCGACCTCGCTGTCGATTCTCGGGAAGTCCTCGCGATCGTCGGCGAATCCGGCTCCGGCAAATCGGTCGAGATGCTGGCGCTGATGGGGCTGCTTCCCAGTTCCGCCACGGTCACCGCCGACCGCATGATGTTCGACGGCAAGGACATGCTGACAATGTCGCGTGCCGGACGGCGCCGGATCGTCGGTAAGGACATCGCGATGATCTTTCAGGAGCCCATCGCCTCGCTCAATCCGTGTTTCACCATCGGCTTCCAGATCGAGGAGACGCTGCGCTTCCATCTGGGCCTCGACAAGCGCGCCCGTCAGGCCCGCGCCATCGAGCTGCTCGAGCAGGTTGGCATTCTCGACGCCGCCGACCGCATCGGCGCCTTCCCGCATCAGCTGTCGGGTGGCCAGTGCCAGCGCGTCATGATCGCCATGGCTATCGCCTGCAACCCCAAACTGCTGATCGCCGACGAGCCGACCACGGCGCTCGACGTGACCATCCAGAAGCAGATCCTCGATCTGCTCGTCGGGCTCCAGGCGCAGCACGGCATGGCGCTGATCATGATCACCCACAATATCGGCGTCGTCGCCGAAACCGCCGATCGCGTCGTGGTCCAGTATCGCGGCCACAAGATGGAGGAGTCGGATGTGCTGACCCTCTTCACCGCACCCAAATCCGGCTACACCCGCGCGCTGCTTTCGGCGCTGCCCGACAACGCAACCGGTGACCGGCTGCCTACCATCGGCGACTATGTCGAGGCCGCGCCAGGAGCCTCGCCACAATGAGCCTCGTCACCATGAGTCCGGTTCTCGAAACCCGCCACATCACCCGCGACTACACTGTTGGGGGCACCATCTTCGGCGGCAGCCACATCCTTCATGCCGTCAAGGACGCCTCGCTCAAGGTCGACAAGGGCAAGACGCTGGCCATCGTCGGCGAATCCGGCTCGGGCAAATCCACGCTGGCGCGCATCCTCACCCTCGTCGATGCGCCGACTTCGGGTGAGCTGTTCATCGAGGGCGAGCAGATCGACATCCGCCGCCATGGCGTCAGCAAGCAGCTCCGCCGCAAGGTTCAGATGGTGTTCCAGAACCCCTATGGTTCGCTGAACCCGCGCCAGAAGATCGGCGATGTCCTCGCCGAGCCGCTGGTCATCAACACCGACATGCCCGCCTCCGAGCGTTCCGATCGCGCCATGCAGATGCTGCGCAAGGTCGGCCTCGGACCCGAACACTTCAACCGCTACCCGCATATGTTCTCGGGCGGGCAGCGCCAGCGCATCGCCATCGCCCGCGCGCTGATGCTCAATCCGTCGCTGCTGGTTCTCGACGAGCCGGTCTCCGCTCTCGATCTTTCGGTGCAGGCGCAGATCCTAAATCTGCTCGCCGATCTGCAGGACGAGTTCCAGCTCACCTACGTCTTCATCAGCCACGATCTGTCGGTGGTCCGCTATATCGCCGACGAAGTGATGGTGATGTATCTGGGCGAGGTGGTGGAGCAGGGCACCCGCGAGACCGTGTTCGCCGACCCGCAGCACGCCTATACGCGCTCGCTGTTTGCCGCGACGCCCCGCGCCGACGTTGAGAGCATCAAGGCTCGCCTGGCGCGGCGCGAAACCGTCGGCGCTTGAGGCCGGCGGCAACCATTGCCTAACACTTCGTTAGCCGCCCATTAAGTTCGATTGTTTACCTTTCTCCCTTCCTTTGAGGAGGGATGAGCGGTTTGGCCAAGGGCGCGCCCGACACATCTATTGCGACGGCCCCAGGCCATGAAGCCGAGCGGTACGAGCCGTTTGGCCGCAAGCCGCTGCGCACCTTTGCCTTGGTCATCGGCCTCCCCGCGTTCCTCCTTTACGTCGGCAGCGCCTGCCTTGTCGTCGTCGCTTTGGTGATGATGGCCAAGGAGATCGATCGGCTGGAAAACCAGCGCGAGCTCACCTCCGTCAACGCCTCACTCGAATCCTTCCTCAACGGCCTCAGCGATGCCGTCGCCGATGAAGGGACATGGAACGAGGCGTACCTAAACGTCGTCGTCAAAATGGATCCGGCTTGGATGGATTCGACCTGGGGCGCCACCGCGCGCCTCGGGACCACCTATGACGACGTGATGGTCACCGATGGCGACGGCAAGATCGTCTTTGGCGAGAACAATGCGGGCTCCATTGGCGGCAGCGTGATCGACCACTATCCGGCCGCCTCGGCCATGATCGCCGAGCTCGACAAATCCATCCTCGCCAGCGGCGACGCGGCGGTCATCTCGCATTTCGCCTCGACCGGTCTCAATGCAGCCGGCCTTGCTGCCATCAGTATCCACAAGACCACGCCGGGCGAGCGCACCGTGCCGCGCCAGCAGCGCCGCGTGCTGTGGATCGCCAAGCACATCACCCCTGCGCTGCTGCAGGACATGGCCGTGCGCTACCAGACGCCGCTCGCCGAGATTGCTACCGGCGCCGTCGGCGTCGATTCGTCGGCCATCGATATCGTCGCGGCCGATGGCAGCATTGCCGGCACCGTCGCCTGGGAGCCCGACCGTCCCGGAGAGAACGCCTTCCGTCACGCGCTCCTTATGGCCTTCGCTGTCTTCTTCGGCATCGGCATGCTGCTGGTCCTCGGCCTCGGCGCCCTGCGCCGCGCCATGGTCTATCGGGCCCGTACCATTGAAACGCATTTCGCCGAAAAGGCGCGCGTCGCCGACGTGGCCGTCGCTGCGGCGGCCCAGATGGCTGCGCGCCCAGCTGAAAATGCCGAGGCGGAGACCGCGTACAGCGTCCTCGATGGCGTCAGCGGCACCGATTTTGCGCTTGAGTATCAGCCCATCTTCGATCTCAGGTCCGAGACCATGGTCGGCGTCGAGACACTGCTGCGCTGGACCAAGCCCGATCGCTCGCTGCTGCTGCAGGAAGACCTCAGCGCAAACGACTGCGCCGCAATCATGGAGCGCTCGGGCATTGTCGCGCTGCGTCGCGCGGCCGACGAATTGCTGCCCCTGCTCGGCGTGATGGCGACCATCACCGTCACCCCCGACCAGTTGCTCAACAGCGTGTTCCTCGAAAAGATCATGGGCACGCTTGGCGCCACGCACTTTCAGGCGAGCCGCCTTCAACTCTCTGTCGACACGACCCTCTTGCCTGATCCCGAAAAGCTTGCCGGATCGCTGGCAGATATCCGGCGCTCCGGCATCGCTGTGGCCTTCAGCAATTTCTCGCTCGAGACCAAGACCACCCGCTACATCCGCCAGGGTCTCGCCGACCGGCTCTGCCTCTCTCCGCAACTCATAGCGGGTGTCGATGGCGATGCGGCGCGCGTCAAGCTGCTGGAAGCCACAGTCGAAGCCGCCCGCGCCGCGGGTTACGCCGTCACGGTGGCCGGCATCGAACGCAAGGAAGAGGCGGCCAAGGTCCTTCGCCTCGGTTGTCGCGAATTCCGCGGCAACCTCCTCGCCAAGCCGATGAACATCGCCGCTCTGACCAGCCTCATCCTGGCGCCGGCCCGTCCGCGCGAGCCCGTCAAGCAGGCGAGCTAGACGCACAGCCCCTGCACAATCCGCGCAACTCGATCGTCATGCGATTGGGCACGAAGCCCGCGCCCTCGCTCCAGCCCTTGAGCCGGCTCTCGACCTCGGGTTGGGCGAACTCCTCCACCTTGCCGCAGCCCTCGCAGATGGCGAACGCGATGCTGCCGCTGGCATGGCAATGCGCATCTGCACAGCACACAAAGGCGTTGAGCGATTCAAGCCGATGCGCCAGTCCGCGCTCGGTCAGCTTCTCCAGCGCCCGATAGATCTGCAGCGGTGCGCGCAACCCGTCGTCGCGCAGCCGGTCGAGAATGTCATAGGCCGACAGCGGCGCCGCAGAATGTGCCAGCGTGCCCAGCACCAGTTCCTGATTGCGCGTCAGATCGTCGGCCCACACATGGTTATGGCCCTTATGCGAATGCGCCATCATTTGCCTCCCATGGCCGGGATCAACAGATCCGCATTGTGCTTGAACAGATCGAGATAGGTCGCGGCGGGTCCGTCGGGCTCCGACAGCGCATCGGCGTAGAGCTCGCCGCCCACTGTTGCCCCGGTCTCGCGGGCGATCTGCTCGATCAGCCGGCTATCGCTCATATTTTCGATGAACAGTGCCGTCACTCCTTCGGTCCTGATCTGGGTGATCAGCTTCGCCACATCGGCGGCAGAGGGCTCGGCATCCGTGCTGATCCCCTCCGGGGACAGGAAGGTCACTCCATAGGCGCGACCGAAATAGCCGAACGCGTCATGCGTTGTGATCACCTTGCGCTTTTCCGTCGGCAGTGCCGCGAGCCGCTCCTTGATCTCGGCGTCCAGCGTATTGAGTTTTGCGCTGTACGTCGCGCCGTTCGCACGGAACATGTCGCAATCCGCGATGTCCGCGTCGCACAGCGCGCCTACGATATTCGGCACATAGAACAGCGATACATTCATAAGGCTCTGCCAGGCATGCGGGTCGGTCACGACCACGCCGCCTTCATCCATTGTTGCGCTGGTCACATTGCGGCTCGCCACTGTGAGCCGGCCGGCATAGCCGGTCGATTGCACCAGCCGGTCCATCCAGCCCTCGAAGCCGAGCCCGTTGACGATGAACACATCGGCCTTGGCGAGGATAGCGGCGTCGCTCGGCTTGGGCTCGTAGACATGCGTGTCGGCATTGGGCCCGACGATCGTCGTAACATTCACATGCTCGCCGCCGATCTGCTTCACCAGATCGCCGAGGATAGAAAAACTCGCCACCACATTGAGCGGCGCCGCGAGGGCAGGCGAGGCACAAAGCGCAAAGGCCAATGCGAGGACAGAACGGTTCATCATGCAATCCTGTGCCGGGCGGGCTGCGAGCGGCTGAACACCACGCCGCGCCGTCCGAAAATGAGTGAGACGACATAGGCCGCGCCGGCCACCAGCACGATAGCGGGTCCCGACGCGACGCTCAGATGGAACGACAGCAGCAGCCCCAGATACGCCGATGCCATCCCGGTCAGTACGGCGAGCCCGATCACCGCCTCGATGCTGCGCACCCAGAACCGCGCCGCCGCCGCGGGCAGCATCATGAGGCCCACCGCGAGCAATGTGCCGAGCGCCTGGAACCCACCCACGAGGTTGAGCACCACCAGCGCCAGAAAGATCAGATGCACCGGCTGTCCGGCTCTGCTGACGCTGCGCAGAAAGGTCGGGTCGAGGCATTCGGCAAACAGTGGTCGCCAGATCAGCGCCAGCCCGACAAGGCTGATTGTCGCGACGCCGCCGATCAGGATCAGCGCGTCATTGTTGAGCGCCAGCACGGTGCCGAACAGCACATGCATGAGGTCCACATTCGAGCCCTTGAGGCTGACCAGAAGCACGCCCAGCGCCAGCGAAATCAGATAGAACGCCGCAAGGCTCGAATCCTCGCGCTGTGACGTGACGCGCGACACGAGCCCGGCGAGCAGCGCCACGATCAGCCCCGCCGCAAAGCCGCCAATCGTCATCGGCAAAATCGCCAGCCCCGAGAACAGGAACCCCGCCGCCGCGCCCGGCAGGATCGCATGCGCCATGGCATCCCCGGCAAGGCTCATCCGCCGGAACATCAGGAACACACCCACCGGTCCAGCGCTGATCGCAAGGATCATCGCGCCTGCCAGTGCGCGCTGCATGAAGGCGAATTCGGCGAAGGGGGCGACGAAGAACTCCCACATCAGTGCACATGCCCTTCATGCGAATGATCGTGATGCGCGGGAGCGGCTCCGGCATCGTCGTGCCAGGGCGCGCTGTCGTCCCAGGCTTCGGGCATGGCCCGCGCCTTCTTCAAATTCTCGGGCCTGAGCGTCACCGCCGTGTTGCCCCAGCCGATCGGTTCGCGCGCCAGCAGCAGCGTCTGCGGAAAATGCCGCCGCACCAGTTCGATGTCATGCAGCACCGCAATCACCGTGCGGCCCTCGCGGTGCCACTGGCCCACAAGCCCGAGAAGATCGCTGACGGTCTTCTCGTCGATGGCCGTGAATGGCTCATCGAGCAGCAGCACCGGCGCATCCTCGAGCAGCACGCGCGCAAACAGCGCCCGCTGCAATTGTCCGCCGCTCAGCGTATCGATCGGCCGCGTGGCAAATCCATTGAGCCCCACGGCGTGCAGCGCCGCCGCAATCGCCTCGCGGTCCTCGGCGCGAAAGCCGCCAAATAGACCGCGCCGCTTCCACAGCCCGAGCCCGATCAACTCGCTCACAGTCGCCGGAAAGCTTTTGTCGATCTCGGCGCTCTGCGGCAGATAGGCGATCTCGCCGGTGCGAACGATCGAGCCGCCCAGCGGCGCCAGCGTCCCCATGATCCCCTTGAGCAGCGTGCTCTTGCCCGACCCATTGGGCCCGACGATCGCCGTCAGCGACCCGGCGGCAAACGCCCCCGTCAAATGGTGCACCGCCGGGTGCCCATCATAGCCCAGCGTCAGATCGCTGAGCCTGACCGCGTAGCTCACAGCAGCCCCCACAGGGCCAGCCAGATCAACGCCACGATCACCAGCGCCACGCCCACGCGCACAGGCGCGCCCAACTGCGCAAAACTCATGAATGCCGCTCCATCCTGATCTGACAGGGTCATGTAACTAAATAACATATCGGCTGTCAACCGAGCTGGCAGTCAGGTTCCAATCCCGCAAAGCGGGGGAGGGGGACTGCCCATTGGGCGGTGGAGGGGGCGGTGGAGGGGGCGGGACTGGGCTCGGTGTCTGTAGCCGCCCTCACCTCCAGCTTCGCCGTTTCCCCTCCCAGTGCTACGAACAGGAGAGGAAGAAGGCTCACCCTAAAACTCGATCCCCGCCTGCGCCTTCACCCCACCGCGGAACGGGTGCTTGATCTCGGTCATCTCCGTCACGAGGTCGGCGATCTCGATCAACTCATCCTTGGCGTTGCGCCCCGTCACGATCACATGCGTATCGCGCGGCTTGGCTTTCAGCACCTCGAGCACTTCGTCGAGCGGCAGATAGTCATAGCGCAGCACGATGTTGAGCTCGTCGAGCAGCACCATCTTGTATTGCGGGTCGGCGATCATCGCCTTGGCCTGCTCCCACGCCGCCCGCGCTGCCGCGAGGTCGCGCTGCCGGTCCTGCGTGTCCCAGGTAAAACCTTCACCCATCGCCCGGATCGTCACCAGCTCCGGAAAATGTTCAAGCACATCGCGCTCGCCCGTCCCCCAGGCACCCTTGACGAACTGCACCACGCCGACTTTGAACCCATGCCCGATCGCCCGGAACACCATTCCAAACGCTGCCGTGGATTTGCCCTTACCCTTGCCGGTATGGACGATCAGCAGGCCGCGCTCCTCGGTCTTGGTCGCCAGCATCCGCGTCCGCGCTTCCTTCTTCTTGCGCATCTTGTCAGCATGATACGCATCGCGCTCCGCCTCACTCATGAGGTCGGTCTTCTTGGGCGCCTTGTCGGTCATCGAGCGAGCCTCTCTGCATGGGCAATGATCTGCTGCGCCGCTTCAGCCGGTTGCAGATGGGTGGTGTCGAGCTGCATCAGATTGGGATGCTCGATCGTCAGAGTCTTTACTCGATGCCGCCGAGCGAGACCTGAAGCGACGTCGGTGTGCTTGAGGTTGGCGGCGCGCTCCGGCGTATCAATACGCAGCGCATGCGCCGCCTCGTCGCAATCGACCAGCACCGGCACGAACAGAGCATTGCGCCGCCGCGCCATCTCGACGGTGCGCTCATACCATTGCCGGTCGATGGGGTCGTGGTCCTGCAGCGCATTGGTCAGCACATAGCTGAATTCCGGCGGCGCCAGTGTCTCGATCACCTCGAACGCAATCTCGCGGATATGGCCAATATGAGTCCATATCGCTTTGGGCAGCGGCGTTTTCCCGTCGGCGCGCACAAGCGTGAACACCACATTGTTGACGAGGTGATTGTCGAGCAGGCGCGCCGCAGTCGCAGCGCAGAGCGCCTTGGCAACAGTGAGCTTGCCGACGCCATAATGGCCAATCAGATAGACGATGGTGTTCTTCACGCTCGGTCTCCCGCCAGCCATGCGAATGCGGAGTTCGACCTCGGCACCCAGAACCCGCGCTCGCGCGCTTCGTTGAATTTCGCGATCAGCTCATCATAGCCGAAGCGATTATTGTCCCGAATGAAATTCCGCGTCGCACTGTCTTCGACGAAGGCCTCAAACGCGAGGTCGAAATGGTGCGTCTTCACCGCCCCCGTCGTCGCCGCAAACGCGAACATATAGTCGACCGTTGCGATGATTTCGAACGCGCCCTTGTAGCCGTGCCGCTTGACCCCATCGATCCATTTGGGGTTCACCACACGGCTCCGCATGACGAGCGAGATCTCTTCCTCGAGCGTCCGCGCCACCGGCCGCTCGGGCCGCGAATGATCATTGTGATAGGCGACCGGCTTCCGCCCCGTCAGCGTCTCCGCAGTCGCCACCAGCCCGCCCTCGAACTGATAATAATCGTCCGAATCCAGCAGATCGTGCTCGCGATTGTCCTGATTGTGCACCACAGCTTCGATGTCGCCGAGCCGCGCCGCGAAACGCGCCCGCTCCGGCGTTCCCGCGGCATGCGCGCCATAGGCATACTGTCCCCAATTGAGGAATGCCTCGCCAAGGTCCGCCTTCGTCGACCATCTGCCGCTGTCGACCAGCGCCTGCAGGCCTGCGCCATAGGCCCCCGGCTTCGAGCCGAACACCCGATGACCCGCCTGCATCGCAGCATCGGCCTCGCTGGCGCCCTCCTTCATCAGCCCCAGCGCATCGGATCGCATCTGCGCTGAAACTGGGTTCTGGTCTTCCGGCTCGTCGAGCGCCCCAATGGCGCGTACCGCCCGGTCGAACAGCGCGATCTGCTGAGGGAACGCGTCGCGGAACAGCCCCGAAATGCGCAACGTCACATCCACCCGCGGCCGCCCCAGCTTCGCCAGCGGAATGATCTCATAGCCGCTAAGCCGCAACGATGATGGGTCCCAGATTGGTCGCGCACCGACAAAAGCCAGCGCCTGCGCAATATCATCGCCGCCCGTCCGCATGTTCGACGTGCCCCAGACGCTCAGCGCCAGCGAGCGCAGAGGAACGCCATGATCCTGATAGTGCCGGATCAGCAAGCCCTCGGCCGATTTCCGCCCCAGCTCCCAGGCCGTCGGCGTCGGAATGGCGCGATTGTCCACCGAGTAGAAGTTGCGCCCCGTCGGCAGCACATCGAGCCGCCCCCGCGACGGCGCCCCACTCGGCCCCGGCGCAATGAACTTCCCATCCAGCCCATCGAGCAGCGCCTTCACCTCAGCCGGCCCCGACGCCCGCAACCGCGGCCGCATCGTGCTCTCGACTTGGCTCATGACCGCCGACGAGGCCGGGCCAGGGGCAGTGGTGCCCTCTATCATCTGCGCCGCCATTTCCTCCAGCGCTTCGACGACATCACCGACACACCGTAGTGTCGATCGCCCCCCTCCCCCTCGCGGGGAGGGGCCGGGGGTGGGGGCCGCAATCACCGGCCCCGCCCAGGCCTCCCCCAACGCCGCCGTCAACGGATCGAACCCCAGCTTCAGATCATCCGCCAGCGCCCGAATAAGCGATGCATCCTCCGCCCGCTCGCCGCGCGGCACCCGCGCCAGCGCGGCCAGCAGATCGCGTTCGAGCCGCCCCTCCGGCGATACCCCGAACACATGCAGCCCGTCCCTGATCTGCGCTTCCTTGAGATCGCAGAGGAAAGTATCGATCCGCTTCAGCGCCTCGCTCTCGTCCCCCGGCAAGCCGATGTCCCGATCGAGCCGCGCATCGCGCGCAAAATCGAGAATGCGCTTCCGCAAATCCTTGAGTCGCCGCCGGTCCATGCCGCTCGCCGCATAATACTCATCGAGCAGGGCTTCGAGATCCTTGAGCGGCCCATAAATCTCGGCCCGCGTCAGCGGCGGTACCAGATGGTCGATGATCACCGCGCCCGCCCGCCGCTTCGCCTGCGTCCCCTCGCCGGGGTCGTTGACGATGAACGGATAAAGATGCGGCAGCTCGCCCCACAGCAACGCAGGATACGAAGCCGCATCGAGCGCAGTCGCCTTGCCCGGCAGCCACTCCATCGACCCATGCTTGCCATTGTGGATCAGCGCATGTGCCCCGAACTCATGCTTCATCCACAGATACGCCGCCAGATACGCATGCGGCGGCACCAGATCCGGATCATGATACGCCGCGACCTCGTCGCGATCATACCCCCGCGCCGGCTGCAGCATCACCACCACATTGCCGAACACCAGGCCGGGCAACTGGAACGCCGCTCCACGAACAAATGGATCAGCCTCCGGCTGTCCCCAGCGCGCGGTAACATCCCGTTGGACCGCCTCCGGCAGCGTCGCGAACAATTCGCGATACCGCGCAACCGAAAGCGGCACCCCACCAGCCCGCTCCGGATGCGCATTCGTCGGCCCCGACTGGAGGCGTTCGATCAGCTCGTTCCCCGAAGTTGGAGCCGAGGCCGCCGAGCCAAAGCCACCAGCCTCCAGATGCCGTAAAATCTCGACCGTTGACGCCGGCGCATCGTACCCGACGCCATTGGCAATCCGCCCATCTCGTATCGGATAGTTCGCGAGCACGATCGCCACGCGCTTCTCGGTCCGCGCCGTCGCCCGCAAGCGAATCCAGTTCGCTGCCAGCGAAACGGCCCGCGCGATGCCATCGGCATCAGGTGCATAAGCCGAAAGCGGGCATTGCGTCGCCGCGTGCCACACGGCCTCCGCCTTATGCCCGACGATGATCCCGCCGATGCGCCCATCGAGTTCGGGCAGGACGATCTGCATGGCGAGGTCTTTGGCCGTCAGCCCCTGGCTGTCCGCGCGCCACTGCGCCTCGGGCCGTCCGCTCTGCACCAACTGGATTACCGGTGCATCGCAGCCCGCGAACGGATTGAGTGTCGCATCGAGCCCATCGATCCCAAGCGCGAACCCCGTGAGGTTGAGGATCGCCTGCGGTTGATGGGCCGCAAAGGCCGACTGCACGAAGCGGATGCAGGCCCCTTCCTTCAGCGTAGAGATCATCAGCGGCACAGGCCGCATATTGCGCCGCTCAATTTCCGCGCAGAGCGCCTCCAGCGTCGCGGTCCCTGCGCCCTCAAGCGCCGCCCGATAGAACAACAGCGGCACCGCAGGCCGCTCATCCACCGCGATCGCGCCGATCACTCCGTGCCCAGGCAACCAGTAACCGAATCGCGGGAAGGGTTTGATCGCCGGACCCGCAGTCAGGCCCCCCTCCCCCTTGAGGGGAGGGGAGGGGGTGGGGGGGCCGACTGCAAGTGTCTGGAACAGTCCCAACAACCCATCCGCGTTCTCCGGCCCACCCGCCGTGAACAGCCCATGGAGCCGCGTCCATTCCTCCGCCGATACAGTAGAACGCGATTGCAGCGCTACATCCGGCACCGCATCCCCCGGCAGCAGCGCCAGCTTGAACCGCCCATCCGCCGCCAGCGCTGCAAGCTGATCCACGCCATAGGGCCAATAGGCCGGCCCACCCAATAGCCGCACCACCAACAGCCGCGCATGCTGCACGGTCTGCTCGATCCACAGATCGACCGACAGATTGTGCGAAAGCCGCAGCACATTGGCCAGCCGCACATCGCTCGCCCCGGCGCGGTCCACCGCTCCTGCAATCAGCGCCAGCTCCGAGTCAGCAGCCGACGCGAACACGATCGCCCCGGGCGTCTGCCCCAGATCGATCGCCTCACCCTCCTGCTGCAGGGCGCCGGCCTGTGCCGACAGCAGATGCATCAGCTGGTTCGCCCGCCTTGCGTGAGCGCGTACAGCCAATCGAACAAGGCGGCACATGCGAAGGCCGCGATGGCGCCCGATGCGCCCACCAGCAGCGACACGGGCGCCTGCTCGCCTTCGCCAAACATTTCGGGTCCGCCGCCAAACAGCGCCAATGCGATGGCGACGCTGAACAGGCCACCGACGATTCCGATGGTCAGCCAAAGCTGCCAGCCGGCGATCCACCGCGCAGCAATGCTGGCCGCAATCCCAGCGAGCAGTGCGGGGATCCCGCCCACGCTGTACGTCACGATCAAAATCCCCGGCGAAAGCAGCTCCGGCCCGAACACGAAATCGCGCGGGCTTCCCCGTGTGATCAGCGTATGGCTGCCGATCAGCAGCGACAGCGCCAGCAGCCCGACATAAGGCCCCACCGCTCCAAACAATAGAATGCGCAGAAATGCCCGCATCAAATGACCCCCTCGCGTGTCGTCTTGCGCGAGCCCCGCTCGACCAGCGCCGTACAGGCGAGCGAGGCGACCGCTCCGCCGATCGGCACCGTCACCGACAGCAGGAACTTCAGATAGTCGCTGTCGAACTGACCATTGCTCATTCCAACCACCCAGCCCGCGCCAAGCCAGGTGCTGAAAATCCCCGCCGGCAGTGACGTCCACAACCGCCAGCTTCTGCTCTTGATGAAACGCGCCAGCACGCTCGTCACTGCGCCGTTGAGCAGGCCCGGCAGCAGCCCGAATACGTAGGAGACAAGTGCACCCGGCACGCCAACCACAATGATGAAACCCAGCAGCGTGCTCGCGCTCTCGGGGCTCCCCACCGCCAGCAGAAACACCAGCACCGCAATCAAGGCCACCACATAGGCGATCGGCGGACCGAGCAGTAGATTCCAACCGATCCGCTGCCAGTCCTGCGCGATCATTCCGCCGCCACGGCCTGCGCCGCGCCCATCAGGCTCGCGCTGATGGCCCCGCGGTCGAGCGGCTGTTCGCCGATCACTACAAGCGCGGTCTCGCGCGCTTCGCCTGCCTTCCACGGCCGGTCGAACCATGCATTGACGCGCGGCCCCACTGCCTGGATCGCAAGACGCGCATCCGAGCCGGGCAGGGCGGCCCAGCCCTTCAGTCGCAGCACATCATGTGCGCGGATTGTCTCCTCGATTGTGCTCAGCAGCATCTCGCGCGAAATGCCGCCGGGCAGCCGGATCGAGAACGAGTCAAAATCATTATGCTCATGGCCTTCGCCGCCATGCTCGAGTTCATGCGCACTGTCGCGCCCCTCGAGGTGATCTTCGCTGGCGAGGCCGAGCCCAAGCAGCGCCACGATATCGACATGCCCCTGCGTAGCGTGGATCATGCCCGTGCCCGGCCGCATCTCGGCGCGGAGCCGGTGCTCCACATCCATCAGCGCGTCGCCATCGACCAGATCGGTCTTGTTGACGATGAGAAGGTCCGCAGCCATCAGCTGGTCCTTGAACAATTCGCCCAGCGGCGTCGCATGGTCGAGCATGGCGTCCGTCGCGCGCTGCCGTGCCACCGCCTGTTCGTCGGCAGCGAAGCGGCCCTCCGACAGCGCAGCTGCGTCCACCACGGTCACCACGCCATCGATGGTCACCTGCGATTTGATCTCGGGCCAGTTGAACGCCCGGATCAGCGGCTGCGGCAAGGCCAGGCCGCTGGTTTCGATGATGATGTGGTCGGGGCGCGGTGTGCGCCCCAACAAAGTTTCCATCGTCGGGATGAAATCGTCAGCCACGGTGCAGCAGATGCAGCCATTGCTGAGCTCGATCATATCCTCTTCGCGGCAGGTATCCTCACCGCAGGCGGCGAGCACTTCCTTGTCGACGCCGAGGTCGCCGAACTCGTTGATGACCAGCGCGATGCGCTTGCCCTTGGCGTGGCCCAGCACATGACGGATCAACGTCGTCTTGCCGGCCCCCAGAAAGCCGGTGATGACGGTGACGGGAACCTTGCTCATGCCGCCACCGCCTTGCCCGCCGGCTGTTCGGCGAAGCGCGCCACCAGCCAGCCATAGAGCGGCCCGAGCACCATCCAGAATGCCGCTCCAACGAACAGCGTGTTCGCCGCGAACTCCGTCGCCAGATGCGCCGGTACGCCGCTCTCATGTTCGCCCACCAGCTGCGGCGCGCCGATCACATGCGGCAGCAGCACCAGCACCGCGCCGATCGCAATCGCCGGCCAGTTCTGGAATTTGGCGATCCCGAAGATCGCCGTCGCCGTAGCAATCGCTGTGCCCCACCACCAGATCTGCCGCGCCAGCAGGTCGGCCGCGGGCATCCCCGGCAGCTCCGGCGCCAGCCCAAAGGCCGGTGCGAGCTGGAACACGGCGAACCCCGCCAGTCCCCAGATCACGCCATTGCGCGCCGTCACGTCGATCCCACCCAGCACCGATGCTGCGGCAAGGACAAAGGCGAAGCCGAGCGCCGCGAGAATATCCGCACTAACCGTGAACCCTACGCGCTCCGGCCCATCCGCTGGCGCCCATGCGTCTTCGTCATGCTCATGTTCGTGCGCCGGAACTACCTGCACCCCTCCCCCCTGCGGGGAGGGGCCGGGGGTGGGGGCCACATCCACCGCGCCCTCGTCATGCGAGTGCGCCGGTTCCGCGTTCTCGTAAACTTCTGCCGCGAGGATCAACGGCGCCACGCGCCATTGCTGCAGTCCGGCCATGACGCCGCCAGCCGCCAGCCCGCTAAGGACGGCAGCGAAGAAAATCCGCTGAAACAGTTTCATCGATGTGCTCTTTCTCATGACGCCCGATCGCGACGCGCCCGTAAACGGGGCGCTGCGCTCAGGCTGTCGGTCTTAGTGGCAGGGGAAGCCGAGCGAATGGCGCGTATCATGCGCGCCATTGTGCACTGCCATGTCGCTGGCGAAGCCGATGGTTCCCATCAGCAACAAGCCCAGCACCAAGGCCGACAAACCGGCGATCAGCCGCTGCGAAAGAGTAAGACCCGAGACGGCCGTAACCGCATTGGTATTCATGTGACACCCTCCGTGTACACGGTGAAATTGGGCTCTGCGCCCGGTTGCGGCTGGCAGGTCTCCTGGCTCACGGGTCGCTGCGGTCTCCGGCCTTCCCGGCTGTCCCAATGGACATCCAGTGGCATGTCGAAGCTCGCTCGCCGCTTACAGTTGCGGGGGCAGCCACGGTCTCGGTCCCTGATGGGTACGCCTCACCGTGTTCCCTTTTGATCCCCTCGCCATATGGTCTGGGGAACCAGCGCCACTATCTACGCGTGCCGGCCGTGGCCGGTCAATCGCCCTCGCCGCCATCCTCAGGGCCTGGGTAGCCGATATTGATCTGGTCGATCACCGGCTTGATGGCTTTGAGCGCCTTGAGGTCCGATCGCAACGTCTGGTCGCCTGAAACGGCGTCCGAGATCGCCTGCGTCGGCGGCTCGATCGTCGGCGAGAAGCGCACATTGACGAAACAGCCGCCCGGCTGGTTGGCGAGGCCACCCTCGCTGAAGCCGGCACTCCCGCCATAATCCCAATAGAAGCTGAACAGATCGAACGGCCCGCCATTGAGCTTCTGCACATCCTCAATGCTCATGCCGAGCTTCAGTCCACCCGGACCCGTATCGGCCTTGGCAATGGTAAAGCCGGAGAGGCCCTCCCGCTTCTCCTCGTCCCACCAATAGATCGTGAACGTCTTGTCTTCGTCATTGGGGAACACCGTGGTCGCAATCAGCGTCGTGCCCTCCGGCCCGTCGATCTCGCCCGTCACCACATTGGCCTTGCCGTAGGCCGCCTCGAAGTCGGCGAGCGTCGCGGTCTGCGCGAACAGACCCTCACAGCCGATATCGGCGGCAAGCGCCGGCACGGCTGAAAACGCAAGTGCGGCGAGGGGCAGGGCTGCAAGTTTGATCATGGCAAAGCTCCGTTGGTCGTGGCATCTAGCCTCAAATGCCGCGCCTGAACCAGAGCTGACCGATGCCCGCAATCCTGCTGTCGCCCGCTATCCTGCCGATCCTCCTGCTGATCGGCTCGAACCTCTTCATGACCACCGCCTGGTACGGCCACCTCAAATTCCCCTCGGCCCCGATGTGGATCGCGGTGATGGCCAGCTGGGGCATCGCGCTGCTCGAATACTGGCTCGCCGTCCCCGCCAACCGCATCGGCTTCGGCACCTATACCGGCGCCGAACTGAAGGCCATCCAGGAGGTCGTCTCGATCACCATCTTCGTCGGCTTCTCGGTGCTGGTGCTCGGCGAGAAACTCACTATCAACACCGGCGTCGGCTTCGCCCTGATCGGTGTCGGCGCGTTCTTCATCTTCAACGGGCCGTTCAAATAGGCCCCTACTTTTCCTCTCCCGTTTACGGGGGAGGGGGACCGCGCATAGCGCGGTGGAGGGGGCGGCCACACGAGCCGCGGTCGGTCGATTGGACCGGTTTCCGTCCGATCGTACAGAGCAAGGAAGAAGGCCGCGGTTGAACGTAGTAACCCCCGGGTCGCGAGGTCAGAGCGAGAAAGAAGAGCCCGCTAACAGGGCCGGCTGACCCGCAGCGTCCCCGCAAGCCGCTCGATCACCGGTGCCATCGCGACAACATCGGCCTCCATATAGCGCAGCTCATAGGCAGCAATCGACGCGCCGTCACACAGCGCCACCAGTCCGACCGCCTGCTTTTGCGCCCCATTGCTCGCCAGATAGCGCGCCCATTCCGGCGTCACGCTGCGCTCGGTCAGCGCGAACCCTTCATCCTCGCTCGAGCCGATCGACGTGGCCACCGCCGTCGCAAAATCCATCGGCGCCACGGTCAGCCCGAACACCGTCAGCGTCACCGTCGGGCTCTGGATGATCAGCCCCGCTTCCGTCTCGGCGACCTGCCCCAGGCCTGCAGGCACGTCCACCGCATAAAGCATCGTGTGGTTCTCATAGGGCCGCCAATCCTGCGCCATCGCGGGCGTCGTCAGCAGCAGCAGCGCCAGCAATAATCCCCTCAATGCTCATGCCCCTCATGATCGTGGTGCTCGTGTCCATCCTCATCATGCACATGATCAGGACCGGATTTCGCCTTGCCCCCCGGCGCCCGCGTCTCCTGCCATTCGGCCCAGCTCTGCCGCAAAATCTGATACGCACTCGACAGGAACAGCGCCGCCATCACGCCCGCGACGATCAAATCCGGCGCGCCCGAATTCATCAGCGCCACGAACCCCGCCGCTACCATCACCGCCACATTTCCTATCGCGTCATTGCGCGAGCAGAGCCACACCGACCGGATATTCGCGTCGCCATCCTTATAGGCCATCAGCAAATACACCGAGAGGAGGTTCGCTGCGAGCGCCAGAAAGCCGATCGCCCCCATAACTTCCGCTTCCGGCACGCCCCGGAACAGGAATTGATAGAGCGTCGTTCCAGCGATCCACAGCCCCATCGCCAGCAGCGACACGCCCTTCGCCACCGCCGCCCCGGTCCGCACCGCCAGCGGCTTGCCGATCGCCCAGAAGCTCAGCGCATAGGTGACGCCATCGGCAAAGAAATCCAGCGCATCGGCCTTCAGCGCCTGCGACCCCGCAGCCTGCCCGGCCCCCATCTCGACGAAGAACATAGCGATGTTGATCGCCGTCACGATCATCAGCCGGCGTTTATACTCGTCGTTCATCCCGTCGAAGCTGTGGGAATGGTCGTGCCCGGCGCTCATTTTCAGCCTTTGATTCGTCGCGTCGGATCCCTACATAGAACCTCTAGTCACTAGAGCATCAAGGGCCATTTAGGCCCTTTGACTTTCGATGTGGCCAGTCACGCACGCAACTCTCAGTCAGGTTCCTCGATCTGACAGTCGGGTCACGCGGTTGGCCTTCGTCGCCCGCTTGGGCGGCGAAGGACAGAGCAAAAAGAAAGCTAGGCGGCGGCCGCAGCTACGGAGATCGCTAATGTCCACTTCTGATTACACTATCGGCGAGCTCGCCGCCGAAACCGGCGTCAAAATCCCCACCATCCGCTATTACGAAGGCGTGGGCCTCATCGACGCGCCGCCGCGCAGCGCCGGCAATCAGCGCCGCTATGGTGAGCCGGCCCGCGCTCGCCTCAAATTCATCGCCCACGCCCGCGCCATGGGCTTCCCCATGGCCTCGCTCAAAGCCATGCTGCGCATCGCCGGCCACGCCGACGCGCCCTGCGACGATATCGATGCCCTGGTCCGCGGCCGCCTCACCGAAGTCGACGACCGCATCGCCCGCCTCACCGCGCTCCGCACTGAACTCAGCGCCATGCTCTCCAGCCACCACCACGGCACCGTCGCCAACTGCCGCGTGGTCGAAGTGCTGAGCGACCACGACAAGTGTGAGCACGAGCACTGAGCTAGGGGTTGCCCCCACCTCCCCCTCGACGGGGGAGGCAAGCGAAGCTTGGCCGAAGGCCTAGCGTAGCTCGGAGGGGGGCGCCATGAACTCGGCGCAGGCATCAATCCACAATGTCATCCCCGCGAAAGCGGGGACCCAACTCCAATTAGCGCCAGCGTCAAACCGGATCCCCGCCTTCGCGGGGATGACACCGTGGACGAGGCTCTGCCACCACCCCTCGACGGGGGAGGCAAGCGAAGCTTGGCCGAAGGCCTAGCGCAGCTCGGAGGGGGTGCGCCACAGCCCGGTACCAGCGAGCGGCTCCCCCTCCCTGGTTCCGCTACGGACCCGTCGGTCCTGGCTGCACTACCCTCCCCGCGAAGGGGGAGGGTGGAAGCGCCCTCACCCCCGGTCCAGATATTCCCCGTAAATCCACCCGCTGCGCCCCTGCTTATCCACCACCTTGGCCCAGCCGCGGCTCATCTGCACCACGGTCACTTCGGCGCCGCCCGAAAGCGCGAAAAGCACGTCGCTTTTGCCCTTGTTGGGGGCCGAGCGCACATTGGCGCCCTTGCCGCTCACCGTCGCGCTGTCGCCCGCAGCCGGCGCATAGGCGGAAACCGGCGAGCTTTCCTCCCGGCTCGCCGGCTCCGACGCGGCCATTGGCGCGCTGGGCGCCTCCACAGCCGCAATCTCCCTCTGCGGTTGGTCGATCGGCCCGGCTTCTGTCCAATCGTCCAGAGCACCTGCCTTCTGCACCCCTCCCCCCTGCGGGGAGGGGCCGGGGGTGGGGGCCGCGCTCGCTGTGCCCACATCGGCCACCTGCGTCTCAACCATCGGCGCCGCCTCGAACATCGGCGTGCCATCGGCATTGATGGTGATCGTCTTGACCTTGCGCGTCGTGAGGTCCGCCGGCGCGCTGGTCAGCTCCACCTTCAGCGCCTGAAACGTCGCCGCCACCAGATCATTCTGCGTCAGCGTCGGCAGCGGCGGCTGTTCCAGCAGAGCGGTTGTGCGAGGGAGCCCGCTTGGGCTCACTCGAACAGAGCCAAGAGAAGACGCCGCGACCTTCGTCGTATCACCTGCGCCCGCCGTCTTCCCTTCTCCCCTTGCGGGAGAAGGTGCCCGAAGGGCGGATGAGGGGTTGGTCCCCCCGAGCGCCGCACTCTGATCGGCCTCCACCGTGTCAGCCAGCGCCGGCTCAACACCGACCCCCAACTCACACGACGAGACCCCCGCCGACAAACACGTCAGCGGCAAAACCTGCGACGCCACGCCGACGATCGCCAAAATCGAAAATGATGCCAACCCGGCCCGTCCCAAAGGACTGCCGCCGATACGCGAGAACAATTGGTGGGCCAATTCTGCTGCTCCTGGTCCCCCTGACCCTCGCCGGCCAGACACGCCCCCGTGCCAAGGGTCGAGACTCAGCAATGAGTGGGGCGAGAATGTGGGTAGGACAGGGCCATTTGAGGGCGCACGGTAGCGCTCGGCAAAGTGCGTGATATTATCCGCCGCAGATTGGAGGTAAGCAATATGCCGACTGTGTCCTCGAGTATGATCTCAACGGTCGAATACAACGAAAGCTCTTCGGAGCTCACAATAGAATTTGTGAAGGGCGGAACATACGTGTACCGCGGCGTGCCTAAATTTGTCTACGACGGTCTATTGTCAGCAGCGTCCGTCGGCACGTATTTCCTAGATAACATCAAGAACAAGTACAATTTTCAAAAATGAAACTCTCGAAGATTGAATTTACTAACTTCAGATGTTTTAGATCCGAAGTGGTGGAGTTCTCCGATTATACTTCGCTAGTCGGACCAAATAATTGCGGAAAATCTACGGTCCTCAGGGCTCTAAATTGCCTGCTCAACGACGGAAAATTCTCTCTCACGCCCGCAGACTTCAGCGTTGGCAGTGAGGAGGATGCCGAGATTTCAATCGTTTACGAGTTCGATGAGGTCGTGGGAAAGGCCGCCGAAGACTTGGGCCACTACGTCCGAAATGGCAAAGTCGCATTTGAGCTTGTCGGGCGACGGACAGCGGGCGGCGTATCAGGGAAACGCCGAGGCATTCGGTACGGTCTGATCGAATGCGCCCCGTTCTTTGCCGCGGAGAAGGCTGGCGAACGAAGGCCGATCTACGACGAGCTGATTGCGAGCGGCGCTGCACTCCCATTTTGGAAGAACATCGAACAGGCCTCAGCAGCGGTAAGGGCATACGAAGCTGGGCGTCCAAACGATCATGTCCGCATTCCGAGCGAAGAAAACGCCTACGGGGCAACAGGGCCAGTGCCTCGTCTTCGAAATCACTTGGAGTGGATTTATGTTCCAGCAGTAAAGGGACGCCACCGCTGAGGCGGCCGAGCATCGAAACTCTGCTTTCTCGAAGCTCATTCTAATGGCGGTACGTGCCAAGTACGATTTTTCGGATCGCCTCGGGAATCTTCAGCGCGAGACGGAGTCGGCTCTCACGGACATACTTAAGGGGGCCGACAACGTACTAGGCGACGTCGGAAACGAAATTCACAAGGAATTCAATGCTCTTTCAACCTCGAAGATCCGAGTCGCGTTGGAGTGGGAGCAGAATCAAACCGTCTCTTTGAAAGAACCAAATATCCGGTCGATCTTCTTGGACGGCGACGTAATC